>NZ_CP040948.1:0-325372 GCF_006363955.1 Methylophilus medardicus
ATGGAAAATTTTTGGGCTTATTGTCTGCTCAAGTTCGAAAAAGAACTTTCAGCACAGCAATACAATACATGGATAAAACCGCTGAAAGCACGCGTCAATGGCGATGCGGTGCAAATTGTCGCGCCCAACAAATTTGTCATGCAATGGGTGAAAAGCAAGTTTTTTTCACGCATTGAAGCGATTGCAACAGAATTATCTACCAGCGCAGTATTAGAACTGATAGTAGATAGTAGTGAACAAACCTCCACTGCAGAACCTCCTGCCAAAAAAACACCTTCGCAATCCACCGCAGAGACAGACCCCAAGCTTAATAGTCCAGCAGCATCCATAAAGTCTGTTGAAAAAAAACCTATCCCTAACCGCGCACCAGTAAAAGCATTGCGATCAGAAAAGGGAAGTGGTTTAAACGATAGTTTTTTATTTGATAACTATGTCACTGGTCGTGCTAACCAATTGGCCCGCGCAGCCGCGATCCAAGTCGCCGGCAATCCAGGGCAAGCCTATAACCCTTTATTTATATATGGTGGGGTAGGTTTAGGGAAAACCCATCTACTGCAAGCCATTGGCAATGAACTTAAAAAAGCAAAACCGGATGCCAATATTCGTTATCTACATGCCGAACGCTATGTATCAGATGTCGTAAAGGCTTATGAAAATAAAGCGTTTGATGAATTTAAACAGCAATACCACTCGTTAGATTTATTACTGATTGACGACATACAGTTCTTTGCCAAAAAAACGCGTACGCAAGAAGAGTTTTTTTATGCGTTTAACAGTTTGATTGAAGAAAAGAAGCAAATTGTCATCACCTGCGATACCTATCCGAAAGAGATCGCTGACATGGATGAGCGCTTGCGTACACGATTTAGCTGGGGCTTAACGGTTGCCGTTGAACCGCCGGAATTAGAAATGCGCGTCGCAATTCTGCGCAAAAAAGCTGAGAATCTAAAAATCAATCTGCACGAAGACGTCGCATTTTTTGTAGCCAAGCAAATCAGATCGAGTGTGCGTGAGCTTGAAGGCGCGTTGAACCGCATTATTGCCATGGCCAATTTTACCGGCCATGCAATCGATGTGCATTTAGCTAAGGATGCCTTGCGCGATCTAATCGCCGTTCGCGGCCGCCAAATCACCATGGAAAACATACAAAAAACAGTTGCCGACTACTATAAGATCAAAGTCAGCGACATGTTTAGCAAGAAGCGCTCTCGTAACGTAGCTAGGCCTAGACAAGTCGCAATGTCATTGGCACGTGAGCTCACCAATCATAGCTTCCCTGAAATTGGCGAGGCCTTTGGTGGCAGACATCACACCACAGTCATGCACGCTTGCGAAGAAATAGAACAATTACGATTAAATGACCAAACATTGGCACGTGATATTGGTTTGTTGACGCAAGTGATTCGTGATTAAAACTGAAAACAAAAGCTGTGGATAAGTTGAGATTAGACTGTGTTTAAATATTGCGTATAGACAAGATAAAATCAGTTTACAATATTAGCCACAAAAGATGCATGTTAGAACCGCAATTTATACACAAGTAAAAATGTCTGTAAGTCTATGAATTTAATAATTTTTTAGACTTACCCACAAAAAAGTCGCACATTACTATTAATCTTATCTTTTATATATTGAAATAAAGTTATTAATACAGGTCAGGCCATGCAAATCAAAATCAACCGTGAGGTATTGCTTAAACCCCTCAATAGTGTCACCGGAATCGTAGAGCGTAGACATACCTTACCGATACTTTCAAATCTGCTAGTTAACATCAAGCAGCAAGAAATGCATCTGACAGCGACTGATCTGGAAATGCAGATTTCGCTGAAAGTGCACGGTGGCATCGAAGGCGAATTGAGTACAACCATTTCTGCCAAGAAATTGCTGGATATCTGTCGTTCACTGCCTGACAGTGCGTCAATTGAAATGAACAACCAAGATAATCGGATCACACTAAAAGCGGGTAAAAGTCGATTCAATCTCCAAACCTTGCCTGCAGCGGATTATCCGTTGATGAGTAAAGCGAGTGGCCAAAATATCAGTTTCAGTTTGGCGCAGTCGGAGCTGAAGCGTTTACTCAAACAAGTTGAATTTGCCATGGCGCAGCAAGACATCCGTTATTACTTAAACGGCTTACTGCTAGAAGTGAATGGCAATCAGCTACATGTGGTGGGCACGGATGGGCATCGTTTGAGCTACACCAGCACGACCTTAGACCAGAGTTTTGAAAAAACCGAGGTGATCTTGCCACGCAAAACCGTGCTTGAATTGACTAAATTGCTCGATGAACAATCAGAATCGCCAGTGGTGATTGATTTGCTCAATGGCCAAGTCAGTTTTGAGTTTGGCGATATTCAACTGATCAGCAAAGTGATTGATGGCAAGTTTCCGGATTACAACCGGGTAATTCCAACTGGTCACCAAAACACATTTATGGTGAATCGAGTGGCCATATTGACGGCGTTGCAACGGGCATCGATTTTATCGAATGAAAAATATCGCAGTATTCGGATGGTAATTACACAAGGCTTGCTTAAATTGATCAGTACCAACACTGAGCAAGAAGAAGCCGAAGAAGAATTAGAAATTGATTACAGCTTATTGCCATTAGATATTGGTTTTAATGTTACTTATCTGATTGATGTGCTCAATAACCTCAATGACGAAAACATTGAATTTGCGTTTGCCGATGCAAACAGCAGTTGCCTGATTACAGCAGGTAGCGATGCCAACTATAAATACGTTGTGATGCCAATGCGCATATAATGCACCCTGCGTGTTTCACGTGAAACACGCAGCGTTGTCTTTTAATCTCAATTAAAGAAACTTTTGTTATGGCACAGCCACAAGAATATAACTCAGACAGTATCAAGATTTTGGAAGGTTTGGACGCCGTACGTAAACGTCCCGGCATGTACATCGGTGACACGTCAGATGGTTCTGGTTTGCACCATATGGTTTTTGAAGTGCTCGATAATGCGATTGATGAAGCGTTGGCTGGACACTGTGATGACATCAAAGTCATTATTCATCCCGATAACTCGATCAGCGTTTCGGACAATGGCCGTGGCATTCCAACGGATGTGAAAGACGACGACAAACACGAACCCAAACGCTCTGCGGCTGAAATTGTCATGACCGAGCTGCATGCAGGCGGTAAGTTTGACCAAAACTCCTACAAAGTATCTGGCGGCCTACATGGCGTGGGTGTGTCTGTGGTCAATGCTTTGTCAGATTGGTTACGCTTAAAAATTTATCGTAAAGGTAAAGTACATCAGATGGAGTTTCATCGTGGTGTGCCACAAGCGCCGTTAGCCATGACCGGCACAACCGATAAAAAAGGCACTGAAGTGCATTTTTTAGCCTCTGTAGACACGTTTACCCTGGTTGAATATCACTTTGAAATTTTAGCGAAACGCATTCGTGAACTGTCATTTTTGAACAATGGCGTGAAAATCGAATTGATAGACCAACGCACAGGTAAATCAGAGAACTTTGCATTTAGCGGTGGCATTAAAGGGTTCGTGGAATACATGAACCGCACTAAAACCGTCTTGCATCCAAAAGTGTTTTACGCGATTAGCGAAAAAGACAATATGACGGTTGAAGTGGCGATGCAATGGAACGATAGCTACTCTGAAACCGTGCAATGCTTTACCAATAATATTCCGCAACGCGATGGTGGCACGCATTTGACTGGCTTGCGTACGGCAATGACACGCACACTCAATCAATATATTGAGCAGAACGAATTTGCAAAAAAAGCCAAAGTAGAAACGACTGGCGACGATATGCGTGAAGGCATCACCTGCGTGTTGTCGGTCAAAGTACCAGATCCAAAATTTTCATCTCAGACCAAAGATAAACTGGTGTCGAGTGAAGTACAACCGGTAGTGTCAGAAATTGTGTCAGCAAAATTGGCGGAGTTTTTAGAAGAAAACCCGGTAGATGCCAAAATTGTATGTGGCAAGATTGTTGAAGCGGCACGGGCACGCGAAGCAGCACGAAAAGCACGTGAAATTACCCGCCGTAAAGGGGTGATGGACACGATGGGATTGCCAGGAAAACTGGCTGATTGCCAAGAAAAAAATCCAGCCTTGTGCGAACTATACCTGGTGGAGGGTGACTCCGCGGGTGGTTCAGCCAAGCAAGGCCGTGATCGTAAGTTTCAGGCCATATTGCCGCTCAAGGGTAAGATTCTTAACGTCGAAAAGGCACGTTTTGACAAGTTGTTGGGCTCACAAGAAATTGCCACATTGATTACCGCGATGGGCACTGGCATTGGTAAAGATGATTTTAATCTAGAAAAATTACGCTACCACCGCATTATCATCATGACGGATGCGGACGTCGATGGTGCGCATATTCGTACTTTGTTGTTAACTTTCTTTTATCGTCAAATGCCTGAGCTGGTCGAAAACGGCCACATTTACATTGCCCAACCTCCCTTGTACAAAGTGAAGCAGGGTCGTGATGAGCGTTATTTAAAAGACGAACACGAGCTTGACGAATACCTGTTGAATTCTGCATTACGCGATGCGATCTTAGTCACCAAAGAGGGTGGCGAAATCCTCAAAGATGACGCACTGAATAGTATCGCCAAGCAAATGGTACTGACAGAAGCGGTTATTCGTCGTATTGCCAACTTGTATGATGAAAGCGTGTTACGTGCGATTCAGGACGTGGGTGATATTGAATTAAGCACCGAAGCAGCAGCTAACTCGGTCGCTGAAAAATTACGTCCTATTTTAGGCGCAGTAGGTTCTGAGGTGATTATTTCACAAGACACCGAAACCAGTGCTTATCGCCTAGAAGTCAATAAATTCGTGCATGGTAATTTGCAAAGCTGCGTGATTGATGCTGCATTTTTAAGCAGCGGCGATTACCGTCAAATTAATCGCACCTCACAAATGGTCAACCATTTATTGGGCGAAGGTGCACTGATTAAACGTGGCGAAAAAGAGCAAAAAATCAGCACATTCAAGCAAGCGCTCGACTGGTTACTCAATGAAGCGAAACATAACCTGAATATTCAGCGTTATAAAGGCTTGGGTGAGATGAACCCAGAGCAACTGTGGGAGACCACCATGGACCCAACCGTACGTCGTTTGCTCAAGGTGCAGATCGAGGATGCCATCGGTGCCGATGAAATTTTCACTACATTGATGGGTGATAACGTTGAGCCGCGCCGTGCATTTATTGAAAGCAACGCGCTGAGCGTGAGTTCGCTCGACATCTAAACGTGGGTTGACACCTTAGATGAAGAAATTAAAGGCTCCGTATGGAGCCTTTAATTTTTAGGACGACTGTAAGCTACGTTTGTGGGTCTGTAGTACTGCGCTCCATTTCAAGTAATGTTTTAAGGTCGTTTCGTCCTTGCTCCATCATGCTAGAAAGTGCTTTTCTATCATGTCTGATTTTTAGGGTGGCTTCGATTTGCGCTTGGTCGTGTTGTTCAAAATGCTGAATGATCTTGGTTGCGCTGGCGGCAGTTTCGCCAATGACCATTAATGCTTGTCGAGCAGCCTCTAACGACGAATAAAATGTTTCGCGTATTGGATTTAAATCCATTTCTCGTAAATCGAACGCATCGGTTCTGCTTCTGGCTCTTACGACAATGGCGACTTTTGGCCAGCGTTGTTTTACGAGTTTTGCCATGTCTAATACTGCGGCGGTGTCATTCAGTGCGATGACTAACAGCTGCGCTTCAGCAATGCCAGCCTCCACTAGTACATCTAACCTCGATGCATCGCCATAATAACAACGCCAGCCGAATTGCCTTGTCAGGTCTACCTGATTTGGGTCGTTATCAATAAGGGTAGGGGTGATGCCTTTAGCGACGAGAACCCGGCCAATAATTTGGCCAAATCGACCAAAGCCGGCAATGATGACGCCATTATTTTCAGTGATGGAATCTTTGGGTCGTTCACCGCATTGCAAGGTTAAAAAACGGTTATAGAGTAAAAGTAATAAGGGTGTGAAGAGCATAGACACAGCAACAATTGCGTTAAGGGTGTTGTAGCTTTGCAGAGAAATGGATTGTTGGCTTAATGCAGCACCAAACAGCACAAATGCAAACTCACCGACTTGAGAGAGCGAGAAAGCAAGCAACAGCTGATCGCGAAAATTGTATTTAAACAGCCTACCCAGTCCAAGTAAGACACATATTTTGATGCCGACAATACCAAGCGCAAATCCAAAAATAATCAGAGGTTGATGCATGATCAAGGCCAGATCTACGGTCATGCCTACAGAAATGAAAAATAAGCCTAATAATAAGCCTTTGACTGGCTCAATATCTAATCGTAATTCATAGCGATATTCAGAACCGGCTAATAATACCCCGGCTAAAAATGTCCCCAGCGCCATTGAGAGGCCCACGGACTGCATGGCTAATGACACGCCAATGACTAACAACAATGAGAATGATACGAAAACTTCACGTAAGCCGGTTTGCGCAATGATCCGCATAATGGGTTTTAATACAGTACGGCTCGCAACAATGATGGCAACAATGGCAGAGATCGCTTGAATCATCGCCCATAAGTCAAAACCGGCCTTTTCATGGTTGGGGGCAATCCAAGCCAACAGCATAAATAATGGAATCACAGAAAGATCTTGAAAAAGCAAGGTGGCGAAAGCAGCTTGTCCACCAGGGGTCTGTAATTGTTTTTTTTCAATGAGGGCAGTCAGACCAATAGCGGTCGACGACATGGCCACCCCCATGCCGATGATGAGGGCCTCTTGCCATGAAAAGTGCAGCTGCTGCGCAAGGAGGGTGGTCACTGCGATGGTGACGGTGACTTGCAAGCCCCCCATGCCAAATAGCAACCGACGTAACGCCCATACTTTTTGTGATTCAAGCTCTAAGCCGATTAAAAAAAGCATTAAAACCACGCCGAATTCAGCGAAATGCATGACGTGCTCTGGATCATCAATGAGTTTGAGCGCGTGCGGTCCGAGCAACACCCCAGCAATCAGATACCCCAACACAGAGCCCAACCCTAATTTTTTAAAAATAGGCACCAATACGATGGCAAACGAAAGATAAATCGCAGCTTGAACAAGAAAATCAACGCTATGCATGGTCGGCCTTAATAGTGAATGTTTGCAGATTGTTTGCTGAAATTAGCATAGACCGGCGGTAGGGGCCAGTGCATGCGTTGGGGACGCAGGGGTTTTTGCCAGATTTATCTGACAATAAAATCAGCGATGCGCCAGTATTGCGGCTCATGCGCACGTCATAGACTGTTTCAACAGATTCAAGCGTCTGCTTAATCAATTTTCAGACCAATTTATTGTTTAGATAACAGGTTTAACCATGCTACCTCCCGCGTTTGCAGAACAGATTTTTGACGTCTTGCGGTTTTCGATCGATTTGGCGTGTACAGAGCAAGATTGGTATAACGTTAGCCGTGATGCACTGGCATTTGGCTTCACACAAACAGATGTCTCCACGCCGTTTGCTTATGCGCAGCGCTTTGACTTGTTAATCGAGCCTGGCATATACCTGTGCCTAGATTACCGCTCGTTTGACCCTTCAGGGCCGTTTCATGTGCTTCCTGCCGTGAGTAAGTTTGAGCTCAGCATGTCCATAGAGAATAAAGTAACGCGGTCTTATCATAATGCGTTTGATGAGCCGGTCGCGAAGAAAGATGCGTCCTTGTGGAGCGAGCTCTCCTTTACCTAAGGTAGGCACCCGCTAAGGTCGATGACAACTAATACGACCAAAAGATTTCAAATCACGGGAGGTCACCATGCACCATCTCAGGCAACAAACGAGCTTAGGCTATTTAACCAGGCAAGTTTTTATTTTCAGTGCATTTGCCATGATGGCTAGCTGGGTAGAAGCTGCCGACACCAAGCAATTATTTGAACCGATTCGTGCTGTATTACAGCATCCGCGTTGCCAAAACTGCCATATTGCCGGAGACCAGCCTTTGCAGTTTGATAATGGCCGCCCGCATGCGATGTTAGTGATGCGCGGTCGCGATGGGATGGGTATGCCGGCCATGGAATGCAGCTCGTGTCATCAACAGAAAAATTCGCCTTCCATCATGGGGGCGCATGCGCCGCCCGGTGCGCCCCACTGGCGATTGCCACCCCCACAAAACAAAATGGTGTTTATGGATGTGTCCCCCAAAGATTTATGCATGCTGCTTAAGGACCCGCAACGCAACGGCGGTCGAGATGGACAAAAGCTAATAGCGCATTTTGCTGAGGATCAATTGGTGGCTTGGGGCTGGGATCCAGGTGGTGAGCGCACACTGCCGCCGTTCACCAAAGCGCAAACGGTGGCAGCGGTGCAGCAATGGGTAGATGCTGGCATGCCATGTCCCCGCTAACCCCCTTTTAACGCTCACATCCCGCCAAGCGCCAGGAGATCACCATGTCAAAAGCGATGCATCCAACAATACCTGAAGTCCGCCCCGCTATACCCAGCCAAGCGCTCGAGAAGTCAATTAAGCCCAATCCACCAGCCATGCCTAAAACCGAAGAACAAGAGATTGCTTCTGAGATCGCAGAGGGGCAGATTCCGCCAGACGCCTTAAATAGCGGTAATGACCTTTGAGACCTACATTTTCGACGTGACCAGTAGCAACAGTTGGGCGATCCTGCCAAAATGATCAGTCACTGTCTTCGTAGGCGCATAGGCGATTGATCAACATGGAAAATGCAGACCCAACACGGGAGACCATTGATGATCTTTCGGGCGCCACTTTGTTGGTGTTTGGGGCAGTTTGGTGCGGGCACTGCCAAGCGGCACAAGCGACCATTACGGCGGGTCTAGCCACATTTCCGCACGTTCGCCACATTAACATTGAAGATGGAAAAGGCCGCAGACTTGGGCGATCGTTTCAGGTCAAGTTGTGGCCGACCCTGATTTTCATGCGAGACGGTATCGAACGCACTCGGCTGGTCAGGGAGATTCATGCCAGTGAGTTAAAATCAGCATTAGCGCTGATTTCAGACCTTTAAGCGCAATTTTTTCACCGAGGCACTAAGGTCACTGGCGGCTGCTAGCGCTATAATCAAACGCTACTTACGGATTCCGCTGAGACCAATCTCTATTTGCTTAATAAGAAAGGACGCGTTCAATGACCAGCCCAATAGTCAAGCGCCCCCCATTACCGCCGTTTACACGCGAAACCGCGACTGAAAAAGTGCGTTTAGCAGAGGATGGCTGGAACAGTCGGGATGCCGCCAAGGTGGCACAGGCTTACACGCTAGATACACAATGGCGGAATCGTGCTGAGTTTATTCAAGGGCGCGAGCAGGCACAGCAATTTCTTGAACGCAAATGGAACAAAGAACTTGAATACCGTTTGATCAAGGAACTATGGGCATTTAGTGACCACCGGATTGCTGTGCGTTATGCCTATGAGTGGCATGATGATTCAGGTTATTGGTTTCGTTCTTATGGCAACGAAAACTGGGAGTTTGACCCACAAGGCCTGATGATGCGGCGGTATGCGTCACTCAACGACCTGCCGATTGCTGCCGAGGAGCGTTTGTTTCATTGGCCGTTGGGTAGGCGTCCAGACGATCACCCTGGCTTAAGCGAATTGGGGCTTTAACGGGTTTGTCTTAGATGCTGCCCGCCCTGAGGCTTGATTAACATAAATCGTCCAAGTTTTGCGGTTCACGCATCTGCACGGTATCAGGAAGGTGTCGTTGATGCTTCGCCATTTCATAGCTCATTTTACGCAGCCGCATCACTGAACCCAATGGGCGATGGCTTTGAATGCCATGCCAAGGTGAAAAGATCATGCCGGCATCCACGATTTGCGAGCGATAGGGACTCCAGGCAATTTGCGGCTTAGCCGTGATGCGAGCCACAGGAATATAAGGTGAGCTGGCTTGTGGCCAAATCACAGTAGCGTCCTCGATTGGCATTTTTTCGATGTCAGTACACAGTTGCACTCTAAGCTCCCATACTGCGGTATGCGCAGTAAAATAATCCACCATGCATTTTCTGAGGCCATCGGTCGCAAATACGTTTACGGGCAGGCCGGTGAGTGCAGTAAGCGCGGGAGCCACCGGCACACAGGCGATTTTAGCCATATGGCGGCCATACAATATGGGGTCCTGACTGTAATAGGTTTCGCCAAGAATGTTGGTTTCTTGGGGTGGGGGAAGACGTTTAACCCGCGATAGTTGCACATGTTTAACGGATTCGACCAGCTTGGCGGTGGCACGGAAAATGGGCGATAAAAAATGTCTGAATTCCGTCCCTGTTTGTGGTGTGCAGGCAATTTGTTTCAAGTTTGACAGAAACATCTGAACACTGGACGATAAAAAACTGGCGCCATTCACCATTAAGAAATCCTGCGTGGTGGCCTCTTCACTGCCAGGTAATCGGTCACCGCTCACGCCAAGTATTTTAATTGCCAAGCTACGTGGCGTGCAGGGTTTATCGTGCAAAATGTCGCCGGGCACGGTTGAAAAACGCATCACCAATGGCAAGGTTTTTCCCTGCGCAAATATGCCTTGCGCAAGGCTTGCAGGTAGCTGATCAAAAATTTCGATTTCCGCAGCAATCAGGCCGTGGCTTTTTACATGGACGCTACGGGCATTATGCGCAGATTGACCTGCGGCAATGTCGGAGATTTTTTGCAATGTATATTGCAAGTGCTGTCGCTGATTGATTGCACTACGCTCAAGCACTTCATAGCTAGGTTGATAAATCAGCGGCTTTGCTTCTAATTGTGCAATTTGTTGCAACATATTCGCCTCCACGCCTTAAGCTAGGTGTTCTGGGGTTTACCCGCCTGTTTGCGTTGCTTGTTTACCATGGGTGCTGCAAACGCCGCTTTATTTTCAGCGTTGTTGAGAGTGTTTTTTTAAATCATCTTGTTTACGTGTACGTGTTCGGCGAGAGGCTTTAGGCATCTGTATACGCCTTGTATGGAGTACAAACGGCAGCCGTTAAGGCTGCCGTGTTTGTCTTGTTGTGAAACGTAATTCGAAAATACATTCGACATTGGTTTCAAACGCGACCATGTCAGATTACGCTTGGTGCGGAGACCTTGCTATGCGTGATTATCCTATTGTGTTGTAGGAGATGCTTTATGATCGGCCCTGCAAAATGCCGATCATGGTCCGTTAATATTTCACTACCGCTCACACAAGTTGAATGGCGGTCGCCTTTAAACCGCATTTTTTCTATTTGGCTTGTTGTGCATGAAAAGCCGTCATGAGGTTGCGATAATCTGGGATGTGGTTGGCGCATAGTGTGCCCAGACCCTCGATATCTCGCCGCCAGTCGCGTTGCAGTTCACAAGCAACCCCAAACCAAGTCATCATTTGGGCGCCAGCGGCTTCCATGCGGCGCCAGGCGGCATCGCGTGTGATCTCATTAAACGTACCGGAGGCGTCTGCCACCACAAATACTTCAAAACCGGCTTCGATCGCTGATAATGCTGGGAAAGCGACACACACCTCCGTTACGACCCCTGCCAGAATCAGTTGCTTTCTGCCGGTTGCTTTAATTGCCTCTACAAACGCGTCGTTATCCCAAGCGTTAATTTGCCCCGGGCGTGCGATATATGGCGCATCAGGAAACATTGCGGTTAACTCTGGCATGAGCGGGCCGTTAGGGCCAGTTTCAAAGCTCGTGGTCAAAATGGTGGGCAAGTCAAAAAACTTGGCGGTATCAGCCAGCGCCAGCACATTATTTTTGAAGCGGTCCGGCTCGATATCGCGGACCAATGATAACAAGCCCGCCTGATGATCTACTAGTAATACCACCGCGTTGTCTCGGTCAAGGCGCAAATAAGGGTTGTGATTCATGATAGAAATCCTCTCAATAATAGGTTGTTTAGAGCAAATGCAGCACTATGCGGTGGCAAATCGCCCCTGGTTATAATCGTTAATGGCTTGGTCAATCTCCTCCCAGCGGTTCATCACAAAGGGGCCATGACCTACCACCGGTTCATTCAATGGCTCGCCATTGAGTAACAAAAGCACGGTGTCTTGTTGCGCCTGCAAAATGAGTGTGTCGCCTTCAGTTTGCATCACGGCCAGCTCTGCAGGGCGGATGGTATGAACCTCGCCCGTTTTCACTGCCCCATGCAGCACAAAAATGGCAGTGGTATGCCCCTCTGGCAACGTGAACGTGCTGCGTGTACCTGCGTTGAGGCGTACATCCCACACATTCATCGGGCTAAAGGTGCGTGCAGGACCTGTTTGTCCGGCATATTCGCCGGCAATAATCCGCACTTTACCGGCGTCGTCTGGCAGAGCTACTTCTGGGATTTGTGCGCGACTAATGCCCTGATAACCCGGCGCCGTCATTTTGTCTTTGGCAGGCAGGTTCACCCATAACTGGATCATTTCAAACGGACCGCCAGTGCGCGCATAGTCATCGCCATGATATTCCTCATGAATAATGCCAGAGCCCGCAGTCATCCATTGCACTTCGCCAGGACCGATGGTACCGCCAGCGTTGGTGGAATCATGGTGAGACACCTGCCCATCGTAGACGATGGTGACAGTTTCAAAGCCGCGATGTGGGTGCTGGCCGACACCACGGCGTTGTTCGGTGGGTTCAAATTGCGCCGGGCCTGCATAGTCCATCAGCAGAAAAGGCGAAATTTGTTCGGCGATATCGCGGTAAGAAAAAATACTTTGCACCGGAAAGCCGTCACCTACCCAGTGGTTGCCGTTACTACGTTTGATAAAGGCTAGTTTTTTCATGATGGTTTCCTTTCAAGGGGATGTGATTGCATGGATCACACTATAAACCGATGACTTTTGAGGCACTAGATGGTTAAATGTGAAATTACTTTTCATTTAAATGAATAATTTAGGGTGTGCGATGGACTTCAACGAAGCGGCGGTGTTTGTCAAAGTGGTGCAAGCCGGCAGTTTTAGTGCGGCTGCCAGGCAGTTGGGGATACCTACCTCGACCATTAGCACCAGAGTGGCGCGATTGGAGCAGCGCTTGGGCGTGACTTTATTGCAGCGGACCACGCGTCGCTTAAACTTAACCGAGGCAGGTACCTTATATTTTGAACATGCATCGACTGGGCTGGGCTATTTGCTTGAGGCGGAAGCGGCACTTGATGAAGCTCGCCAGCAACCGCAAGGTGTTTTAAAAATCACGGCACCTGCGGATATCGGCGATGCCTTGCTGGCGCACTTAACGGCGCAGATTCAGCAGGCCTATCCTGCATTGTCGATGGAGCTGCTGCTGACTGAGCGCTATGTCGATCTTGTTGCCGAGGGCGTGGATGCCGCCATTCGCACGGGGGAGTTGCGTGATTCAAGTTTGATTGCCAAATCATTGGGGCGTATTCAATGGGCATTGTTTGCGAGCCCGCAATATTTAGCCTCTGCAGAGCCTAATCACGCCTGCAGACCTGAGTCAGCATCAATGCGTGCAATTTACGCCGATGGGCCGACAGCAATGGGAGTTGCAGCGCGCGAGCACCCTTCTCCGGGTGCCTTTGCCTGGCCGCACCTTAGTCAATAGCATTGGCGTGGTGAAGTCGATGGCCGAAAACGGGCAGGGCATCGCCATGTTACCGACCTTTATTTGCCAAGCCGCGGTGTCGACAGGCGGTTTGCAACCGGTGTTGCCTGATTGGCGAGGGCAGGCAGATGTCTTGCATCTGGTGTATCCCAAGCAACGCTTTATGCCGCCCAAGTTACGTGGGTTTATCGATTTGGCCGTGGCCTCGCTTAAACCTTTGTTCAGTGGCTAGAAGCGAATAAGTTGTCACACCAAACACACAGGATGCGTGGGCAGCGCAGGGTTGCCTAGACCGCCCCGAATACCCTCTGTCGCATTCATGACATTTCTGTATTATTTTGCCTTTTTTCTATTCAAAACAATCGTGTATCGCGTGAATTGTGCAGAGATTAAGCGCATGATTTATGTGCAGAATTAAAGATTCAAGTGGCATAGACCGTTGTTAGTTTATTCACAATCATAATAATTGAGGGAAAACTGCGTTGAACCCAACAGCAGAGGCAGCAGCATTGAACGCCGAAATTGTGCAAATGCTGTATTCAAACAATCGTCGATCCTTGATGGCTGCCATCGTGGTTATGCTTTCGCTTTTGCTCGTCCAACGTCACCTCATTGATCATGTCATTTTAGCGTTATGGTGCAGTCTGTTTGTCGCCGCTTACGGCGCACGTGTTGTATTAACTTATCACTATGAAAAAGACCAGCACCATGATTGGCATAGCCCGCAGTGGTTGCAGTGGTTTCGCGCCAGTGCTGGTTTTTGCGGCGTGGCTTGGGGCTTGGGCGGCATTTTACTTTTTCCTGAGACCAATACAGCGCACCAAGCATTTTTGATTTTTGCGCTGGTGGGCGTTTCGGGCGCGGGTATTGTGATTTATTCGGTGGATACTTTAACCACTAACTTGTTTACCGGCGGCATTCTCTTATTTATGATTCCGCGTTTTCTGCTGCATGGCAGTTCAGTCTCCCTGGCGCTCGCGGTGCTGTTTATCGTTTACGTCATCTATGTCACGGTGGCTGGCCGCAGTTTAGCGAGCAGTCTGCGCGAAAATATTTCGTTAAGAATCGCCGCTAACCTTGATCACAAAAACGTGCATCAGTTAGCCTATTATGACTTTTTAACTGGCTTGCCTAATCGTCGTTTGTTGACTGACCGACTGAATGAGGCCTTTGCCCGTTGTGCGCGCCAGCAAACCTATGGCGCGGTATTGTGCCTAGACTTGAATAATTTTAAAGGGCTCAACGACAGCAAAGGGCACCAAGCGGGTGATGAGTTATTGCAACAAGTCGCTGCAAGGTTGCAGCAATGTTTGGATAAAAAAGACACCGTTGCTCGCATGGGCGGAGATGAGTTCATAGCGGTGCTGGATGAATTGTCACTCAACAAAGCCGACGCCATTGCTGCCGCGCAAGCCTGCGCTGAAAAAATGATGGCGGTATTTTCTGAGCCGTTTGAGCTACAAAATAGCAAATATCGCACTGCACCAAGTATCGGCATCTGCCTTTTTCAAGGCGATCTTCAGCATGAAGCCGAGGTGCTGCGCCGGGCGGATATCGCCATGTATCAGGCCAAAAAATCGGATAAGCGGCATAGTATCCAAATGTATGACGAGCTAGTACATCCGGCGGTGGAAATGCGCGCAACCCTTGAGAATGAGCTGGCGTTTGCGCTGCAAGCAAATCAATTTGAGTTGTATTATCAAGTCCAGGTCAATGAGTTAGAGCAGCCTACCGGCGCTGAAGTCTTGTTACGTTGGTTGCATCCCACAATGGGGATGATCCCGCCGGACCAGTTTATTCCCTTGGCCGAAGAAAACGGTGAAATTGTACCGATCGGGCAATGGGTGCTGGCGCAAGCCTGCTACCAACTCAAGGTTTGGTCTCGCTTTGCGCACACTGCGCAATTAAAGTTGTCTGTGAATGTGAGTGCTATTCAATTCAGTCAGCCGGACTTTGTGCCGATGGTGACGGAGATTGTGCTGGCAAGCGGCTGCGATGCACGCAATTTGCGCTTAGAGCTGACCGAAAGTCTGATCGTAAAAAACATTGACGAGGTCATTGAAAAAATCAACGCGCTAAAAACCCTGGGCATCACGTTTTCACTGGATGACTTTGGGGTCGGCCAATCCTCATTATCGGTGTTGAAACGGTTGCCGCTCGACGAACTCAAGATTGACCGTAGTTTCATCAAAGACATTGCGGACAATAATTATGATTCGTTTATTGTGCAAACCATTATCAATATGGGAAAAAACCTGAGCCACAGCGTGATTGCCGAGGGCGTTGAAATGCAGCAACAAATGGCCACGCTGCAACACATGGGTTGTCATGCATTTCAGGGGTTTTTGTTTAGCAGGCCTTTACCGCTGGCTGAATTTGAAGCCTGTCTGCAATCTGCAACCCAGACCACTGCGTTTGGGACCCCGCTGACGCCAGTTAAGCTGTTTTCAAGTACGCTATAGGCGGTCCGCGCTTAGACTTTGATCCACTCTTCCCCTTGGCTTAACCAGCGCTGCAAATGGGCGGCAACGGCGGCGGGGTGGTTTTCAAGCAATCTGTCTGCGGTGACTTTGGCAATCTCTAATAGCGCGGCATCCCGTTCGAGGTCAGCAATTTTAAGCATAGGCACGCCACTTTGACGGGTGCCCAGTAACTCGCCAGGACCGCGAATGTTTAAATCCGCCTGTGCAATCTGAAAGCCATCATTACTCTCAAAAATGACTTTTAGGCGTTGCCGACCAATTTGTGAGCATTGCTGTTTGCTATAAAGCAAAATGCATGTGCTTTTGGCTGCGCCACGGCCAACGCGACCACGCAGTTGATGCAACTGACTCAAGCCCATCCGCTCCGCATGTTCAATCACCATTAAACTCGCATTCGGCACGTCGACGCCAACTTCGATCACGGTGGTCGCGACTAAGAGATGTATCTCGTTGGCGGCAAAAGCTTGCATCACCGCCTGCTTTTCTGCCGACTTCATTCGGCCATGCACCAATCCGACCTTAAGTTGTGGAAAGGTCTGTTGCATGTAAGCAAACGTGTCGTTCGCCGTTTGCAATTGCAGCGTTTCTGACTCCTCAATCAGCGGGCATACCCAATAAGCCTGCTGGCCTTGCGCACAAGCGTCGTGCACCCGTTGCAATATTTCTTCACGCCGGTCATCGGCCACGAGTTTGGTCACAATCGGGGTACGGCCTGGCGGTAATGCATCAATCACCGACACATCCAGATCCGCATAATAGCTCATGGAT
Organism: Methylophilus medardicus; assembly: GCF_006363955.1. Lineage (GTDB taxonomy): Bacteria > Pseudomonadota > Gammaproteobacteria > Burkholderiales > Methylophilaceae > Methylophilus > Methylophilus medardensis. The sequence continues at coordinate 16,729 of NZ_CP040948.1, forward strand.
AAGGTGCGCGGGATTGGGGTGGCTGACATCATGAGTTGATGCGGCTCAAGTTGTGCTTGTTGTCCTTTTTTGCGCAGTGCCAGTCGTTGGCCGACGCCAAAACGATGTTGCTCGTCAACAATCGCTAATCCTAACTGTTTAAACTGCACTTGATCCTGAAATAAAGCATGGGTGCCCACTGCGAGCATGGCTTCGCCGTTGGCTATTCTTGACAGTGAATGCTCACGTTCTTTTTTGTGCTGGCTGCCGGTCAACCAAGCGACTTCAATACCTAAAGGTACTAGCCAGCCAGCCAATTTTTTATAATGTTGTTCTGCCAGAATTTCAGTCGGTGCCATCATTGCCACTTGCCAGCCGTGTTCGATTAATTGCAACGCGGCGATACAGGCAACAATGGTTTTGCCACTGCCTACATCGCCTTGCAAGAGCCGCTGCATCGGGTGGGGTTGGGATAAGTCATGACTGATTTCTGCAATCACCGTTTGTTGCGCCGCAGTCAGGCTAAATGGTAACTGTGCCTGCAGTTGCTTCACCAGCGTTTGTGACGCAGCGATTTTGGGCGCTTGGGACTGTTTGCGACGCGCGTAATGCTGGCGCATCGATAATTGCTGTGCCAGCAATTCATCAAAAGCAAGCCGTTGCCAAGCCGGATGCGTGCGGTCTTCGAGTGCAGTGAGCGCCATGTCGGGCAGGGGCTGATGCAACAATCGCAGGCTACTGGCGAAGTCTGGCAACTGCAGGGACTGATACACCCACGCTGGCAGGGTTTCGAGTAAATTTGCAGGTTGTAACACCAAGTTGACTGCTTTGCGGATAGCGGCTTGGCTCAAGCCAGCCGTGCTCGGGTACACCGGGGTCAGTGCTTGATTGACCGGCGTGTCCTCGCCAACTTTGCGTTGGGTCGGATGCACCATCTCATAACCGAAAAAGCCGGGACGCACCTCGCCAAACACGCGCAGGCGCTGACCAATTTGCATGGCGGTGACTTGGCTGGGGTAAAAATGTAAAAACCGCAGGTTGATGATGCCTGTGTCATCCTGTAGCCTGACATTGAGCATTTTGCGTGGTTTGTAACTGACTTCGTTATGAACGACAACGCCTTCTATTTGTGTTTGTTCACCCAGACGAAGATCACGAATAGCCGTAATGCGGGTTTCATCCAGATAACGCAAAGGGAGGTGAAGTAGTAGCGCTTGTATTGATGGTATACCCAGCTTGGCGAGCTGACTGCACAAGGCAGGCGTAAAACCTTTAATCTCGCTTAAGGAACGCATGCTGGCATCACTTTGAGTTATTGGATGCGTTGTTCCACTTGGTTACCCTTGACCCGATTGATGCGCACGATTTGCTGAATTTTGCGCAAATTACGGATGAGGGTAGCCAGGTGCACGCGGTTATGCACCTGTACGGTAAAGTTGACGTTGGAGTATTGGCTGCCATCACTGTTTTCGACACTGACGTTGTCAATGTTGGCATCTGCGTTGGAGATGGTGGCGGCTACTTTAGCCAGCATGCCGCGTTCGTCGACCACGGTGATACGCAAGTTCACGCTGAATAACTTTTTCGGATCCGCATCCCATTCGACGTCTAGCCATTTTTCAGGGTCCAACCTGAATTTGCGAATGGCTGGACAATCATGCGTATGAATGACCAATCCCTTATCTTTGTTGATAAAGCCCAAGATTGGATCACCGGGGATGGGGCGACAACAAGGTGCAAATTGCACTGCCATGCCTTCAGAGCCACGGATGGTAATGGTGTCCAGCACTTTGCTAGATTTATCATCTGCGTCGGCTGGGTGCGCCAGCAACTGGTGTGCCACCATCAAGCTGTTACGCTTGCCTAAGCCGATATCAGTCAAAATGCCCTGGCGGGTCTTGGTGCCATAGTCGTTCATGACTTTTTGCCACTGTTTCTCAGCAATCTCGGCAGGCTCGATATGCATGGCGCGCAGCGCAACATTGAGCATACGCTCCCCCAGTTGTGCCGATTCTTCCACTTTTACCGTTTTCAGGTAATGGCGAATATGTGAGCGGGCTTTGCCGGTTACCACATAATTGAGCCAGGCCGGATTCGGTTTAGCCAACGGCGCCGTGATAATTTCGACATGATCGCCATTGCGCATTTCGGTACGTAATGGCGCCAACTCATTGTTGATCTTGACCGCGACGCAACTATTGCCGACATCTGAGTGCACGGCATAAGCAAAATCAACCGCCGTTGAGCCGCGCGGTAACGCCATGATGTTGCCTTTGGGCGTAAAGACATACACCTCGTCAGGAAACAGATCCACTTTAAAGTTTTCGAGAAACTCGTGGCTGTCTTCACTTTCGGTTTGAATCTCAACCAGTCTTTGCAACCATTGGTGCGTTTGTTGTTGCAGCTTGGTCAGATGGGCGTCGGTCGTTTTATATAACCAATGCGCAGCGACACCAGCATCAGCAATGTTGTGCATTTCTTGGCTACGGATCTGCACCTCAATCGGTGTGCCAAACGGGCCAAATAAGGTGGTGTGCAATGATTGATAGCCATTGGCCTTGGGGATAGCAATATAGTCTTTAAAGCGGCCGGGAATCGGCTTGTATAGTGCATGTAATGCGCCGAGGGCTAGGTAACAAGCCGCCGTATCTTTGACCACCACACGAAAACCGTAAATATCCCCAATTTGCGATAATTTGGTCGATTTTTCGGCCATTTTTTTGTAGATACTGTACAAGTGTTTTTCGCGGCCAGCGACGTCATACTCCAGCTGGTAGTGCTTGAGTTGATTCTGAATGGCTTCCAGAATCTTGCTAATCACTTCTTTGCGATTGCCGCGCGCAAGGCGGATAGCCTTGTCAATCACACGGAAGCGATTCGGATATAGGTATTTGAGACTAAGGTCTTCCAGCTCGTGGTAAATCGGGTTCAAGCCCAGACGGTTGGCAATCGGGGCATAAATATCCAGTGTTTCCCGTGCGATGCGTTTTTGTTTTTCTGGGCGCATCGCCTCTAGCGTTTGCATGTTATGCAAACGGTCAGCTAGTTTGACCAAGATCACACGTACATCTTGGCTCATCGCCAGCAGCATTTTTCGGAAGTTTTCTGCTTGTGCCTGGGTCGCCGTTTGCAGTTCAACTTTGTCTAGCTTGGTTAAGCCATCTACTAAATCGGCCACCTGTTTGCCAAATCGTTCAGCAATCGCCGCACTGTCAACTTCCGTATCTTCAACCACATCATGCAGTAGGGCTGCCAGCAGCGTTGGCAAGTCAAGATGTAGCTTGGCCAGAATGCAAGCGACGGAGATCGGGTGGGTAATGTAGGGTTCGCCGGTTTTGCGGGTTTGACCGGCATGTGCCTGTTCGGCGTAGCGATACGCTTGCCAAACCAGCTGCACTTCTTCTTCGTTGAGGTATTTGCGGATCAGCTGTGTGAGCGGAGAATCCTCACGGTCAGCAGGGAGCAAGTCCACTTCTTCCAGAGGAGATCTGGACTTGCGATGGGCAGGATCGCCTTGGCTGTGGGGCATAGCTGTTTATGCTTGACCCTTTTTCTCTAACAATTCAACACCGATTTTGCCGGCTGCGATCTCGCGCAAGGCAATCACGGTTGGCTTGTCTCTTTGCGAGTAACCACTCACTAATGGGTCAGAGCCATTCGCCAATTGTCTGGCGCGGTAAGCGGCCACCAGTGTCAATTGAAAACGGTTAGGGATGTTGTCCAAGCAATCATCGACAGTAATACGTGCCATAAAAACCTCTTAATGTGTGAGCCTACATGCAACGCAAGTGCGCGCTGGGTCAGGTAAGTGATTGAATCAATGACGCGTGGCAAGCAACCTGGCGGTTTAACTGCAAGCGCTGTGCGCGAACAATCGCCATCAGATCCTGCAAGGCCACGTCAAAATTATCATTTATTGTAACATAATCAAACTCATGCACGTGACGCATCTCTTCCCGCGCAGCCGCTAAACGTTGCGTGATGACGGCTTCGCTATCCTGTCCGCGACTGTTGAGTCGATGCGATAACGCCTCAATGGAGGGCGGTAAAATGAAGATTGAAGTCACATTCGGGAACAGGGTGCGTATCTGTTGTGCGCCTTGCCAGTCTATCTCGAGAATGACATCGCGGCCTGCGGCCAATGCGCTTTCCACTTCACTTTGCGCGGTGCCATAGCGTGCACTGTGTACGTGGGCACTTTCTAGAAAGCCGCCCTGATCTAGAATCTGTAAAAAAGCAGGTTCGGACACAAAATGATAATGAATGCCATCTTCTTCACCCGGGCGCGGCGCGCGCGTGGTGTGTGAAACGGACAATTTTAGGATGGGGTCTTGTGCCAACATGGCACGCACTAAGCTGGTTTTCCCCGCGCCAGAGGCCGCAGAGATCACAAATAAATGGCCGTGACTCATGAAGCACACCATTCAGGATTCGGTAGTGAAGAAAACACGGATTTGAGCCCCTCACCCCAACCTTTGCGAATGCGGGCGTAATAAGGGTCATCTTCTGTTAAGCGTTGCCGACAATCGGCGGTGAAACTGTCAGTGCGGTATATCATCAAATCAATCGGTAAAGCCACAGAAATGTTACTGCGGATGGTGGAGTCAAATGAAATCAACACACATTTTACCGCATCTGTGACATTGGTTTGATGTTTGATGACACGGTCAATGATTGGTTTGCCATATTTAGTTTCACCAATTTGCAGGTAGGGCGTGTCAGGCGTGGCTTCAATAAAGTTTCCTGCCGCATAGACATTAAACAGGCGCGGTTTTTCACCTTTAATTTGTCCGGCGACCAGAATGCTGGCACTGAAGTCTATGCTATGGTCTTTCAGCGCTTTACCATCACGCTGATGCACGGTGCGCATGGCGGCGCCAACCACGCTGGCCGCTTCAAACAGGGATTGAACGTTATGCAGATGCGCGTGCGGTTCAGCCGATTTGAGTTGTTCACGACAAAGATTGACGACCGATTGTGTAATGGCCAGATTGCCTGCTGTTAATAATACAATCATGCGGTCGCCGGGCACTTCGAAAACGTGCATTTTCGGCGAAATGGCCACTTGGTCTACCCCGGCGTTGGTCCGCGTATCGGAGGCCAATACCAATCCTTGTTCAAGCAAAATACCGACACAATATGTCATAAGAAATAGGCACTACATTCTGTGTTTAAAAAAATCATCATAGCATGCGCGGGTGCGCTACTGCTGGGCAGCTTGTGCCTGTCGCTGTAACTGTTGTCTGTATTGTTCGCGCTGTTGATCCGTCAGGCCGCCGTGTAGATTGACGCTCACCAGACTCGCCATGCCCTCTAAGCCACCGCCCATGCGCGCGCCGGTAATTGGGCTAGCACTGCGGTAATCGAGACCATTCGCCAACCTGACATGTGTGTCATTCACGAGGGTACCGTTGGACACATCTAGCCCCAGCCATTGATTATTTTGCCAGACCTCGACCCAGGCGTGGCTCTGCATCTCTTGGCCTTCGGCGGTGAACAAATAACCGCTGACATAGCGTGCTGGGTAACCCAAACTTCGGCAACAGCCAATAAATGCATGGGCATGATCTTGGCAAACGCCTTTGCCGAGCTTGAACGCGGCGTTGGCTGGCGTATCGACTGTGGTCGCGCCTGGCAGATATTCTATGCGCGCGCGCAACGCATGCATCAACTCGGCCAGTGGCGCATGGACAAAACGCTGTGCAAACGCAGTCATCGCAGCATCAGCCTCCGTCAGCGGCGTCTGCCGCAGGTAAAGCGCGGTGGGCAACGTTGCATGAGTGGCGGGCGTTTGAACACCAGTTTCAACGGCGCCAGAGACTTCTATCAGCAACGCTTGGTGCGGTTGATCAATGACCAAGGTGTGCGACAAGTTTCCGAAGGCATCTTCAAAAGGCGTCAGTTGACCGAGAACCTTGATCTGCCAATGGTGGACCTGCTGTCCATCACCATTGCGCGGCGTCAGACGCAATTGCTCGATGGTGTAGGGCACCCTCTCGCTAAAAACATAATAGGTCTGGTGATCAATATTGAGCAACATCGTTGGACGGGCCCCAAACCTCATTGCGCAGCCGTGTTTGAAACAGGCGGCGTATGGTTACGCTCACTGCCAAGGCGTGTGCAATGAAGCTTTGCGTTGCGATTAGGCCGTTGCGCTCAAAAAATTACGTTGAATTTCTTCACCCAGTTTGCGGTTGGCCAAAATAAATTCATCCAAAAAGTGATGCACACCGCCTGTGACAATATCCAAGATGCGGCCGTAATGGAGCTTGGCGTGCATCTGCCCCGCCAGACGCTCTGCTTCGGTTTGCCGGCTACCAGCCACTTGACGCAAAATAGGCATAATTTCTGCGTAGCATGCGTGTAGTGAGCGTGGCATGTCCTCCCGCAGAATCAATAACTCAGAGACTTTCATCGGCTCAATCGCATCACGATACACTTTTTGATACGCCTGAAAAGCCGACACAGAGCGTAGCACCGCACTCCACTCGTAATAATCCACCGCGCCATCATTGGCTTCTTGCATCGGAATCAAAAATTCATACTTGACGTCGAGTAAGCGCGCCGTATTATCTGCCCGCTCCATAAACGTGCCCAAGCGTACAAAGCTGAAGGCCTCATCGCGCAACATGGTGCCAAAGCACACGCCACGAAATAAATGAGAACGACTTTTTACCCATTCACAAAATTCACTCAGGCCTGCTTGCGTTAAATCCTGCTTGATATACTGGCCAAACTCTAGCCACAGGGTGTTCATGTTCTCCCAGGTTTCGGTCGTCATCGCCACCCGTACTGCACGCGCATTTTCACGTGCGCTGCGCAGTGAACTATAAATACTGGACGGATTGTTGCTGTCCATCACCAGATGTTTAATCACGTTGGTGGCGTTTAGTTCTTTATATGTGGCGTCATAAATGTCACGAATGCCCGCGATTTCGAGCACCATGTCCCATAACTCTTCATCATTACTGTCAGAGGGCAATAATGACATGTTGTAGGTCACGTCTAACACGCGCGCGACATTTTCGGTGCGCTCGATGTAACGTGCCATCCAATACAGATGATCTGCGGTGCGGCTTAACATATGACGGCCTCTTTGGTAGTTTGTTGGGCAGCCATTTGTGACTGCATACTCTCGACACCGACCTCATCCCGTTCTAACACCCAGGTGTCTTTGGTGCCGCCTCCTTGCGAGGAGTTAACCACTAGTGAACCTTCTTTGAGCGCAACCCGTGATAAACCTCCCGGCACCAAGCTGACCGTTTTGCCCGAGAGTACAAAAGGGCGCAGGTCGACGTGGCGTGGCGCAATGCCTTGATCTACCAGCGTTGGGCAGGTCGACAAAGCAAGCGTGGGTTGTGCAATGTAGTTGGCTGGTTTTGAGACAATGCGCAAGCGGAACTCTTCGATCTCTTGCTTGCTGGCAGCGGGCCCGACCAGCATGCCGTAGCCGCCAGAGCCTTGTACCTCCTTCACGACCAGCTCAGGCAGATGATCTAGCACATAGGCCAGATCATCTTCCTTGCTGAGTTGATACGTAGGCACGTTCTGTAGGATGGGAGACTCACCCAAGTAGAACTTAATCATCTCCGGCACGTACACATACGTCGCCTTATCATCGGCCACGCCGGTGCCTACGGCGTTAGCCAATGTGACGCCCCCATTGCGGTAGACGGAGAGCAGACCTGGCACGCCCAACAGGGAGTCGGGCTTGAACACCAGAGGGTCAAGGAAGTCGTCGTCAATGCGGCGGTAAATCACGTCCACCCTTTGCGGGCCTTGCGTGGTGCGCATATAAACGGCGTTATTACGGACAAACAAATCTTGGCCTTCGACCAGCTCGATACCCATTTGCTGGGCGAGGAAAGCATGTTCAAAGTAGGCACTGTTGTAAGCGCCTGGTGAGAGCAATACCACGGTGGGGTCAGTGACGCCGGTTTGCGCAACCGACCGTAGATTGTTTAATAACACATGGGGATAGTGTTCAACCGGGGCAATCGGGTATTTTCTAAATAAATCAGGAAACAAGCGCATCATCATCTTGCGATCTTCTAGCATGTAAGACACGCCAGAAGGTGTACGCAAATTGTCTTCAAGCACATAGAACTGCGACTCACTGGTGCGCACCAGATCAATGCCTGCCACGTGTGCATAGACTTGGTTGGGCACATTGACGCCGACCATTTCTGGCCGGTATTGTGAGTTGGTCAGAATGGTGTGGGGAACAATGCCAGCTTTGATAATTTCTTGCTCATGATAAATATCATGTAGAAACATATTGAGCGCACGCACGCGTTGCACGGCGCCTTTAGACAAATGCGCCCACTCACTGGCAGAAATCATGCGCGGAATTACATCAAACGGGATCAGACGCTCGGCGCCATCCTCTTCGCCATAGACGTTAAACGTGATGCCAACGCGGCGGAATAAGACTTCAGCTTCGGCCCGCTTGGCGGCCAATTGCTGTGTGGGGACATCGCTAAGCCAGCGATTGTATGCCTGATAGATGGCGCGCACATTGCCCCCGTAGCCCTGCATTTCATCGAAAAACTGTTTGGCCGATTGCGTCATCATGCTGGACCTTTGCCTTGCTTATAAAAATCAATTATATTAGAGCAAGCCGTGTGCCAGCAATAAATAATCTTTTAAATCAGTGGGATATCGTTTGGTTTGTCTGGCTGTTTTGGCAAAATGCACCATAATGGTGCATTTTGCAATCACGGTTTTGGTGCAGTGCTGTTTGCACTGTAGCAGGCTTATTCAATATTTTGAATCTGTTCGCGCATTTGCTCGATCAGCACTTTGAGCTGCATAGACACTTGTGTGGTTTCAATGGCAACCGATTTTGAGCCGAGTGTATTGGCTTCGCGATTCATTTCTTGCATTAAAAAGTCTAACTTTTTACCCATGGCACCGCCGGCAGTGAGGATACGATCCATCTCGGTGATGTGTGATTGCAGGCGTGCCAGTTCTTCATCTACATCAATCCGCTGTGCAAACAGCACGATTTCTTGCCGCACTCGGTCGTCATCGGCTTGCATGGCTTCACGCAGTTTGGCAGTTAGCTTTTCTTGGTATTGACTTACCAACGTCGGTAACAATGGTTTCACAATGCTGATCTGATCGCGCACGCCTTGTAAGCGGTCTAACAACACTTGCTTGAGTTTGTCGCCTTCGCGCGCTCGGGCTGCAATCAGCTCATCGATGGCTTGGGCTAATCCAGCGTGCAGGCTTTGTGCCATTGCCTCGGCATCCGCCGGCTCGGTGTGCAGCACGCCGGGCAATTTGAAAATATCTACCAGATTGATCGGTTGTGCCTGCGGAAAGTGTTGTTGTAATGCATTCAGGGTTTGTGCAATTTGCCCGACCATAGCAGGATTCAGTGTGAGCGTGGTCGCTGCAGTATCGCTTTTAAGGCTCATGCGACATTCGACTTTGCCGCGGCCCAATCGCGTCTGCAATTGTTCGCGGATTTGCGCCTCAAATTGGCGCAGGCTGTCTTCGATTTTAACGTGCAATTCTAGATAGCGATGGTTGACTGCGCGTAACTCAATCAGCAGCAGACCGCCAGGAAAACGTGCCTCAGTCGCGGCAAAGCCGGTCATGCTTAAAATGGATTGTGTTGGGGTGGTTTTTTTTGTCGTCATCATCGCGCTCCGGGCAAACTGGGGATTGTATCAAATGCGCTATCGATATGCGAAAATAGCGCATAGATAAGATAAAAACGCTGCTCAGCCGGGCCTTTAGTGATTAAAACGGCGGGTTGCCTCAATAAATGCCATGATGGTGTCGTTAAAACGCTAGTGAAGCTCGCCAATAAATTCGATTTCGCCTTGCCGGTAGGCACGGTATTGCATGATTACACCATCACCCGGGTGCTGAGCCTGGGTGGGTTCAGTTTCGTCTATCTGGCGCAAGATGCACAAAAAAATACCATTGCGATCAAAGAATACATGCCCGTCACCTTGGCTGAACGTGATGGCGATACGCATATTCGCTCAAATGGTAAAAATGAAGCGGCTTATAAGCATGGCATGAAGTGCTTTTTTGAAGAAGGGTTGGCGCTGGCCAATATCGAGCACAAAAATATCGTGCGGGTAAAAAACTTCTTTCGTGCCAATAACACCGTCTATATGGTGATGAAATACGAGCGCGGCAAGTCGTTGCAAGACTACATTATGGCCTTGTCGCAGCCGGTGCCAGAAGGCTTTTTAATTCGCATGTTTGTTGAATTGCTCAATGGTTTGCGCGAGGTGCATACGCGAAAACTGTTGCATCTGGATATTAAACCCGCAAACATTTATATTCGTCTCGATGGTTCGCCAATGCTACTTGACTTCGGATCGGCCCGGCAGGCCTTGTCCGAGGTAACGCTTGCGCCCACATACACACCGGGCTTTGCGCCGCCTGAACAATATATGGATCGCAAACATCTCGGCCCCTGGAGTGACATTTATAGCATCGGTGCCAGTATGTATGCCTGCTTGCAACGGGCGTCGCCAGTGGCGGCAAACTTGCGTCTCAAAGAAGATACACTGGTGCCTGCAGTTGTGCTTGGCAAACAGATATACTCTGAGAAATTGCTGGCGATTATTGATACCTGTATGCAAATTGATTACATGTTGCGCCCACAAAGTGTGTTTTCGTTACAGAAAAAAATGATCGGCATTCGCGTCGTTGAAGACCCGCGCGGATCGCTGGTGGATAAAATCATCAAGGTGCTGACCAAACCGCTATGAAATTCACCATTGCACAAGGGAGCCGTCAGGGGCCGCGCCCTTATAACCAAGACCGGCTGGCCTACTCTTACCATAGAAATGCTATTTTTCTGGTGTTGGCAGATGGCATGGGCGGTCATGCGCATGGGGATGTGGCCGCCGAGATCGCTGTGAAAACCATGATAGAGGCGTTTCAGCGGGAATCACAGCCCATGATCACGCAACCTGCCCAATTTTTGCGTGAGCAAATTGCGCAGGCGCACAATGTGATTGAGAATGTGCGCTTGCAAAAACGCTTGATGGAGTCCCCGAGGACCACGATTGTGGTGGCGCTGATTCAGCAAAACAAGTTGTTTTGTGCGCATGTCGGTGATTCCAGACTATATCTTTACCGTAACGGCCTAGTCGATCACCAGACCGAAGACCACTCTGTCGTGCAATCGCTGTTGCGCGAGGGTAAAATCTCAGCCGATGAAGTCGACCACCATCCGCACCGCAATAAAATTTATAATTGTGTCGGTGGTGACCGGGCGCCGAATGTGGAGTTGGCCGCGCCGATTCCATTGCGTGAGGGTGACGTGATTCTGTTATGCTCCGATGGCGTTTGGAATGCCGTGCCCGATATCAGTATGGCGCAACATATGTTGGCGGCGGATATCAATGATGGCGTCAACAGATTACTAGACGATGCCGACGCAGCGAGTATCACGGTTGGCGATAACATGAGTGCGATTGCCCTGCAGTGGGGGCAGCGTGTCATTAACCCATTGACCATCTCTACGCTAGATTTGCCAGTGGATGTGACCACGACCATGATGAACGCCGCCGCGCCTGTATCTAGCGCCTATGGGTTAGATCTCACCGACGACGAGATTGAAAAGGCCATAGCCGAAATTCAGGAAGCGCTGGGGAGAACCCAGCAACACATTAAATAATTCGAACCGATGAATGGATGATGCAAGACAGGGTGCCCTTATTCCTGAGCCTGCATCGCCATTTCGACGTGATGACCAGCTTAGAAAGTAATCAACCATGACCAGACCAAGTCAGCGTGCCAACGATCAGTTGCGCACCATCGAAATTATTCGCCACTATACCAAGCACGCAGAAGGCGCGGTGCTGATTAAATTTGGCGATACCCATGTCATTTGCACGGCCAGTGTCGAAGAAAAAGTGCCTGGGTTTTTGAAAGGCAAAGGCCAGGGTTGGGTGACTGCTGAGTACGGCATGTTGCCACGCTCTACTGGCTCACGCATGGATCGCGAGGCGGCGCGCGGTAAGCAAAGCGGTCGTACGCAAGAAATCCAGCGCTTAATCGGCCGCAGCCTGCGCGCGGTGATTGACTTGCAAAAACTGGGCGAGCGCACGATTCATTTCGATTGTGATGTCATTCAGGCCGATGGCGGCACCCGCACCGCCAGCATTACCGGCGCCTATGTCGCCATGGTCGATGCGGTAGGCACCTTGCTGCAAAAGGGCTTGCTCACTGAAACCCCAATCACAGACTCTGTGGCAGCCATCTCGGTGGGGGTCTACCAAGGTCAACCGGTGCTCGACCTCGATTATATTGAAGACTCCGATTGCGATACGGACATGAACGTCGTCATGACTGGCAACGGTGGTTTCGTTGAAATTCAGGGCACGGCCGAAGGGGAGCCATTCAGCCGCCAAACCATGGATCAGATGTTAGATTTGGCGGCCCAAGGCATTCAAACATTGGCACAATTGCAAACACAGGCCCTAGCGACATAACCATGGCCTTATCGTTTAATAAACTGGTGATTGCCTCTGGTAACAAAGGCAAAATCCGTGAGATCGCGCATGTTTTGGCGCCCTTGAATATTGAGATTGTGTCGCAATCTGAATTCAACGTCCCGGAATGTCCTGAGCCCTATGACACCTTTGTTGAAAACGCGCTCGCCAAAGCACGGCATGCGAGCCAACATACCGGCCTGCCCGCGCTGGCGGATGATTCCGGCTTGTGCGTGAATGCCTTGCAAGGCGCGCCGGGCGTGATTTCGGCGCGTTATGCGGGGCCATTGCCTGCGGGTAGCCTGCTCACGCAGGATGAACGCAATAACGATAAACTGCTCACCGTGATGTCGCGCGAGAGTGACCGCCGCGCTTATTTTTATAGTGTGCTGGTGCTGGTGCGCTCGCCACATGATCCACAGCCTATCATCGCCGATGGCCTTTGGCTGGGTGAAATTTTGCGCGAGTTTCGCGGGTCTGATGGGTTTGGCTACGACCCATTGTTTATGGATCTCGAAACACGCAAAACCGTGGCGGAATTACCTTTAGAAGTAAAAAGCAAAATGAGCCACCGAGGCCAAGCTTTGGTAAAATTGTGGCAGGCTTTACAGCAAAGCCAGTGAACGAGTCAGTCTGTGAAAGAACAAATGTATGACTAACGAATGGCCTAAATGGCTACGTGACGATGGTTCGGTGGTTTCTTGTACCGAAAAAGTCAAAGTCATGTCTGAAAATTTTGATGAACTCAAACAAATCGCACAAGATGCGTTGGAGGATGGCTTGCTGATGGAAGTCAGCGAGGCACAAATGCGCGAGGCACTGCACCAATTAGTCGACCAACTCATTAATCCTTACCACAAAATTTAGGCTTGCCCTGACATGGCGAGCTCTTCACCGCAACAAATCCTCCAAGACGTTTTTGGTTTTAACCAGTTTCGCCACCAGCAACAAGCCATTGTTGAGCATGTGATTGCCGGCCAAGATGCGCTGGTGTTAATGCCCACCGGTGGCGGAAAATCGCTGTGCTACCAAGTCCCGGCTCTGGCCCGTGAAGGCCTAGCTATCGTGGTTTCACCGCTGATCGCCCTCATGCAAAACCAGGTGGAGGCTTTACAACAGCTTGGCGTCCATGCCGCTTTTTTAAACTCTAGTTTAAGGGCCGAGGACAATGCCCGCATCACCCGCGAAGTGATGAGCGGTGACATTAAGCTTCTGTATGTGGCCCCCGAGCGTCTGATGGTCGGCAGTTTTTTAAGCCTGCTTGATGAGGTGCAACAGCATGTCGGCTTGGCCCTGTTTGCCATTGATGAAGCCCACTGCGTCTCGCAATGGGGGCACGATTTTAGGCCAGAATACCGCCAACTCACTGTGCTGCACCATCGCTTCCCCGATGTACCGCGGATTGCGTTGACGGCGACTGCCGACGCCCCGACGCGTGCTGAAATTATCAGTCAACTGAATCTCGAACACGCCCGGCAGTTTGTCTCAAGCTTTGATCGCCCCAATATCCGCTATCACGTCGGGATTAAAAACAATGCGCGTCAGCAGCTACACACCTTTTTAGAACGTGAACATGCGGATGACGCTGGCATCATCTACTGCCTCTCCCGCAAAAAAGTAGAGGAAACCGCTGCCTGGCTGGTTGAAAAAGGCTGGTCAGCCTTGCCTTATCATGCCGGGTTACCTGCGCAATTACGCGAGCATCACCAACGGCGCTTTTTGCGCGAAGAGGGCATCATCATGGTGGCCACCATTGCGTTCGGCATGGGCATCGATAAGCCCAATGTGCGCTTTGTCGCGCATTTAGACTTGCCCAAAAGCATGGAAGGCTACTACCAAGAAACTGGCCGCGCCGGCCGCGATGGCCTGCAAGCCAATGCCTGGATGGTGTACGGCATGGGGGATGTTGTGTCTATGCGGCAAATGCTCGACAGTGGCGAAGCCTCGGAAGAGCGCAAACGGTTAGAACGTCTGAAGCTCGATGCCTTGCTGGGTTACTGTGAATCCACAGCCTGCCGCCATCAAACTATTTTGCGTTATTTTGGTGAAAGCCATCCCGGCGCCTGCGAGCAATGTGATAACTGCCTGCATCCGGTTGAAACCTGGCAAGCGACCCAAGTCGCGCAAATGGCACTATCTTGCGTTTACCGCACCGGGCAACGCTTCGGCGTTGGACATTTAATCGATGTGCTCAGCGGCAAACTCACCCCGCAAGTGGCGCGCTTCGGTCACGACAAAGTCAGCACTTTTGGCATTGGTAAAACCCTCAATCTAGCGCAATGGAGCGGGGTGTATCGCCAGCTGATCGCAGCTGGATTGCTGGAGGCGGACATGGCTGCCTATGGCGGCTTAAAACTCACCGAATCCGCGCGACCCGTGCTCAAAGGCGCGCAAGAAGTCTGGCTACGCCGCGATGCAGAACCCGAAAAACGCATCAGCAAAGCCGAACGTAGCGCACGCGCTAAAGAGGCATTTGCAGGGGCCAACGATGACCCACTTTGGCAAGCGCTTAAAGCCAAACGACTCGAACTGGCCAGAGAGCAAGGCGTACCACCGTATTTGATTTTTCACGACAGCACACTGCTCGAAATCCACAATCGAAAACCACACACGCTGGATGAAATGGGGCAGATTAGCGGGATCGGGCAGGCAAAGTTGCAAAAATATGGAGATGATTTTTTGCAGGTGCTGGAGGAGATGGATTAAAGCGCACCATCACTGAGTTCGAACCCATCTCCCGGCACGTGCAAGTGCAGACCACGCACTATTTAATGGCTGCTTTTACCAGTTCAATGAAACAATGGTTGCAATGTTGGCCACACATTGTCCAATATTTTAGGCTGTGCGATCACATTCGGGTGCAACCCATCTTCAATCACTAATTCACGGTGGCCGCTGACCCCCTCCAGAAAAAACGGGACGAATGGGATTTTGTATTTGTCGGATAGATCTGCATAAATGGCCTTAAACCCTTGGGTGTATTTCGGACCATAATTCGGTGGAATAAGCATGCCCAATAAAACCACCTTTGCCTTCACTTGCTGGCTGGCTTGAATCATCTTTTCGAGGTTGTTTTTCATGGCATCCAGCGGCAAGCCGCGTAAGCCGTCATTGGCGCCTAGTTCTATCACGACGATACTGGGTTTAAACTGCTTGAGTGCGGCGGGTAACCGGCTGAGGCCACCAGCGGTAGTTTCACCGCTGACACTGGCGTTGGCAACTTCGTAGGGCAATTGCTTGTCTTTCAAACGGAGTGCGACTAGATTGACCCAGCCTTGTTCTTTAGGGATGCCATAAGCGGCAGACAAGCTGTCACCGAAAAACAATATCACCGGTTTAGATGACTCGGCCATGGCCAGACTGGTGAATAATAATCCTGCTATCACGCTTAATATTTTGAGAAATCGGAACATCATTAATGCAAAGCCCTTATATCGTTGAAGCGCTATCGTTGAGTAAAGCCGTTGTTAGCAATGATACAACACTCCCCATATTGACCGATTTGAATCTGGCCGTTCCCCACGGTGAGCGACTGGCGATTATTGGCAGTTCGGGGTCGGGGAAGTCGACCTTGCTGGGCTTGTTGGCCGGATTGGACACGCCAAGTGGTGGAAAAGTCCTGATCGCGGGGGCAGATATCGGTGCGATGGATGAAGATGGCCGTGCAGGCATGCGGGCCAAGTACATGGGCTTTGTGTTTCAGTCGTTTCAATTGTTAGGCTCGCTCACCGCCCTCGAAAATGTGATGCTGCCATTGCAGTTGGCAGGCCGGCGCGATGCCGAGGCGGTCGCCGTCGATGCACTTGCAAGCGTAGGTCTGACTGCGCGCGGCACGCATTACCCCAAACAGTTATCGGGGGGTGAGCAGCAACGGGTAGCGATTGCACGGGCATTTGCCGCCAAGCCCGCCATTTTATTTGCCGATGAGCCGACTGGCAATTTGGATGTGGCAACGGGGGAGGCGATTATTCAATTGCTGTTTGATTTAAATGCGCAGAATGGAACGACACTGGTATTGGTGACACACGATATGCACTTGGCTCGCCGTTGCCAGCGGGTACTCAATTTGCAGCAGGGTGTTCTTACTGAGATGCGCATGCCAGATAGCCCGTCAGGAGCACATTAATGCTGGCCCTGTCTATCGCCTGGCGCCAGTGTCGCAGCCTGTGGGCTTCGGGGGAGATTCGTGTCTTGCTGTTCGCCTTAATTTTGGCGGTGACGGCCACCACCTCAGTCAGTTTTTTTACTGACCGTATCCAGTCCAGCATGCAAACGCAAGGCAATGTGCTGCTAGGGGCAGATCTCGTAGTGAATGCCGATCACGCGCTCCCCGCAGCTTATTTGGCAGAAGCAAATAGCCGCCAATATCAAACCAGCCAAGCCTTAGAGTTCACAAGCATGGTGGTCAACGCCGATAGTAGCGCGCTTGCTGAAATCAAAGCAGTGGCGGCCGGGTTTCCACTACGCGGCCATTTGACCATTAGCAAACAGTCGCTGACGACGGCAAAAGGCGAACCCGAAACAGCTGGCATCCCAGCCCGTGGCACGGTGTGGTTAGAGCCGCGCCTCGCGCAAACACTCGGACTGAAGATTGGCGATGTCGTCGGCGTTGGTGAAAGCCAATTTAGCGTCGCAGCATTTTTATTGCAGGAACCTTCGCGCGGCGGGGATATGTTTAGCATTGCACCGCGCTTAATGATGAATAGCGCGGATGTGGCCGCCACCGGTTTGATTCAGTTTGGTAGCCGAGTGAAGTATCAATTGCTGGTTGCTGCGAACCCCGACAGCACCATACGCAACCCATCCATGGAGGACTTTGCCAAATGGCTGACACCGCAATTAGCCAGAGGCGAGCGGGTCGATGATATCCGCAGTGCTCGCCCAGAAATGCGCAACGCGCTCAACAAGGCGCAACAGTTTTTAGGCATTGCTTCGATGGTCGGTGTCATTCTGGCGATGGTGGCCATGTTGCTAGCGAGCATTCCTTATGTACAAAAAAGTCTAGATGCTTATGCGTTGATGCGTTGTTTTGGCGCGACCCAACAACTGATTACGCAGATTTTGCTTTACCAGACGCTGTTGCTGGCGGCTGTCGGTAGCGTGGTCGGTTGTGTGCTAGGTTTTGTGGCGCAATTCGGCTTAGCCATTCTTGCCGGGCGTTTGTTTTTAGAGACTTTACCTGCCCCGGGCTGGATGCCGGTGGTATTAGGATTGATCACTGGATTCGCCACTTTATTCACCATAGTCTGGCCGCAATTAATGCGGTTACGTGCGGTGCCTGCCTTACGCATTTTGCGCCAAGATTTGGAAGGCAATGTGCGCAGCAATGGTCTTATGTTTTTGCCTGCGTTGCTGGTACTTGCCGGCTTGGTGTATTGGCACGCGGGAGAGATCAAATTGGCCGCGATTGTGTTGGCGGCATTGAGCGGATTGGTGCTGGTGTCAGGATTTTTAGCTTATGCCGGGATGCGTATCGTGCGATCTTTTGGCAGACTGAACACAAATATGCAGCAATTCGGCGTGATCAAACTAGGGTTGATGGGCTTGAGACGCCGCCCGCTCCTGACCATCACGCAAGTGGTAGGTCTAAGCATGGGGTTGATGGCAATATTGTTGCTGGCATTTGTGCGTAACGACCTACTGCAACATTGGCAAAGTGCCTTGCCAGCGGATGCACCGAACCGCTTTATGATCAATATTCAGGCAGATCAGATTGCTGGTATTCATGATCTGTTAAGCAGGCATGGCATTGCGCATGCCGATATTTTTCCCATGGTGCGCGCACGGTTAATCTCGGTGAATGGTCATGCCATCCAAGCTGAGGATTACAAAGATGACCGCGCTAAACGCCTCGCCGAGCGGGAGTTTAATTTATCGTGGGCAGCACAAATGCAAGCCGATAACGCGCTGGTAGCGGGGCAGTGGTGGCAGGCTGCAGATGCCGGTAAACCGCTGTTGTCTTTAGAGCAGGGGTTGGCAGAGACACTGCATTTAAAGTTGGGGGATCGTTTGTCTTATGATGTAGCCGGCACCCCACTTGAACTCACCATTACCAGCTTGCGCAAAGTGGAGTGGAACAGCATGCACGTGAATTTTTTTGCAGTGACGCCACCTAACGTGCTGGACCACTACGCCGCAAATTACATCACAAGCTTCCATCTGCCCCAAGGCAAAGACGACGTCTTGAATGCATTGATCAAGCAGTTTCCCAATGTAACCATCATCAATGTGGCGGCGGTGATGACGCAGATTCAAAGTCTGATCAGCAAAATGAGCTATGCGATTGAATTTGTGTTTGGCTTTAGTCTGCTGGCGGGGCTGGCCGTGTTGTATGCCGCGCTGATGGCCACCCGAGAGGAACGCATGCGAGAGAGCACCTTGATGCGCGTTTTGGGCGCCGCAAAAAAACAAGTGGTGCTGGCCATGTTGGTGGAGTTTTTGTGTGTAGGTGTGGTGGCGAGCTTGGTGGCGAATGTATTTACCAATGTCGCCGCGTATTATTTAGCAACTCTGGTGCTCGATATTGAATATCAATTTAATGGCTGGTTCACCTTGCAAGCCGTGCTGGTGACGATTGCGCTGGTGCCCTTTGCGGCATGGTTAGTCGCGCGGCATCAGTTTAACCAGCCGCCCAGAGTATTGTTGCAAAGTATTTAAGCAGATACGGCTTATTCGTTCCGAGTTAAAATGCGCCCATGATCCCGATTTACCCAGCCCAAAGTCTCAAAGAAGCGCCGTTGCAAGGCGAGGTGACCCTGAGTGGTCTCACCAATCCGCCGCCCCTATCGCTTTATATTCACATCCCTTGGTGTGTACGCAAATGCCCTTACTGCGACTTTAATTCACATGAGGCGCGGCAAGAGATCCCAGAAGCGGCTTATGTCGATGCATTGATTGCAGATCTCGAGCAAGCCACGCCATTGGTGTGGGGCCGCAAGATTCGCAGTGTGTTTTTTGGCGGCGGGACCCCGAGCATTTTTTCGGCGGCGGCAATTGATAAGATTCTAAGCCATGTCCGGATGCTGACCCCCCTAGAGTACGGCGCCGAAGTGACGCTGGAGGCGAATCCGGGCACGGTGGATATTGCGAACTTTCAAGGCTATCGTCAGGCTGGGGTCAATCGTGTCTCGCTTGGCATACAAAGTTTTCAGCCGCAGTATCTCCAGTCGCTGGGGCGCATTCACGACCGTGAACAAGCGTTGGCCGCGGCCGAGCTGGCATTGAATACTTTTGATCAAGTGAATCTGGACGTGATGTATGCGCTGCCGCAGCAAAGCTTGGCAGATGCATTAAAAGACGCCGAAACCGCCTGCCAGCTCAAACCGGCACACTTGTCGTTTTACCATTTGACGCTGGAGCCCAATACCCCTTTTCACCGCACGCCGCCGGTATTGCCGGATGATGATACCAGTGCCACCATGCAAGAAGAGATCGAGAAAACGCTCGCGAGTCACGGCTATCAACATTACGAAACGTCAGGCTTTGCCCAGCCTGGCAAGCAATGCGTGCACAACCTCAATTACTGGACATTTGGCGACTATCTGGGCATCGGCGCTGGTGCGCATTCTAAGCTCAGTTTTCACGACAAAATCATCCGCCAAAGCCGGCATAAGCATCCGAAAAAATATCTCGAGTCGGTCACGACCGGCCAGATGGTAGACAGCGAGTGGCAGATTGGCCGCGATGATCTGGCGTTTGAATTTATGATGAATGCGTTGCGGCTCGTGGATGGTGTGGAAGCAGGATTGTTTCAGCAGCGCACGGGGTTACCGTTGAGGAGCATACAAGCGACTTTGCAGGAAGCGCAGCAGCAGGGGTTAATGCTGGCGGCGCCTGCGCGGATTGCGCCGACCTTGAAAGGGCAGCGATTTTTAAATAGCTTGTTAGAGATGTTTCTGCCTGAATAACAATTGTGAAAGACATCGCATGATGGCGTTCGGTGTTGCTGGATGTGACTCCACTGCTCACTCGTTCAGCTTAATTTCGTTAGGGTGTGTGTTTGGCCTGTCGGCGAGTGACCCCTGTGTAGGGCAAGTCAAAAGAACTCGCTATAACGCAGCGGTTCATTAGTTTTTCCCGCGCATTAGCCTTAGAAAAAAAGCGGCTAGCGAGACTGCAGTTCCTCTAAAACACCCCATACCAAGCTTAACACTAGCAATAATATCGCACTCAGCACAATCAGCGCCAATTGCGGTGTTTGATAAAGACGTTTCACAGGGGTGCGTGCAATCGCTTGCGTATTGGCCGTGTAGGTATCAACGATATGTGTTTTCAACGCTGTGACACGGCGGTTTAAATGCGTGGGTGAAAAAGAGTATTCATGCAACAGCGGCACTGCTGGTAAACGCAGGCTAGGGAATGACAGCTTGGGCAGTGACCATCCTGCGCTGGCCGATGTCGGCTGGGTCAGTTGCACGCTCATCATCAACCCCGGTGTTGCAACAGGCACGGTGGTCACTTCATCGGCTTTTTTAATGCGGTGGGTCAGGGTGTGCAGGGTTTGCGCGTTGGGCACGGCAATCAATTGGGCCGTTTCACTGTGGGCATCTGGCTGCAAATCGATGCCACGGCTGCGACTCAGGGTGATAGATTGTTGCACAAAGCGCTGTTGTAGCACCGGGCTTTGTGGATAGAGTTTTTCAGCGAGGCTGTTGACGCTCTCCCCAGGTAACAAAGGCCATAACATGGCTTGTTCATGCTTGGCGGAGGCGTTATTCAAGGCTGCGGCGGCAGGTAGGCTCAAGCATAGGCTGCAGGTGAGTACCAGCCCCACCATCACGACCGGGTATGATTTACGCTTACTCGGCTGATGATGGCGTCTGGGCATCAGCGGCCTAATTGC
The DNA here is from genome assembly GCF_006363955.1 of Methylophilus medardicus. Lineage (GTDB taxonomy): Bacteria > Pseudomonadota > Gammaproteobacteria > Burkholderiales > Methylophilaceae > Methylophilus > Methylophilus medardensis. The sequence continues at coordinate 38,020 of NZ_CP040948.1, forward strand.
ACTCTGGCTTGGGCGATGGCGCGCCGCACTTGTTCGGGGGCGGTGCCGCCTGTGTGATTGCGGCTGGCGACAGAGCCCTCGAGCGTGAGCACGTCAAAAACATCGTCACTGATGGTGTCACTAAACGCTTTTAACTCAGCCAGGCTAAATTCAGCCAGGTCACGGCCAGATCTCACGCCCGCTTTGACGGCATGTGCCACCACTTCATGCGCATCGCGGAAAGGCATGCCTTTTTTGACCAGATAATCCGCCAAGTCAGTGGCCGTCGCAAAGCCCTCCAGCGCCGCTTGACGCATATTGTCAGCTTTGACGGTGATGCCCCGCAGCATGTCGGCGTAAATCTGCAAGGTCACTAGCAAGGTGTCTGCCACATCGAATAGTGGCTCTTTGTCTTCTTGGTTGTCTTTGTTGTATGCCAATGGCTGACCTTTCATCAAGGTGAGCAGGCCGATCAGATGGCCATAGACGCGGCCAGTTTTGCCACGTACCAGTTCTGGCACATCGGGATTTTTCTTTTGCGGCATGATAGAAGAGCCCGTACAAAAACGGTCGGCAATATCAATAAAGCCGAAGCGGGGGCTCATCCATAAAATTAGTTCTTCCGAAAAACGGGATAGGTGCATCATCAATAAGGCCGCTGCTGCGTTAAACTCAATGGCAAAGTCGCGATCAGACACGGCATCCAGAGAGTTTTGGCAAACGCTATCAAAGCCCAACAATTCAGCAACCAATTCACGGTTGATCGGGTAGCTGGTGCCAGCCAAGGCCGCCGCGCCTAGCGGTAAACGGTTAATCCGTTTGCGGGCATCGGCAAATCGCTCTGCATCCCGATTGAGCATTTCAAAATAAGCCATCAGGTGATGGCCAAACGTCACTGGTTGCGCCACTTGTAAGTGGGTAAAGCCTGGCATGATGGTGGCCGCATGTTGCTCGGCCAAGTCCAACAATGAAGTTTGCAGTGCGCGGATACCTGTGATGGTGCCGTCGACCACGTTGCGCAGCCATAAGCGCACATCTGTCGCGACTTGGTCGTTGCGTGAGCGACCTGTGTGCAGGCGTTTGCCGGCATCGCCAATTTTTTCGGTCAGGCGCCGTTCAATATTCAGGTGTACATCTTCCAGATCTAGCAACCATTCAAACTGACCAGCTTCAATTTCTGCCAGAATTTCGCCCAATCCACGTTTGATCTCTGTGACATCTTGTGCCGAAATGATGCCTTGGGCGCCCAACATGGTGGCGTGGGCAATCGAGCCTTCAATGTCGAAAACGGCCAGTCGTTTGTCAAAATCGACAGAGGCTGTGTAGCGTTTGACCAGTTCGGCCACTGGCTCGTTAAATCGCCCAGACCATGCCTGATCTTTTTGGTGTAGCGAAGATTGTGTGTTTGGTTGCGAAGTCGTCAAAGCAAAAGTTCTTTCTGCCAAAATTTGCACCCTGGTCGCGGCTTGCGCCAGTGGCACTTAATACTTATGATGCTGGCACAACATTATAAACGAACATCACGCCGTGCGTAAAAGTAGCCGCATCCCCAACTTTCGCAATCTGGGCATACACTTACGTGTACTGCTGTTGCACCTGTGTTTGCTGGTGTTGCTGACGGTGTATGACGGCCAGTCTGGTGTAGGGGCGTCCTCGTGGCTGAACAACTTGGCGCAAATTGGCAGCCAGTGGTTACCGCCACTGTTACTGATTATGGGCGCGCTCACATTGGTTTATCCGCTGATGAGCCGTTGGCCTTACCCGCTTGGCCTGGCTGCACTGTTTGTGCTGGCCATGCTGATGACCGGATTGCTCACAGCGGGTTATCAGCGCTGGGTCGCGCCGTTGACGGACGCGCAATATTGGCAGGTGATGGTGTTGTGTGTCATGGATGTGCTGATTTGTTTGTATTACCTCGATTTATTGCAGCGCGCCTATTCGCCAGCCATTGCTGAGGCGCGTTTACAAGCATTGCAAGCGCGCATCCGACCGCATTTTTTATTCAATAGCCTCAATGCTGTCTTGTCTTTGATTCGTAGCCAGCCGCAACGCGCTGAAACGGCACTTGAAGATATGGCAGAATTGTTTCGTGTGCTGATGGCGGATAACCGTGACTTAGTGCCGCTATCGCAAGAAATCGCCTTGTGTCAGCAGTATTTAAATATCGAAAAATTGCGTTTGGATGAACGTCTGCATTGCGAGTGGATTCTGGAGTCTATTCCAGTGGACATCATGATTCCGCCCCTGATTCTGCAACCTTTGCTCGAAAACGCCGTGTATCACGGCATCGAGCCGCAACAACAAGGTGGTGTGGTGCAGATTGAAATCAAACCCAGCGGTAACAGTCTGCTGTTGCGCATCAGCAATCCGTTACCACCTGCTAGCGATAAATCTGCTGGCAATAAAATGGCTTTAAAAAATATTCGCGAACGGTTGCGTTTGCACTATGACCTTGAAGCGCAGTTACGCCAGTATGCCTCTGATCAACGCTATATTGTCGAAATTGTGATCCCGACGCGGCCCATGTCCGAGGTGGTGCATGGCTAACCCCCGCCTGTTGATTGTGGATGATGAACCACTGGCCAGGCAGCGTCTGCGCGATCTGGTGGGCGATGTTGGCGGTTATCAGGTGGTGGGTGAAGCGGCCAATGGCGTCGAAGCGTTGACTTTATTGCAGCAAATGACGGTGGATATCGTGTTGTTAGATATCCGGATGCCAGTGATGGATGGCATTGAGTTATCGCATCACTTGCGTGGCTTGCCACAGCCACCTCGATTAATTTTTACCACGGCCTATGACCACTATGCAGTACAGGCTTTCGAGCTCAATGCCATTGATTATTTGCTAAAGCCGATTCGCAGTGAGCGCTTGGCCACCGCGTTGGCTAAAGCGATGCCTTTGCAGCTCGTGCAGGCCCAAGCCTTGCAGCCCTTGCAACAGACCCAAGGCCATCTGAGCATCCATGAGCGCGGCCGAGTGTTACTGGTGCCGATCGCCGAGGTATTGTATCTACGCGCGGAGTTGAAATATGTGAGCGTGCGTACGCTGGAAAAAACCTATCTGCTAGAGGCTTCGCTCAGTCAGCTTGAGCAAACCTACGCCGCCCAATTTGTTCGCATCCATCGTAATGCGTTGGTTGCGCGCAACGCGGTGGCTGGATTTGAAAAAAAACGGATTGCTGAGGGCGAAGATGCAGGCGAGGCGGTGTGGGTGGCGCTGATTAAAGGCCTCCCAGAAACATTAGTGGTCAGCCGTCGTCACCAGCATGTGATCAAGGCCACCTAGAGGTGGCCTTGGCAGGTTTACTTTTTCTTTTGCGCCTGATCAATGACCTTGGCCGCCCAATCGCGACCCCCTAGGCCAAAGGCAATGGCCAATGCCAAAAAGACGGCACCAAATACAATCACAAATAATGAGTGAATCAATTGCATGCCAATGCCCAGTTGTTCAAGGGCAATAAAAATAGCCAAAATTTGGATGCAATATTCTGCCGATGTGCTAATAATCAGCGCCTGCTCAAATTTGATGCTATGCAGCCAGGCAAACACCAAACGGTTGATAAAGCGTGCAAACAGGGTGCCAAAAATGACCACCAGAATGGCCACAATAATATGTGGCAGATAACTTGCCAGCTCTTTTAGCAAGGATGCCACTTCGGTCAGCCCCAGCGAGTTCGCGCCAGTGATCACAAATAACAAAATGACCAACCAATACACCACTTGGCTGATGATGCCGCTCAGTGTCACTTTGTAATTCGCGCTGCGCATAAAGGCTTCGAGGCCAGATTTTTGCGCAAAAGTATCAAAATGTGAGATCTCAAGAATGCGTTTTACGCCCAGTCTGACTGCTTTGGCGACCAGCCAGCCAAAAAACAGAATGACCATGGCGGCGAGTAATTTGGGCACAAAATGGACCAATTCGACCCAGAATTGATTGAGTGATGCGAGAAAAATTTCGAGTTGGTATTGCATGGATAGTCCTCCATTTTTGCGTTGAATAGCGACTTTTTTAGCCACTTCGGGTTGCTATGCAAGCGTCAGCATAACCGAATCCGACGCCGTTGTGGAGCAAAAGCTTCTCCTTTACATCTCATCCTACACGCGCAGAAGTGCGGCCATGCCGTGTTAAAATAAAGCACTAAATCCATTATAGGTAAGCACGTCGTGAGCACATTTAATCCCCCAGCCAAACTTGTCATCGCCTCACGCGAAAGCGCGCTCGCCATGTGGCAGGCCAAGCATATTCAGGCCAGATTGCAGGCGCTTTACCCGCTGTGTGAAGTCACCATTTTAGGCATGACCACCACCGGCGACCAGATTTTGGATTCTCCGTTGTCACGCATTGGTGGCAAGGGCTTGTTTGTCAAAGAGCTTGAAAGCGCCTTAGAGGATGGACGGGCGGATTTAGCCGTACACAGCATGAAAGATGTGCCGATGCACTTGCCGCCCGGCTTTGTGCTTACCGCTACCGGCGAGCGCGAGGATCCACGCGATGCGTTTGTCTCAAATGATTTTGCTAGCCTTGAGGCATTGCCAGCAGGCAGTGTGGTGGGTACTTCTAGTTTGCGTCGGCAGAGTCAGCTGCAGGCGCGTTTTCCCACGCTGAAAATCGAGTCTTTGCGTGGTAATTTACAAACCCGTTTGCGCAAGTTAGATGAAGGTCAATATGCAGCGATTATTTTGGCTGCCGCAGGGTTGATTCGTTTGGCATTGGGCCATCGTATCCGCCAATTTATTTCACCACAGGATAGTATTCCTGCCGTCGGTCAGGGTGCGCTGGGTATTGAGATCAATGCTGCACGCACGGATTTGCACGCGATTCTTGCACCGCTCAATCATACGGATACTGAATTGTGCGTATTGGCCGAGCGTGGCTTCAGCCGGGCATTGGCCGGCAGTTGTACGGTGCCGTTAGGCGCTTATGCTACCAAACAAGGCGATACCATCTCCATGCAAGGCTTTGTCGCCAGTGTGGATGGTCGGCAAATGCTAAAAGAAACCGTGACGGGTCACGCGATTGAAGCGGAGAAGCTCGGACAACAGTTGGCGCTGCAATTGGTGGCGCGTGGTGCGGATAAGATTCTGGCATCGCTGGATGGCATTAAGTGACGCTGGCCGGGCGCTACATCGCCGTCACGCGCCCGCCTGAACAGGCGACCAAACTCATGGCGGCTATTCATGCGGCAGGCGGGCAGGTCATCTCTTTTCCCTTACTCGATATTGAAGGGTTGCCTGATTTAACTGCGTTTCATGCGGCTATCACGCCTTTGCAACAGTTTGACTGGGCGGTGTTTATCAGCAGCAACGCCGTGCAACATGGCATGCCCCTGCTTAAGCAAGCCGGATTGCCGTCCGCATTACAGTTTGCCGCCATCGGCCCGACCACTGCCGCCAGCTTACAGACGTTTGGCGTGTCTGCGGTGTTGACTCCGCTGGAGCGATTCGACAGTGAATCTTTATTGGCGTTACCAGCCTTGCAACAGATGCAAGGCCAACGTGTGTTGATCGTGCGCGGGGTGGGCGGGCGCGAATTATTAGCAAATACCCTCGGGCAGCGCGGGGCTGAGGTGGTGTTTGGCGAGTGCTATCGTCGCGTTAATCCGCAATCTAATGCACAGGTGTTGGCAGCCGCGCATGCGGCAGCCCAGTTGCATGCAATCGTGATCACGAGCACAGAAGCTTTGCGCTTTTTGTTGCAACTGGCGGGCGATGCAGACTGGTTGCCCTCAGTGCCACTCTTTACCAATCACGCGCGGATTGCCGAGCAGGCGCGGGAGGCGGGCCTCATGGCGTTCAGTGCCGATCAGCCGGGGGATGCTGCCATGCTTAGGCTGTTAGAAACGCATCTTTAACCCATCTTTAATGCATTTGCTAACGCCATTGGCCGCTTTTCGCCAAATGGTGTTTGCGACCATAAGCGAATAATCCTAAACCAGTCAGCAGCAGCATTGCGCGATCAGGTTCTGGCACTGCACTCAGCCCCACTGCCACTTGATTTGTGCGTACGATGCCTGCGTTGGCGGGCCTAAGGCTGGGTTGCCCAACGATCTGCAGGCTGCCACCTAAGCCCTCTGGTAAGATCCTGATCTGTGCGTTACCCGCTGCGGGCAAGGCCGGGCTTTGGATACTTAGCACGCCACCTGGTGCGCGCATAATGTCAAACGGCTGCCACGAGTGGATGCCATGCGTTAGCCAACGATCTACTATGATCGCAGTCTGCGTGCTCGCCTGGCTGTCACGCGTGTCGATCGTGACGTTGCTGCCCAAGTTCAGTAAGCCTGTCAGGCTAGAAAGCTGAATTTCTGGCGCGCGTAAAATAAAGTGATCCAATATCAGGTCGCCGCTGGCTACCAATGAGATCTGGCTTTCGTCCGCCATCCAGCCACCCTCCAGCGTCATGTTCCCCGCGCAACTCAATGCGATGCCGCGACTGGTGGAGAGTGACAGCGGTCCCGAGCAAACACTGTGACTGAGATGGAGGGATGCAGTCGCATGGCTGACCATGGGTAGGCAAGCCAGAAGGCTTAACACAACAGCGCGTCGCAACATAGCCTGACTCTTTCAATTTAATTTTCACAGTGTACTGCGAGCGGACCATAGGCAGCATGATGCTTTGATGAATGGCAGTCTAGTCTGCACGCACCCAAGAAAAGCCGCATAGACCAGGGGCTTGACAAAATAAACTAAATGACTAATTATTTAGTTATATGAAAACGCTCGCACATATTCCAGCCCTGTGGACCGACATCTCCGAGTTATTTGTCGCGCTAGGCGATGCGCATCGGCAACGCATTTTGTTGTCGTTCGAAAAGGGTGAGCGCCTGACTATTTTGCAAATTGTCGAAGCTTCTCAGCTCAGTCGTACAGCGGTCACCCATCACTTGAAAGTGCTGGAGCGAGGCGGGGCGTTGCAAAGCGAGAAAATCGGGCGCGAGGTGTATTTCTGGGTCAATAAAGCCTGGATGCAAGCGGCGCTGCAAAATGTGCTGGGTTATATCAAAGACGAAATATAAAAAATCTAACAAAGGGTAAAAACAATGCTGGTGCGTTTATTAAGGGAGATGTGTCGTCTGCTGTTCCGCGTGCAAGTGAGCGGTTTAGAGCATGTGCCACAAGAAGATAGAATACTGATTATTGCCAACCATGAATCCTTTTTGGATGGCTTATTGCTCGGGCTTTTTTTACCTAAACGCGCGACCTTCGTCGTGCACACCGGGGTATTAAAAAGCATATTTTTTCGCTGGTGGTTGAAACTGACCCCGCATTTATCGGTTGACCCAGCCAGCCCCTTGGCCATGAAAAAAGTCATTCAACGACTGCATGCGGGCGAAAATGTGGTGATTTTTCCTGAAGGACGCATCACGCTCACAGGCGCTTTAATGAAGGTTTATGATGGACCAGGATTCGTGGCGGCCAAGACCGGCGTCAAGATTTTACCGGTGCGGGTTGAGGGCGCTGCGCAGTCTTATTTTGGCCGGTTGTCAGATGCCCATCCGCGTAAATTATTCCCGCAAGTGTCTCTAAAAATATTGCCCGCCACTGAGATTCGTATTGAGCAGCATGGGCATCATGCACCGCTGACGGCCAAGCAGCGGCGCCGCATTGCCGGTGAAGCTATGCGTAACATCATGCAGCATATGCTGTTTAAAACACAGCCCACCAAAACGCTGTTTGAGGCTTTTCTAGATACCGTAGACAAATACGGCGCCAAAACGCGCATCATTGAAGACATGCACCAGATAGAAGACACCTATCAAGAAGTGCTCAAAAAGAGTCTGGCCCTGGGGCGACTTGCCTGCAAAGTCAGTCAGCCTAACGAGGCGGTGGGGGTGCTGATGCCCAACATCACCAACACGCTGGCATTGGTGCTGGGCATGAGTGCGTTTAAAAGAGTGCCTGCCATGCTCAACTTTACCGCAGGTGCAGAGGGCATGCGCAATGCCTGTATTGCAGCCAATATCAAGACCGTGATCACCTCGCGCAAGTTTATTGAGGCGGCGAAGCTTGAGGAGACGGTGGCGCAACTACGCGATTTAAATATCGTTTATCTCGAAACACTGCGCAGCCAGTTTGGGATGTTAGATCGCGCATGGTTAATGGGCTACGCTTTACATTACCCCCGCGCAGCAATGGAGCCAGCCACCGCAGAAGATACCGCTGTGATCCTATTTACCTCGGGATCTGAGGGAAAACCCAAGGGTGTCGTGCACAGCCACAAAAGTATCTTGGCGAATACCCACCAGATCTCCGCGATGCTAGATTTTAGTCCCTCCGATAAATTCATGATGGCGTTACCGCTGTTTCATGCGTTTGGGTTTACGGGGGCTTTGCTACCGTTGTTCAATGGCATTCCTATTTTGCTGTTTCCTTCACCGTTGCAATACAAATTAATCCCAGAGGTCATTTATGACAAGGGGTGTACGGTGTTTTTCTCGACCAGCACATTTTTAGGCAATTACGCCAAATTCGCCCATCCTTATGACTTTTATAAATTGCGCGTGGTGTTTGCCGGGGCAGAAAAACTCAACGATGAAGTGCGCAAAATTTATCACGAAAAATTTGGCATCCGCATTCTTGAGGGCTACGGCACCACCGAATGTGCACCGGTGGTGACGGCCAACACCCCCATGGCCAATCGTACCGGCAGTGTGGGTCAACTGTTGCCCGGCATGCAATACACACTGACGCCGGTTCCCGGCATTGAAAAGGGCGGATTGCTGTCGGTGAAGGGCGATAACGTCATGCAAGGCTATTACTTATTTGACCAACCCGGTGTTCTGGTGGCGCCCAAGGATGGCTGGTACGAGACGGGTGATGTGGTAGAAGTCGATGCGGAGGGGTTTATTCATATTAAAGGCCGCGTGAAGCGATTTGCTAAGGTGGCCGGTGAGATGGTTTCGCTTGAAGTGGTCGAGAAAATTGCCAGCACCGCCGCGCCGGAGCAATTCCATGCGGCCACCACGGTGCCGGATGCCAGCCGGGGCGAAAGCATCGTGCTATTTACTACGGATGCCAAACTCAAGCGCGAAGATTTGCAGATTGTCGCTAAAAATCTAGGCTCGCCTGAGATTGCCATTGCACGTAAGTTGATTGTAGTGGACCAGATTCCAGTATTGGGCACTGGTAAAACAGATTACGTGACACTGAAACACATGGCGGAGCAGGCGGTATGAATCCATTCAGCTTAATGCGCCAGCAGCGCTTTGGCCCTTTTTTCTGGACACAAGGTCTAGGGGCATTTAACGATAACGTGTTTAAAACCGCCTTGATCACGCAAGTCGCGTTCAACACGGCCAGCTTGACCGCCTTAGATGGGGCCATGCTAGCGACATTGTTGCCTGGGCTATTTATTTTGCCATTTTTTTTGTTTTCGGCCTCGGCTGGACAACTGGCCGATAAATATGAGAAGTCGCAGATTATCCGGCTAGTGAAGCTGCTGGAGATTTGCATCATGTTGTTCGCCAGTATCGGATTTTTAAGCCGTAGCCTGCTGATGTTGGCGTTAGCACTATTTTTGATGGGGGTGCACTCTACGCTGTTTGGCCCGGTGAAATATTCTTATTTGCCACAGCATTTGCAACCGCAGGAGCTGACTGCCGGCAATGGCCTGATTGAAATGGGCAGTTTTGTCGCGATTTTGCTCGGGCAGGTACTCGGGGCGTGGTTAGGCAGTCTAGAACAGCACGCATTGTTTACCAGCCTGAGTGTTTTGTTGATTGCAATTTCAGGCTATCACCTCAGCCGCGGGGTGCCGCTATCCCCTGCGGCTGACCCCAGCATCCGCATTAACTGGAACCCGATCACCGAAACGATTAAGAATGTGCGGCTATTTTGGGCGCAGCAAACCTTGTGGGTCGCCATTGTCGCCATATCATGGTTCTGGTTTTTTGGTGCGACCCTGTTGGCACAGTTTCCAAATCTGGCCAAGCAGGTGCTGCAGGGGAGTGAGCGTGATTTCATTAGTTTGTTGTCCACCTTTTCGCTGGGGGTGGGCATCGGCTCGCTCTGGTGTGAAAAGCTTACTAAAGGGAAGCCGGCCTTGGGGTTAGTGATGCTTGGCGCTGTCGGCATGTCGGTGTTTACTTGGGATTTTGCTTATACGGTAAGCAATCTGCAGCAACAGTTGCTGATGCAACCCTCCCTGACTCTGCATACGCTTGCGGGGCTTGGCTACTGGCGCATGCTTGTTGATGTAGCTTTGTTGGGCGTGTGCGGCGGGGTCTATATCGTGCCTCTATACGTGCTGCTGCAAAGCCGTGCTGAAGCCGGCTATCAATCACGTGTTATCGCTGCCAATAACATTATGAACGCCTTGTTCATGGTGGTCTCGGCAGGCTTTTCGCTGTGGTTGTTTGGCATGGGGGCCACGATTGCCGAATTGTTTGCCATTACGGCGGCAGTCAATCTATTGGTTGCCTTATACCTATGTTTACGGCAACCGGAGTATTGGCAAAGTACGCGTGATTTTTTAAAGCAATAATGGAAAAGCCTATGCGTCGTCTGTTGGGAGTGGGGGTGAGCTTGATGTCGATATTTGCGTATGGCGACACCCATGTGGATGCGCTGGGGTTATACCAACCTAGCCAGTTTGAGGTTGAACAAGGGGCGGCGTGCACACAATGTCGGGTCTCGCCCCAGGCGCGATGGTATTTTCGCCACGAAACGTTTTTGGTGCCGAGACAAGGAGAGCCGGTCGTCACGATTGAAGACAGTAAGCACTGGCTGGAGGATGTTGAGGCATTGAACCCCACGGCGTTACCCTCGCTGGTGTGGACGGGCTCTCGCCACCTGTGGACGCAGATGACTTTAGAGGGGCACACGCAGCGTGTGACCACGGCTGATGGTCAGCGCTTTCAATTTGCACTGGTGCCAAAAATTGCCAGTAACCGGTCTTATTGGAACGCACGCACCACGGATTTCTTTGCTAACCAACCGTTGCGCATCCGAGGTGAACTGGTCGATCAGACGGTAATTGCGCGCACGGTGTGGCCGCAAGCCTACAAGCTGGATTTAGCCGCAACCATGCGGCCGTTGCAAGCCGAAGAAAGTCTGCAATCGCTGGTGCAAGATGCAAAGGGCGGCGCGCGGCGGCCACACGAGAGCCGTTTGTTGTGGGAGAAATCACCTGGTCTGGCGCAACAATCCGCAGGAAAAGCAGTGTTGGGTATTTTGCTCAATGGGGCGCAAGGCGACGACGATGAAGCGCATGGCGGGCATTTCGCGCTGGCGACTGGCCACGTGGCTGCCGATGGCGGCTATGCGTCTTGGTTAGTCAACAATTACTACAGTTTGGCCACCCACAGTGAGAAAGGCATTATTGCCGGGGTCACGCCATTTGATCAATATATGGGCGATCTCAATAGTGGGCAGGCATTTTATCGCCCTTCCTATATGGTGGTGGCCGTGTTTAGTCAGCCGCAGGTGCCCAGCCAGGTGCAAGCACTCAGCAACCGCGTGATGCAACATTTTTATCGTCACGATATTGTTTATGACCATGCACTCGAAAATTGCGCAGGCATCAGTATGGATACTTTGCGTCAATTGGGTTGGCGTGTGCCTTTGCGCGGGGTAGAGAGCTCGCTCAAGGCCAGCGCAGCCTACTGGGTCGTTGCAGCCACCGAGCACAGCCTACAAAAAGGACGCGCGATGTACGATTACCTCAATACTGAAATGACGCGCTTATTTCCGGCGGTAGCGTTTGATGCGATCGGGAATGACCTGTTACATATTGCCCGCACCGGTCAGACAACCACCTTGGATGCTGGCGTCATGCAAGGCATGGCCAGCCAGTTAGAAGCGATTTATTTTGTGCGTATTCCACAAATTCCATCTAGTCGAGCGGACGGTCAGGCGCCGGTCTATCGGTTTGCCCAGTATTTGCAGCAGGCGCCAGCCGACAGAAGCCAATGGAAAATCATTCCGGTCACGCCTAATCCTTTGCCCAATCATTTACAACCTGATGTGCCGACACAAGCGCCGCGACCTGCATTGTTACCGCTCCCGGCATTCTTGATGTTGGTGAGTGTGATTGGCTTGGTGGCGCTGCTGCTATATTGCGCTTGGCGTTGGCTCAAGCGAAACGCGCAGATTCATCCTACAGGCAAATAAGACAACGCTGATAGGCCGCAAGCGCAGACTGACCTTTAATAGCCCAATGCGCAATCAAGCGCATCTCACGTTATTGCTCATTAAAGGACATACCATGCGTACACTGTTCACTACTTTATTATGTTTAATGTTCACACTCCCCGCCGCTCAAGCAGCACCTAGTCAAGATGATGCAGCGACCATGGGTACTTCAGACAGTCCGCAAGTGCAACGCCAACAGCGATCAACTGATAAAGGGCCGGTCGGCGTGCATCAAGATGGCGTGCCAAATGACGAAAGCAACTTGGGCAATGCAAATAGCCCTCAAGTGAAAGCACAAAACAAGAAAACTGAGAAAGGCTTGAGTGAGCGGCCTGAAAAAAATCATCGAAACCCTTTGCTGAAAAACAAGCATGAAAAAGCTGGCACCACGCAGGGGAACCCGATACAACCTACTTCTCCTGAAGCTGCGCCACCAGCCACCACCCATTAATGGCCCATTAGCTGGTGCGCTAACAGATTGATTCATTTTTTTATGTGAGTTTGATTCGTATGTCATTGGTGATTCATCGAAAATTGCTACTCACCGCCCTGATTTGCTTATTGTTGTACCAAGTGGGCACTTGGATTACGGTGGTCGCAGGGGCCGTGTGGGGCGCGGGGGCGGCGCTCATCGTGGCGATCGTCTCTTATTTTTGCGCGCGTCTTGCCAAGCGCGGCGCCAACAGCACACTTTGGTTCATTTTGCCTACCTTGTTATTTACAGGGGTGCCTTTATGCATCACCGTCTGGCGATTGTTTACCACGGAGGCCGATTGGATGGATGCCGGGCTTGATTTGGTGCCCTTGCTAGTCGGTTTCGCGGTGCCTGTGACACTGTTATCGGTGGTGTATCTAGATTTGCGCAAAAAAACGCTTTTGGCAGACGCGCGTTCGCAGTGAGTAGGCTTTGCATTAACAATCCAGAATAACCCGTTATAATCACACGCTTGAATCAATCTGATTAAGCAAACATGCAATCAAGTTACTTCGGCAAGCCGCGTTCAACCTCTAAATTGTGGGCCATCGGTCATTGGTTTGGCCCCTATGCCCCGCTGATCGTGATGTTTATCAGTGGGCTGATCTTTCTTTCACTCACGCGCTTTGGTTTAGTCCTCTGGAAGTGGGAGCGTGTGTATGCAACTGGCGAGTTGAGCCAGATTTTATTGCAAGGGGTGCGGGTCGATGTCATCCAGTTAGGCTTACTGGCGCTGATTCCAGTCTTGTTATCGCCAGTCTTAGCCATCCGCAAATGGTTTTATATTTGGCGTGGACTCACTTTTTACTGGGTGCTGTTGTCACTAGTGTTACTGGTGTTCCTAGAGGCCGCCACGCCAGGCTTTATCCACGAATACGATGTGCGTCCTAACCGTATTTTTGTTGAATACCTGAAGTATCCGCATGAGGTGTTTGGCATGCTTTGGCAAGGCTTTAAGTCTGAGCTGATATTCGGTTTAGTCATGACCTTGCTGGCCTTTGCGCTGGTGGCCAAACTGCTACAGCCTTGGCGTCAGGCGCAGCCTACCTGGGCGAATCCGGCCTTGTGGTTGAGTTGGCCGTTGATTTTGTTGCTGACGGTGATGGGTGTGCGCTCAACCCTGACGCACCGTCCGGCTAACCCTGCGTTGTTTGCGATTACGCAAGACAGCATGGTCAACAGCCTGATTCTAAACTCCACCTATTCGGTGTTTTATGCCGCCTACAGTTTGCAGCACGAAGCAAAATCCAGCGCGATTTATGGCAAGTTGCCGCGGGAGAAAATATTTGCGTTAACCGGTGCGAAAGAGGCCGATATCCCTACGCTGACCACATTGGTGCCCACCGTCAAGCGGGATAAGCCGCTCAATCTGGTGATTTTGCTGCAAGAAAGTCTAGGCGCGGGTTTTGTGGCGTCGTTGGGGGGCAAACCGGTCACGCCCAATTTAGAAAAACTGAAGTCTGAAGGCATTTGGTTTACGCATTTGTATGCGACCGGCACGCGTTCCGTGCGCGGCATAGAGGCAGTGGTGACGGGTTTTCAGCCGACCCCCTCAGACAGTACCGTCAAGCTGGATTTAAGCCAAAAAAACTTTTTTACCTTGGCGTCCGTGCTGTCTAAACATGGCTATCTCACCGAATTTATTTATGGCGGTGAATCCCATTTTGATAACATGCGCCGTTTTTTTATGGGCAATGGTTTTCAGCAAATCACCGATCAGCCAGAATTTAAAAATCCAGTATTTGTGGCGAGCTGGGGCGCGTCAGACGAAGATTTGCTGAACAAAACGCATGAACAATTGATGGCACATCATGCCAGTGGCAAGCCATTTTTTACCTTGGCTTTTAGCTCGTCTAACCATGCGCCATTTGAGTTTCCGGATGGCCGCATCACTCTGTATGAGCAGCCAAAGGCGACAGACAATAATGCGGTCAAATATGCCGATTATGCGATTGGTGAGTTTATTAAAAAGGCCAAAGCAAGCCCTTATTGGCAAGACACCGTATTTTTAATTGTAGCCGACCACGATATTCGTGTGCGCGGCGACTCATTGGTGCCGATTGAGCATTTTCATATCCCAGCGTTGATTCTAGGCGGTGCAGTGCAGCCTAAGACCGTCGATGCGATTGCCAGTCAGATCGATTTGCCAGTGACGATGTTGTCTCTGATGGGGATTGAAGCCCAACATCCGATGACCGGACAGGATTTGTCTAATGTAAGTGCTGACTATCGTGGCCGCGCCATGATGCAATACAACTATAACTTTGGGTGGATGCAGCAAGTTGGGCAAACCGCTGCGGATAACGCAGTGGTGGTCTTGCGCGAAGGCAAGCCCGCTGCATTTGGGCATTACGACCCGACCAGCAAACAGTTGCAAAACACGGTTGCGCCTGCGGATGGCGACGCCTTGGCGGAGCGTGCGTTGGCTAACAGCTTATTACCTGCGTTGCTCTACAAAGAACAACGTTATCGCCTCCCTGAGTAACCATCGCTGTGAAAACACAACCCTCGATGCTCACGCGGCAAGTCATGATCGATGGCTTGAAATATATCGCCAGTGGCGGGTTTTGGCTAAAAAATAGCCATTTGCCTCGCCTGAATCACCCGGTGCCCGATGATTTCATGGGCTTGTGCGTCGCCACTAACGCGGACCCGGCGACAGATGCGTATGTGCTTGCACAACTCCAAACGCTGGGCGTGAAACGGGTGCGGCTCGATATGAGTGACGACGATGCCCGGCCATATCAGGAGCGTTTTCTGAGGAGTCTGCTTGACGCAGGGCTGGCAGTGACCTTGCATGTGGTGCAGCCGTTCGAGGCCGCCAGAAATATGCGCTCGCCCGCGGTGCAATCCGCTTGGGCTGAATTTTTGTCTGCGCTGCTGCAAACACATGCGACGCGGATCGCTGCGCTAGAAATCGGCAACACCATCAATCGTAAAAAATGGGCCGGTTATGATATGCCAGGCTTTATGCTGGCCTGGCAAATCGCTTATGACTTGGCGAGGCAGCACCGCGTGACTGTGGTGGGGCCTAATATTCAAGACTTTGAGCCTTTGTATAACATCAGTTTACTGAAAACGCTGGGGCAAGACCGTCGCCTGCCAGACGTGCATAGTAACAATTTATTTGTCGAGCGCATCGTCGAACCTGAACTGGCCGATTTCAGAATCTTTAAACACAAATGGACGCGCATTCTCAAGTTTAACTTGATTAAAAAAGCCCGTTTATTGCAAAAAGTAGGCGATGACATGGGCGTGCCCGTGATGGTCTCACCGGTGGCCTTCTGGGCCATTTATCGCATTAAGCGCCGCTTTCCTGACGGCGCGCAAAAGCAGGCAGATTATGTCACACGTTATTTTACGCTGCTGGCCGCTTCCGGCGTGTTACAACAAGCAAACTGGGGCGCGTTTATTTGCCACCGTGAAGGTTTGATTGATGACGGGCTTCACGATGCCGAGTATCCGGCGCTCGAACGCGTGGCTTATTATAAAGCCGCCGATGGCGACGTCGCACGCTACCAGCCAAACCCAAGCTTTGCCGCTTTTAAAACGGCGAGCCACTGGCTCAATGGCGCGCAATACATGGCGCCAGTCTGCACTGGGCAAGGCCTTGAGATTCATCAATTAAGCCAGAACGGGCAGACCGTGCATATTGCATGGACCTTGAACGGACAATGTGCGTTGCTCAATCAGATTTACACCCCGCATAGCCTGCAGCAAGCGCAACTGTTTAATCGCGATGGTGAAGCCTTGGCGTCTTTGAATATGCTCACTGAGTCGCCTGCTTATCTGGTATGGCCGTCGGCTGATCAGGTGGTGTTGCGCACAACGCGCCCGTCATTGAGTGGCACCGTCATTCATGCCCACATCGCTGGGCTGCAATATTTTCCGATTGAAGAGGGTGATTGGCGCGGCATGATACTCGCCAAAGATGCTGCGCAGGCGCAACAACTTTGGCGCGCATGGCATCCTGAAACCTTGCAACCCCCGGCCAAGACTGCAGCCTTGCGGCATGCCAGAAATGCGATCTGGTCGTTGCCTGATCCGCGAGACCCTACGCAGCAAGTCACTGTCAAAAAACCAGTGCGGATGTACTGGCATAAAACGTTGCTTGATCGTCATAAGCCAAGCAAGGCCAAACGCAGCTGGAATGGTGCGATGGAGTTGCTGCGCCGCGGGGTAGGTACTGCGATGCCACTGGCTTATATCGAGCATGCCAACGACCCGAGTTTGCGCCGCAATTTTTATATTTGTGCCTTTGTGGCGCACCAGTTTGCGCTATCAAAAGCATTTTTAGCCTTTAGACAGGGGGATAGTCATTTTGAGGGCCTCTCCGCCGAGACGCTTTACCATGCGTTTGCACGCTTTTGTTTGCATATGCACAATTCCGGCATCTACTTCCGCGATTTTTCCGGCGGTAATATCCTCGTCCAACGTCAGGGCGAGCAATTGGAATTTGTATTGATCGATACCGCCCGTTTGCACGCAACGCCCACTGCTACCATGATTAAGCAACGGTTGGCGGATTTAACCAGGGCACTGCATAAATTACATTGGGAGGGTCGGAAGCAATTTTTACAGATGTACCTCGGCATGACCGGACGTCGTTTGCAATGGCAGTTTTTAATGCCGTTTGTTGTCTATGACTGCAAAGTCTGGCTCAAGCGCACCATTGGCCGCAAAGGCTTGCGTAAGTTATTGCGCTACCTCAAAGCCCGCTTTGTTTAATGGCACTATCAGGCCACACTCATGAAAATCATGATTGGATGTTGCGTAGTTTAAGCACGACAAGCCCAACGGCACCTTCTATGATGTGCATACGTTGATAGCAATCGCTAAAACGAATTCAGGAAAAAGGAGAAATGACTATGTGGACTAAACCAGCTGCTACCGAAATGCGTTTCGGCTTCGAAGTAACTATGTACGTTATGAACAAGTAATTTGTTCTTAATGACATGAACGGGCGCTCAAGCGCCCGTTTTTGTTTGTATTTTCAAGTGTCACGACAGAACAACTGCATGAAAACTTTTTTCAAGGCAGATTGCTCATAGCTTAGGATAAAAAATGGAGTTGTTCAACATGACAAAAATGCTTTCTGTTGTTAGCCTGACTTTCGTCGGTTTATCGTCAATATTTTTTGCGGCTGACGGGTCGGCTTGTGTCGATGACCAAGCGTTGCACAACCTGGCTAAGCAAGAAATCAACTATATGTTGCAGCGGATTCCCCCAGCGTTTGCAGATGCGGTATCAGATCAGCAGATTCGCGGTGAGATGACCTTGCAAGACAGCGCAAGCTGCCAACTGCATTGGCAATTAACATTACCCGAGGCAGATATTGCTGAAGCGCAAGCGCTGTTGCAGGCGGAGCCGGCTAAACAGATCATGCTGGCTGCCCAAGGCTACCAGCTGCCAGATCGACCATTATTAGATGCAGACTTTGCGCTGGATGCTAGCCTGTCACAAGCCAAGCATCAGGACACTTTACAAACCGCTACGCTGGGTAAGCTGCGCGCCACCGTGGAGCTGATGTACGCGATGCTGACACAAGCCCGTGCCAATGGACAAGGCAATGGTCAGGCATGGACCATGACTGACAAGCAAGCACTGCAGACCAGTTGTGCGCAGCAGTTTCAGGCAGACAATGCGGCAGTTGCCTGCCAATGTTATAGCGATGGGCTTGCCAACAAATTTTCATCGCGGCAGGTCAGATATAATCAGTATCTGGCTTCAAACCCGTATGCTTTCGCCACGGGCAATGGTGCCGGCTTCAAGCAGCTGGATAAATCCCTACAGGCCAGTTGTGGCCTGACACCTGCAAAACGTTAAGGCCCAAGTTAATAATTGATTTGACCGGAGACATACCAGCCAGTCTGGTTGTCTTTATTGGCGATTCGGCCAAGGTCAATATAAGCGCCGGTGATCGACACGTTGCGGTGCGGAAACCAAGTCATAAAGATATCTTTTGCGCTGTTTTCTTTGTACACAGACAAATTATTGGGTTTGTCGCGATATTCCGCCCCAATCAGCCAGTTATCTGAAAGCATGATTGCCGCCGACACGGCCGGTAAAATGCGGTAGTTGTCGTGTTTGTCGCCACCAAATCCTAATAGGCCAAATTGGTTCGCTTTGCTGGCATGCAGATTGGCATTCAACAATAAGTTGTAACCATACACCGCACCTAAAAAGAGCTTACTCGAAGCGATGTAATAGTCGACACCACTGCGATCACTGGCGCCAAGCGCTTTAGGCACAAAGTTAAAGTCTTCGTTATATTTGTATTGTGCGCCGACGGAGACTTGCGGTAACCAGCTATCTTGTTCGTAGATGGCATCGCCGAGTACGCGTAGTTTAACACCCAAGGTATTTAGGCGAATCTCTTCACCGGGTACCGTGTCGCTTAAGCCAAATCTAGCCTGACTTGCACTGACCTCAACCCGATTGTAAAAGCCCAGTGCGACCCCAGTCGTATTCAGTTTAAAGTCGCCACGGGTTTCTGCATGGGTATAAAACAGTGAGCCACCAATTTGTTTGTCGGTGCCATAACCGCTGATCACGGCCCATGGCATTAAGCCGCCGCCCGCGGCGCCCTCAATTTGCGTCACCCCACCGGTGGCTAGCAGCCGATCTCCCGTGTTGCCCATTAAAGGAAACAAGGTGAGAAAAGCGGAGGCGGTGATCAAGCATACGTGATTAAAGTTGCGTAATTGCATCATGGTCTCCCTTGAATTTGATTGTTGCATTATGTAATTATTGCGATAAGTTTGATTGTAAGAATAACGTCCGTATTTTTGGTTTTATTGTCCATTTATCCACAGTCGTTCATCGTAAAATGCAACTATCGACGCAAAGTGTGGAGAATTTAAAAAATGCGATTTTTTGTACTGACCATGATCACCGCCCTGTGTTTGGGTTGTGTGGCACAACCTAAACCAGAAGCGGCGCTATTTCAGCGCATTGGTGGCGCGCCCATGCTCACTAGAATCTCAAACCAAACTTTGGATATTGTGAGTAAAGATCCGCGCACGAGCCGTTCATTTGAGGGGGTCAAAATGAAGACTCTCAAAGAAAGCCTGAGCAATTTTTTGTGCGTGAAAACTGGTGGAGCCTGTGTTTATGAAGGCGAAACGATGAAAAAATCGCATGCTGACTTACATATCACCACCGCTGAATTTGAGGTGATGGTGGATGTGTTGCGAGAGCGCTTGGATGCCAATGGCGTTGGCACCAAAGAGAAAAACGAGCTTCTGAAGATATTGGCGCCAATGAAGCGCGATGTCGTGTCAAACTAATTATTTAATCGAGAAAGTCTGCAATGTTTTCAGTGGCCACGCGTGTTTGCTTCCCCCTTGTCCTAACATTTTTGAGCCCCCTGGCATTGGCGGCTGATATTACCGCTACCATTATGGACGCCTCTGGTAAGCCGATTGTAGACGCGGTCGTGGCTTTTTACGATGGTAAAACGACCGCCTTGCCAGCAGGCGCTGGCGCTAGAATCGTGCAGAAAAACAAATTATTTAATCCCAGAATCACAGTGGTGCAGACGGGGTCAAAAATCAACTTCCCAAATGAAGATACGGTCAGGCACCATGTCTATTCGTTTTCTCCCGCAAAAAAATTCGAGTTAAAACTCTATTCGGGCGTGCCAACTGACCCTTTGGTGTTTGACCAAGCGGGAGTAGTCACCTTGGGATGCAACATTCACGATTCTATGGTAGGGTATATTTATATCGTTGATACGCCTTTTTTTGCCAAAACGGATGACAAAGGCAAGGCGACGCTAAAGTTGAGCAATGGGCAATACAGTTATCAGGCTTGGCAACCAGGCCAAACCAAACCGGGTGCAGAACAAAAAATAACCATTGAGGGTGCGACTGAGGTCAAAATCACACTCTAACCCTTCTACTTCATGATCCAGTTCAAACACATACGATCCCGCATCGCCTTCACATTTTTGACGGTGGTGGTTGCTATTCAATTGGCAGGCCTGATTCCGCTTAAATATGCGCTGGACAAACACGCCAACCAGTTAGCGGAAGAGCAGATCAACGTTGGTGAGCGGGTCTTCGTCAGTTTGTTGCAACACAATACGCAAAGCCTGAAGCAAGCCACCCAAGTGCTGGCGGCAGATTTTGCGTTTCGAGAGGCGGTAGCCACCAATGACGCAGAGACGATAGAGTCAGCGCTTGAAAGCTACCAAGGCCGTATTCACGCGCAAGTGGCCTATTACATCAGCAATCGTGATGATTTGGTGATCGGCACTGCCGATAACCAAACCGCATTGTTTGGACCCAATGCCAAGGTCGATGCGATGCAGGCGATCGTCGATAATCAAAGTGGCATGTTGAAATTTGATATTGTCGACGGCAAGCCCTATCAGCTGATTACCGTGCCGGTCAAAGCGCCCGACGTGATTGGTTGGATTGTGATGGGCTTTGCGGTAGATGGTCGTCTCGCCAGTCAGATCAAGCAATTGACGCATTTGGATGTCGCCTTTGTACAAAAAACCCCGCAACATGACTGGCAATTAATTAGCGGCACCGCCGACCATGCGCTCTCTAACCTGCTGGTGAAAACAGTCGCGGATGTGTACCGTCAAAAAATGTCGCTGCATCGCGTCGATTTCAATGATCAGTCCTATCACTTAAAAATACGCTCATTACATCAGGCAGGGGATGAAGCGCTGTTGGTGGTGTTGCAGGGCTCAGTGGAGCCTTTTATTCAAGATCTTAGCTTGTTATTTAAGAGCATGATTTTGCTGACACTGGTGGGCGTGTGTATTTTGGCCGCCTTAATTTGGTATGTCTCACGTAAAACCACAGAGCCGATTGCGGCTTTGGTCAAAGAGGCCGATTACATCGCCATGGGCGATTATGACAAAGAAATTCAGGTCAATAGTATCGACGAAATCGGCCATCTGGCCAAAGCGCTTAATAGCATGCGCGAAGCGGTATTACAGCGTACCTTGCGTATTCAGCGGCTGGCTTTTAATGACGAATTGACCGGCCTTTCTAACCGCCTGGCATTTATACAAGGGGTGCATCAGGCCTTGTTAACGCATGCCGAGAGCAAGCAAAAATTAAGTGTCATTGTCATTAATATCCATCGTTTCAAACCGATTAATCAAACGCTGGGTCGCGATTTTGGCGACGATTTGCTGCGCCATGTGGGGCAGGTATTGAAACAAAATGTCCTGGGTGAGCACGACATGGTGGCACGGTTGGACGCCGACGAGTTTGCCGTGATGCTGCAGCACACGGATCAGGCACAGGCAACGCGTTATGCTGACAAGTTGTTACATGTGTTTGAGCAGCCGGTGAGCGTACAAGGCCAAGCCATCGATGTACGTACCGGTATTGGCATCTCTTTGTATCCTGACCATGGCATGAATGAAGAGGCATTGCTCAATCACGCCGAAACGGCACTACAAGAATCCAAAGCGAAAAAATCGCCGTGGATTGTCTACAACACCGCGCTTGAAATCGATCAATCCGAAACCTTAACCTTGATTTCTGATTTGAAAGAAGCGATTCAGCAAGATCAGTTACTGCTATATATTCAGCCCAAAATCGATGTGAAGACCCGCCGTGCGTTGGGTGGTGAAGCATTGATTCGCTGGGTACATCCAGAAAAAGGCATGATCTTTCCAGACCAGTTTATTCCGTTCGCCGAGCAGACTGGCATCATTAGCGACATTACCAACTGGATGCTGTTGCGGGCCTGCCAAGTATTGGCTGGGTTTAGAAAACAAGGGCTAGATATTACTTTAGCGGTCAACTTGTCCACCCGTGACTTGAACAATATGGAGTTGCCTGAACAAATCGCTCATTTATTGTCGTCTCACGGTTTAGACGCGAAAGCGCTGAAACTCGAAATCACCGAGGGCAGCTTGATGCAAGACCCAGAGCGCGCCGAATTAGTGGTGAAAAAATTGGCAGCGATGGGATTACATCTGGCGATTGATGACTTTGGTACGGGCTATTCCTCACTGGCTTACTTACGGCAGTTGCCAGTACAAGAACTCAAAATTGACCGTTCTTTCGTCATGTTTATGGACAAAAATAGCGGAGATGCCAGCATCGTTAAATCCACCATTGATCTAGCCCATAATCTGGGTTTGATTGTAGTCGCAGAAGGCATTGAGAACGAGTTTGTGCTTAATCAGCTGGCTAGATTGGGCTGTAACGAAGGCCAAGGTTATTTTATTGGCAAGCCCATGCCTGAAAAAGACTTTTCAGTGTGGTTGCAGCGCTGGGAAGGCCAAAACGAAATCGACATTGATATCGGCGATGATCTTTCTTATGCGATTAATCCGCTGGACGTCGAGGTGCAAAAAGATCCATTCAAACTGGATTACCTGAATTAAGCCACGTGCGGCCTGCTCGGCCTAGCCAAAGGTTAGGCGATCCATTCATAAGTTTTACTGATAGCCCTCATCAAAACATTCAATTTTAATTCGCTTTATGTTTGCTTTAAGATGAATGCCTATTCAATAGGAGATCATCATGAGCCAAATCAGAATGCACAAAAAAGCGAATTTTATCATTCACTATGCCATTCAGTTTTTGCGTAAATAAGTGATAAATGCATTGCTATTAAGTAGCGCACTATTTATAGTCTCGATATATGAATGACACCATCAAAAACAGCACGCCCGTTTTGCAAGAACAGCTATGTTTTTCGGTGTATTCGCTGTCATTGGCTATCAACAAGGTGTATCGGCCGCTGCTCAAAAAGCTCGATCTAACTTACTCACAGT
This sequence comes from Methylophilus medardicus, assembly GCF_006363955.1. Taxonomy (GTDB): domain Bacteria; phylum Pseudomonadota; class Gammaproteobacteria; order Burkholderiales; family Methylophilaceae; genus Methylophilus; species Methylophilus medardensis. The sequence continues at coordinate 61,359 of NZ_CP040948.1, forward strand.
ATCTGGTGATGCTGGTGTTGTGGGAAAGCGATCAGCGCACGGTAAGTGATATCGGCGAGCAGTTGTTCTTAGATTCCGCGACGCTCACGCCCTTGTTAAAACGGCTAGAGTCGGCGGCGCTATTACAGCGGATCCGCTCCAGCCAAGATGAAAGGCAAGTGATCATTTGTCTCACAGAAACCGGTCGGCAATTGCGTCTTCAAGCCTCGGGCATCATGGACGATATGCTCTGCGCCATGGGGAGTTCTATCGAGGAGCTTGCCTTGTTGCGCGAACGCTTAAATGGGTTGCGTAACCACTTGATTGAGCACGTTGCCTAGGCCTTCAAGGCCAATAGGGTACGCGATCATTTTTTTTGTATTTTATATAGTGTACGATTTAATTTTGCGTTATAAAGTTTTAATTTTTTTTGAAAGGAAAAAACCATGCAATTACGCGCAATCATCGCTGTGATATTCGCCGGCAGCCTCACCATGACCCACCCCGTTCTCGCCGAAGATAAGCCGGTGACAGAACAAGTGGTGGATACATTGACCACGCTTTCGGGCGGCCCGCATGCAGGCTATCGTGCCAATCATGCGAAAGGCATCATGGTGGAAGGCAGCTTCACGCCATCGGCGCAGGCTGCCAGCATTAGTCAGGCTGTGCATTTTCAGAAGCCCACCCCGGTGCTGGTTCGTTTTTCAGACGCGACGGGTGTACCGAATATTCCCGATGCCAATGGCAATGCTTTTCCAAAAGGGATCGCAATTCGTTTCCAATTGCCTGATGGTACGGCAACCGATATTGTGAGTATCTCCGTGAATGGGTTTCCGGCAGCCACCCCAGAAGACTTTCTAGGCTTGTTGAATGCTGTCCGTGATTCGCAGGCGAGCACCGCAAAACCGAGCCCAGTGGAGCAGTTTTTGGGCACGCATCCTGCAGCCCTTAAATTTGTCAGCACTCCCAAACCAGCACCCGAGAGTTTTGCCACCCAGCCTTTTTTTGGGGTGAATGCGTTTCAATTTAGCAATGCAGGCGGAAAAAAAGTGTATGGCCGCTATCAGATTGTACCTGTCTCAGGTGCGCGTTATTTAACGCAGCAGGCCGCCGATAAGGCCGCACCAGATTACTTGATGAAAGAAATTGTGGAGCGGGTGCAGACCAAGGGTGTGCAGTATAAACTGCTGCTGCAATTGGCCGAGCAGGGCGATGATGTGAATAACGCGACCGTGGTTTGGCCGGATAGCCGTCAATTAGTTGAGTTAGGCACGCTGACGCTCAATAAAGCGGTGGCGGACAGTCAAACGGCAGAAAAACCAATCATGTTTAATCCATTGCAACTGACAGAGGGCATTGCGCCGAGTCAAGATCCTATCTTGCTGGCGCGACCAGCGGCGTATGCGGTCAGTTTTGGTAGACGCTTAGCCAAATAATGATTCGCAACAGCACGTCGGTCAGTATCACCAACCCCGCGGGGTTGGTTTTTTATTGCGCTAACACCGAGGTCAGGCCATCGCCTAGGCTTAGCTAGGTTGCCTTCGCCAGGGGTTTTGACGTCTTTCTGCGCCAACAACTCTTTTCTTAGGCATTTTTAGGCCGCTGCAATGATAAATCAGGGTATACCAGCGATTTCCCCTGTCTTTTTGCCACATGCAGTCACTGCGCCGGCAGATAGACTGTTGCATAGATCATTATGGTAATGGTTGCATTGGCAGGAGACATCCCTTGATTGTTAGACCCAGACCGCATCTTTTTGAGTTGTTTTTTATTATCAAAGGGTCGATCGTACTCAGGATCATGCCTTTGCTGGTATTCGTGGCGGGCTTGTCTGCTGCAGTCGTTTCTATTTATACCTTCAAACCAGATTGGTTACCAAAGTTTGATGGCGGGCCATTCGCGCTATTAGGCATCACCCTCTCTATTTTTTTAGCTTTTCGTAATAATGCTTGTTATGAACGTTGGTGGGAGGCGAGAAAGATTTGGGGCGAGTTTATGCTCACTGCGAGAAATCTGGCGCGCCTCAGCCAAATTTTAGACACCGTAGATGGCCAGGTGAGTGACGCCCGCAAGCAACTATTGCAGCATAATATTGCTTATGCGTATGCCATGCTCATGCAGCTCAGGCCGAGTGATCAGTTGCCGAAGATCGCAAAGCTGGTCTCGCCTGCGGTGATGGCGCAGTTTCGTCAGAGTAAAAATCCACCCGAAGTGATTTTACGTGCGATGGAACGCATTTTGATTGCAGCATTGCGCGATGGGGCTATTCAACCCATTCAATTTAACTTGCTTGAAGAATTAATTCAAAAGCTGGCGCTGACCCAAGCCGCTTGCGAGCGCATACAACATACGCCGATCCCGTTTGGCTATACCTTGTTATTGCATCGCACGGCGTACACTTTTTGCTTTTTGATGCCATTTTGCTTTGCGAACACCTTGGGTTGGGCCACCCCATTTGTCACCGCGCTGGCCGCCTATACTTTGTTTGGGCTGGATGCACTTGGCAACGAACTCGAAGAACCTTTTGCCCCAATTGCCAACGCTTTGCCTATTAACGCCCTGACTGACATCATCGCGTTAGAACTGAGAGAGGCCTTGGGTGAAACGGACATCCCACCGCTGCCGCTTCCTGAAGCATTTGTCCTGATGTAATCCCTCAATTTTCATTCCATGCGCATCTTTTCCCTCATCGGTTGAGTGCGGTTGTCTGCGCGTTTGCTAGCATGATATGTTAAATATTGTTAATATATTTTGTGCCCAGCACTCAGCACTCAGCACTCAACGCTCACCGACAAATATGGAAGGGGAATTCATTGTGTTTTGGATTGTATGCATCATCGTCATCGTCGTCGTATTACTTGCATTGAGCAAACGCCCGCAGCCAAACCCATCTAAGGAAGTCTGGCCGTATTATGCAAAAAAAGTGCTTTCGGCACCCGAGCAGGTCTTGTACTTTCGGCTGGTTCAAGCCTTGCCTGATCATATCGTACTCGCCCAAGTCCAGTTATCCCGGTTTCTAGGCGTGAAAAAAGGGCAGCCATATCAAACTTGGTTAAATCGTATCCATCAAATGAGTGCAGATTTTGTTATTTGTCAAAAGGATGCGCGTGTATTCGCCGTGATTGAACTAGATGATGCTTCACATTTGAAGCCAGCGAGAATGGCCGCGGATGCGAAAAAGGACCGCGCATTGCGCGCAGCGGAGATTCCGATTTTTCGCTGGCCTGTGAACGCGATACCAGAGGTGCAAACCCTTCGCAATACATTGATAAACGGTACAGAGTAGCGCGCGTAGCCACGTAATCACCGTCCCATCAGAGCGATTCACCCCCAAAAAGTAGTAGTGAAACCAAGCGAAGCGATCGCCAATATCTGTGTGACACGCTTCGCCTACAAGGACAGCGGTCTTTATCACTTAAAGCGATTGATCTCACGTGACCGGCAATCATGGTCAACCTATCGTTGGTGTGATAACTAAGGCTGCTTCAACCGTTTTTCTAACGCAAGCACCATTACTTCTGCTGGGTCGCATGGTGGCGCCCAGTGGGCGGTCTGTGCGGCGATCTCTACCATGCCGGTGGGGCTAGTCACGTTCACCTCGGTCAGGTAATCACCAATCACATCCAGCCCGACCAAAAACAGGCCATGTTGTTTGAGTGTTTGACCAACTGTTTGGGCGATTTCACGGTCCCGCTGACTCAATGGTTGCGCAACCCCTTTGCCACCAGCCGCCAGATTGCCCCTGGTTTCACCTGTTTTGGGGATGCGGGCCAGCGCATAGGGTAACGGTTCACCATCAATGACCAGAATACGCTTGTCGCCTTTGACGATGTCAGGGATGTAACGCTGCACCATGATGGTTTGGGCTTCAAATTGGGTTAGTGTTTCAAGAATGGCGTAGATGTTCGGATCGTCTAGCCGCAGACGGAAAATACCACTGCCACCCATGCCATCTAAGGGTTTGACGATGATATCGCCATGCTCGGCCAAAAACGCCAGTATTTTCTGCTGCTGGCTGGTGACAATAAACGGGGGAGCAAACTGCGGAAAGCGGGCGACAGAGAGTTTTTCGTTCCAGCCACGAACAGATGCAGGGTCGTTGATGACGCGCGCCCCTTGTTGCTCTGCTAGGCTGAGTAAATAGGTGCTGTAGAGAAACTCATTGTCGAACGGAGGATCTTTGCGCATCAGCACGGCATCAAAGTTCGCAGGGCGATGTGTTGTTTTATCGCCGACCGTCCAGCCGTCCTCATCAAAGCACAATGGCTGCGCATCGGCAAACACCGCCGCATCTTGCAGGTGCAAATCATGCTGTTCACACACCCATAGCGCGTGGCCGCGGGCCTGTGCGCAGCGCATGATGGCAAGGCTGGTATCTTTATAAGCTTTAAGGCTAGCTAACGGGTCTAGAATAAACAGCAGTTTCATTGCGCGCCTTTTTTATCCGTTATGCATTGAGCGAACCATGGTCTTGTAGCTCCATCCCGGCAGCCAGCAAGGCCAGCCTTGCCACCACGCCATAGGCGTAGAATCGGTTAGGCGGGGCATCGGGTGCGCCGGCGCAGTCTGGCAGGGTACAGGGTTTTTCGAAGGCCAGCGGGGCAAAATGCATGCCTGGCGCGTTCAAGTTCTCATCAATACCACGGCCAGTATGTACGCGATAAAAACCGCCGACGACAAAGTGATCCATCATGTAAACCACCGGTTCAGCCACGGCGTCATTAATGGTTTCAAAGGTGTAGACGCCTTCTTGAATCATCACCTCAGACACCTGCATCCCTTCTTTGATCACCGACATTTTGTTGCGGGCTTTGCGGTTGAGGTCACGAACCTCTTCCGCCGATTTAACACTCATAATGCCCATGCCATAGGTGCCCGCATCTGCCTTCACAATCGCAAACGGGGCTTGTGTGATGCCATATTCATCATATTTGGCTTGAATCTTTAGCAGCATGGCTTCGACTTTTTCCGCCAACACATCTTCGCCCACACGCGCATGAAAATCCATGCCGCTGGCGGTATCAAAATAGGGATTAAGCAACCAAGGGTCGATGTTTAACAACTGAGAAAACTCATCCACCACCTTGTTATAAGCGGCAAAGTGTTGTGACTTTCGGCGAATAAACCAACCAGCATGCAAGGGTGGAATTAAGGTTTGTTCCAGACCCTGCAACAGATCAGGGACGCCGCCAGAGAGGTCGTTATTGAGAAGAATGGCGCAGCTATCAAAGGCTGGATATTCGACCCCTTCAAATACATTGGCTTTTAATTGCAGACGATTATTAACGCGTACCAGCGGTTCTAAAATTAAAGGTAAGCCGTCATGGGTTTCCAGTTTGGTGATCTCTGTGACCTCTGGGGACAGACTACCCACGCGAACTTCCATGCCAGCGGCTTTGAGAATGTGGCATAGCTCCACCACATTGCGCAAATAATAAGTATTGCGTGTATGGTTTTCTGGAATCAGTAATACACGGCGTGCCTCTGGACAGATTTTTTCGACCGCCACTTGCGCCGCTTGTACGGATAAGCTCAAGAACTCCGGATTGAGATTGTTGAACCCCCCTGGAAACAAATTGGTGTCGACTGGGGCAATTTTAAAACCAGCGTTGCGCAGGTCCACACTGGCATAAAATGGGGCCGGAATCTCCTGCCATTTGCTGCGAAACCAGTGTTCGATATCGGGCATCGCCTGTAATACCCGTTTTTCTAACATGTAGAGTGGGCCGCTCAAAGCCGTGGTTAAATGTGGAACCATAGTTGCTCCTGTGCTTGTGATGATCGGCCGGTCTTTGCCGGCACTGCTTATGATGATGCTTGCTCGATGACGGCGTGCGCTTGTTGGTCTGCGTGATAACTGCTGCGGACCATGGGGCCACTGGCGGCATTGTTAAAGCCCATGGCATCGGCCTGCTGTTTAAACCACTCAAAGCGTTCAGGCGTGACATAACGCATCACTGGCAAGTGGTGCACGCTGGGTTGTAAATATTGTCCTAATGTCAGCATGCTAACGCCGTGAGCACGTAAGTCTTGCATCACTTGTAGGATTTCTTCATCGGTTTCACCTAAGCCGAGCATTAGGCCTGATTTGGTGGGCACCGTAGGATACATCTGGCTGAATTGCTTGAGCAAGTCTAAGGAATGTTGATAATCGGAGCCAGGGCGTGCCTGCTTATAAAGGCGTGGCACGGTTTCGAGGTTGTGGTTCATGACATCAGGCGGGGCTTCGCGCAAAATTTTCAGCGAGACATCCAAGCGGCCCCGGAAATCAGGCACCAAAATCTCGATTTTAATCTGCGGTGATTGCGCGCGAATCGCACGGATACAATCGACAAAGTGTTGCGCACCGCCATCGACCAAATCATCGCGATCCACAGAGGTGACAACCACATAACGCAATTTCATTTGCGCGATGGTGCGCCCGAGATTTTCAGGCTCGTTCACATCTGGCGGCAGCGGTTTGCCGTGTGCCACGTCACAGAACGGACAGCGACGGGTGCAGATATCGCCTAAAATCATAAAGGTGGCGGTACCGCCACTAAAGCACTCGCCAATGTTGGGACAACTGGCTTCTTCACAGACGGTATGCAGATTGTTGTCGCGTAACACCTGCTTGATTTCTTGAAATCGTGCGGAGTCGGGCACCTTCATGCGGATCCATTCCGGTTTGCGCAACATCGGTTGTGGCACAATTTTGATTGGAATGCGCGCTGTTTTAGCCGCGTCGATTTCTTTCACGCCGGCTACTTTTTTGGCTGGGCGGGTGGAGGGGTCAAGTTCTGACATGCGTCAGTTTCACTTTCAATCGTTGGGTTAAATCTGCTGCAATGTCACTCATTGCCAGCGCGATATTCAAATCCCGGGTTTGCGTCATTTGCATGCCAGCATAACCACAGGGGTCGATGTCGGCAAACGGTTGTAAATCCATCTCAATATTCAAACTCAGGCCATGATAGCAGCACTGGTTTTTCAGGCGTAGTCCCAATGAGGCAATTTTTTTCTCATTCACATACACACCAGGCGCGTCGGTACGCGCTACTGCAACAATACCATGCGCTGCTAAAAACTCTATCAGACTGTTTTCCAAGATGGAGACGAGCGCGCGCACATTCAAGTGTCTGCGGTGAAGATCGATTAAGCAATAAATGATTAGCTGGCCTGGGCCGTGATAGGTAATTTTGCCGCCGCGATCCACCGAGATCACAGCGATCCCATTTTGCGGCAGCCGCACGCCACGGCGGTTGAGGCCTAAGGTGTACACAGGCGGGTGCTCTGTGATCCACAGCTGGTCCGGGGTTTGGTCGTTGCGTTGTGCGGTGAACGCTTGCATCTCTGCGAGCGTATGCGCATAGTCGGTCAAGCCCAATTGACGGATTTCAAGGGCGGCCATGCGTGCGATTGCGTGTTTACAGCACGACCTTGACCATCGGATGGGAGGTCAGGCTGCGATAAATATCGTCGAGTTGTGGTTTCGAGACAACATACACGGTACAGGTCAGGCTCGTGTATTTGCCGTTACTGCTACCACGCATTTCAATCAAATGCGTGTCAAATTCCGGCCAATGGCCTTGGATAATCCGCGTGATCTCGACCGTAAAGTCAACATGGCTTTCACCCATCACTTTGATCGGAAAGTTGGTGGGAAACTCAATCAGGGTCTCTTCCACCGCAGGCGTCTGGTCTTGCTGGCTCATGGGCCACCTACTTTCGTGATAACTATGCTTGATGACTGCAATGCCCAGTTACTACAGATACTTGTTACTGCAGATATAGGCGCACTTGGTCAATCATGCGTGAAAAGATATTGCTTGCTTCAACGGCATGCATGGTCACTAATGGCACACTATGCACGACTTTTCCACCGAGGCTGAAATCCACAGCGCCCACTGCTTGGTGTGCTTTCAGTGGCGCCTCCAGCGGTTTGGTGATGCGCAAATTTGCCTTCATATTGGCGTATTCGCCCTGAGGCAAGGTTAAATACACCGGTTTTGCAACGGTTAAATCCACTTCGTTTTCAGTGCCTTTCCAAACCTTTTGACGAGTGATTGCCTTATCCGCTGCGTAAATCAGCTTGGATTCATAAAACTGAAAACCGAAATTCAACAGTTTTTGGCTCTCAGCGGCCCGCACATTATCAGAGGTGGTGCCGAGTACCACAGAAATCAAGCGGAAGTCACTGCGTTTGGCTGACGAAATCAAACAGTAACCCGCTGACTCGGTATGGCCGGTTTTCATGCCATCTACACTTGGGTCGAGAAACAGCAGGCGGTTACGGTTCGGTTGGGTAATGTTGTTATAGGTATACGATTTTTGTGAATACAGCCGGGCGTAATCTTGCGGAAAATCACGAATCAGCGCATTGGCCAAGATCGACAAATCTCGCGCAGTGGTCATGTGCGTCGGATCAGGCAGCCCTGTGGCATTGATGAAGTGACTATTTTTCATGCCCAGTGCTGCCGCTTTTTTGTTCATCAATGAAGCAAATAATTCTTCGCTGCCTGCGATACCTTCTGCCAGTGTGATGGCCGCATCATTGCCTGATTGAATAATCAGGCCATGTAATAACTCATCCACCGTCACCGTCATCGTGGTGTCGATAAACATTTTAGAGCCTTCGACTTTCCAGGCTTTTTGGCTGACCGGCAAGGTTTGTGTTAATGACAAGCGTTTTTGTTTGACCGCTTCAAATGTGAGATAAGCGGTCATCACTTTGGTCAAGGAGGCAGGCTCCACCGGCATGTCAGGGTTGTTTGCCGTGAGCAGATTGCCGGTATTGGCGTCACGTAACACAAAGGCTTTGGCCGCTAGCGTAGGCGTGGGCACGTTGCCGGGAATGGCTTCAGCCGCGCCCGTCAATAAAGGAATAGAAAGTATAAAAGCAATGCAAAAGCGCCACATGGTCATCATTCAACGAGAAATACTTAACGAGAAAAAATTAGCGTAGGTAACTGGAGTTTGTCACGCATTTGGTTGGCAGCTTGTGCTGCTAATGCCTGATTTGGATAGGGCCCCAGCACAATCTGGAACGTCTTGCCATTATACACTTTGTTGAGCTGGGATTGTGTTTCGGGGGCGGCATTCAAAATACGCTGTTGCAGGCGATCTGCATTTTCTTCTTGGCCAAACGCGCCGACTTGCACATAGAGGCCACTCGCCTCTAGCGTGCTTGCCCTAGCAGCGTTCCCAGTTGCGTTCACAGGTGCTGTTTGGGTGGCAGAATTCCCCGGTGCGGCTTCAGCCGCGCCCGCCTGTAACGGCGTTTGTTGGCTCGGATCAATTAGGCTAATCTCAACCTGCGCCGAGCCGTGGCGAATAATATCCAGTTGTTTTGCGGCGGCATAAGAGAGGTCAATAATACGATCGCGACCAAATGGGCCACGATCATTCACGCGTGCCATCACTGTTTTGCCGTTGCTGAGATTGGTAATACGGATATAACTTGGGATCGGTAACGTTCTATGGGCCGCACTCAATTTGAACATGTCGTAGGGCTCACCGCTGGCGGTTCTGCGGCCATGAAATTTTTTACCATACCAAGAGGCGTGCCCGGTTTGGGTGAACGGCGTGCTAATGGCTGACATTGGCGTTACCGTCTCACCATTCACAATATAGGGTTTGGTCGTGCCTTTGACGATAGGCTCCAACTTGGGCGTCACCGTGGTTTCCAGTGGGATATTCGGGTCGATGCCGTCCGTAGGATTGCCGGTGGTTTCTGGTTTGGGATCAATATTAATTACCTTGGGTCCGCCGGGGACTGCGCCGGTGGGTGCCGGAACGCCAATGGCTGGTGCCGTTGATGACGGCCGGTCGCTACTCGCCGGCGGCGTGGTGTCAGGCGTCGTTTGCCGCGGCGGCATGCTGCTACTACATGCCGCAATGATGCACGCGAGCATGAGCGTGCAAGTCGGTTGCCATTTGAAAACCATCTTTATTTTTTAACCTATTGTGCGTATTAATCGGTGGCTACGAGTCGTTTGTGTGATTGAACACTCATCAGTAATCCCAAGCTGAGCCCCAGTGTGAGTAGTGAGGTGCCGCCGTAACTGACAAGTGGCAAAGGGATGCCGACCACCGGTAAAATGCCGCTCACCATGCCCATATTGACGAAACAATAAGTGAAAAAGGTGGCGGCAATGCTGCCTGCTAACAAGCGCGAGAATGTGCTTTTGGCTTGTGAGGCGATCATAAACGCACGGCCAATAATGATGGTGAACAACAGTAATAACAGACTGCAGCCAACCAAGCCAAATTCTTCGGCGAACACTGCAAAAATAAAGTCTGTCGTCCGCTCGGGCACAAAATCCAGCTGAGATTGGGTGCCGTTCAGCCAACCTTTACCGGTGCTGCCACCAGAACCAATCGCAATGGTTGCCTGAATGATGTGGTAACCAGCGCCAAGCGGGTCTTGGCTAGGGTCGATTAGAATTTCGACCCTGCGCCGCTGATAGTCATGCAGCATCGACCACAGAATCGGTAATGCGGCGCCGAATGCAACAGCGCTACCAAAGATAAATTTCCAGCTCAGACCCGCAAGAAAAATCACATAAAACCCGGCAGCAAACACCAGCGTGGCCGTCCCCAAGTCGGGTTGTTTTGCAATCAATAGCACTGGTGTCAGCAGGATGATACCAGCCACGAGATAATCGCCGGTTTTAAGCATGGTTTCACGCTTTGAAAAATACCAAGACAACATGATAGGGACAGCCAGCTTCATTAACTCCGAAGGCTGAATTTTAGTGACGCCCAAATTTAACCAGCGCCGAGCACCGTGGCTGATGTCACCCACCAGTGCGACGGCAATCAGCAAGGCAAGGCCAAGCAGATAGGCCGGCAATGCAATTCGCTCAATATGTTGTGGCTGGGTATTTGCCACCAAAAACATGACGCCGAGCATCACGACGATGTTGATCAATTGAGCATTGACCTTGGCCAACGATTGGCCAGAAGCGCTATAAAGCACCATTAAGGCTACCACCAATACCATGAGCACGGTTGCCAGTAAAATGGAGTCGATGTGCCTAATAAAATGGCCTATCCATTGTCTAATCATGGGGCTCCTCCTCTACTTCTGGCGCATTGGCTACCGTGGCTTCAGGTGCAACGGTTGGGGCAGTCGGGTCGACCGGGATCTTACCCAATAAATAGTAATCCATCACTTTGCGGGCAATCGGCCCCGCTGTTGAGCCACCATGGCTGCCGTTTTCAACAATCACAGCGACGGCTATTTTGGGATCTTCTGCGGGCGCGTAGGCGATAAACCATGCGTGATCGCGATGGCGCTCAGCGATGAGTTTTTCGTTATATTTTTCGTTTTGTTTGATGCCTACAACTTGCGCCGTACCGGTTTTTGCCGCGATGTCATAGCCTGCATTGGCGCCCACCGCCGCGGCGGTGCCGCCGGGCCGGGTGACATCCATCATGCCTAGTTTCACAATCTCTAGGTTCTGCGGATTGAGGTTGAGTTGGTCAGCGATGGTATGTGGCAATAGTTTGACCTGGTTGGTTTTGGCGTTGACGATCGCATTCACCAGATGTGGTCGAATCGCTTGGCCGTTGTTGGCAAGGGTCGCCGTTGCATATGCCAGCTGCATGGGCGTCACCAAGGTATAGCCTTGGCCGATGCCAACAATCACGGTTTCCCCCATATACCAAGGCTGCTTAAAGCGTCTTTGTTTCCAAGCCGGCGTAGGGAGTAGGCCAGACAGTTCGCCCTGAATATCAATATTTGTTTTTTCACCAAAACCAAAATGGCGTACAAAATCGGTTAAGCGCTCAATGCCGAGTTCTACCGCGAGGCCATAGAAAAACGTATCACACGACACGGTGATGGCACGACGCATATCCACCGCACCATGCCCCGAAGGTTTCCAATCGCGATAATGATGGCGGCTGTTAGGCAGCGTGAAAAACCCTGGATCGCTGATGGTGAAGGGCGGCTGGCGTTTGCCAGACTCGAGGCCTGCCAGTGCAACAAATGGTTTAAAGGTTGAGCCGGGGGGGTAAATTCCCTTGAGGCTTCGATTGATTAAGGGTTTATCGGGCGAGTTATTGAGCAGGTTCCAGTTATCAAAATCAATGCCATCGACAAACAGATTGGCGTCAAATGACGGCATGCTGGCCATGGCCAGCACTTCGCCGGTTTTGGGTTGAATCGCCACCAGCGCGCCGCGGCGACCGGCAAACTCATGTTCGGCGATCTCTTGTAATTTGGCGTCCATCGACAACACGATATTGTTGCCAGAAGTGGGCGAGGCGCTAGAAAGTACGCGCACTGCGCGGCCATCGGCATCAATCTCTACCTGCTGAAAGCCAGTAATACCGTGCAAATCAGCTTCGTAAGCTTGCTCGACGCCGGCTTTGCCGATGTGTTCGGTACCTTTGTAATTCGACAGCTGATTATTCTCTTTGAGCTGTTTGAGGTCATTTTCATTGATACGACTGATGTAGCCGATACCATGGGTGCCCAACGTGCCATAGGGGTAGTGGCGAAACAGGCGTGATTTGAGCTCAACGCCGGGGAAACGGAAGCGATTGACGGCAAACTTCGCAGCTTCGTACTCATTGAGATGGGTGCGGATTGGAATGCTTTCAAAGGTATGGCTTTGTGCGCGCAATTTTTTGAAGCGCTTTAAATCCGTGGCAGATATTTCGACCAGTTTGCCCAGTTCAGTAATGGTGTCTTGCAGGCCATCGGTTTTAGAGGGGGTGATTTCGAGCGTATACACAAAAAAATTGTGGGCAAGAATGATGCCGTTGCGATCTGAAATCAGGCCGCGATTCGGCGTGATCGGCACAATCGAGATACGATTGTTTTCTGCCAGCGTCTGGTAGTAATCGTAGCGAAACACTTGCAGGTAATAAAAACGGCCAAGCAACGCAGAGAACGCGCTCAATACCATTAATATCAGAAAAACCAGACGAACTTTAAATTTTTGCTGTTCGTTTTGATGGTTTTTGAGTTCGGTGCTATAGCCCATGCGCTTATAACTTCTTCGGGCGAGTCAATTCGCCAAACCAGATAACCATACATTGCCAGAGGATCAGGTCCGACACCACCGGCAACGCGTAAGTCCAATCGGGCACTTCACTGCCAGCAAATAGTTTAAGCAATAAAATCAGCCCGCGCTGCACTCCAAACAAAAAGATGACGTATAAATAGAGCTGCCAAGGGTTGAACAGCACCAGCCGCCGCTGATAGATCAGGCCCAAAAAGCCCGTGATAGCAAACGTGAGGGCGTGTTGGCCGAGTAAGCTACCGGTCGATAAATCGACCAGTAAGCCAGCAAACCATACCCAGCCAATGTTGCAATGATAAGGCGCCTGCAGCAACCAGTAGAGCATGATCACCAACAGAAAGTCAGGACGGATAATCACGCCCGCATTCGACCAAGGATATAACTGGAAGATCAAGCCGACCAGCATGGTGAACAAAAAGGTGCTGAATTTAACCGGTTTCATGGATGCTCCGGTGCAATAGGGGCGGTGCCAGTATCCGGCGCAGTCATCGTCGTGCCAAGTGGCGTGGCGGCCACGCCTGGTTCGGTGCTCGGGGCATCTAACACGGGCGTTTCAGTGGCCGGGTGCGGGTCTACCGCAGCATTATTTTTTTGCAGTACTTCAACCACAGATTGATCGAGGTGCTGGGCGTTGTTGCGCGGCAGCACCTGTTTGTTTTCTGTCGATGGGGTAGCCGCAGGGGTGTCCGGGATTTTTAAAATCAACACATGTTTGTGGTTATTCACACCAGCAATGGGCCGGCTAATGATTTTAGCAAATGGCGAGTCTTGGCTTTGCTTGATCTGCGTGACCACAGCCACGGCTAGGCCTGCGGGATAGACGCCGTCAATGCCTGAGGTGACCAATTTATCACCGACTTTAATATCAACGCTGGTCGGCAAGTATGGAATATCCAGCGTGTTGCGTTTTCCTTCGCCAAAGGCAATGGCGCGCAACTGGTTGCGTTCAATTTGAATCGGAATCGAGAGTTTTTTATCCGTAATCAGCGTGACTTCGCTGGTAAAGGTATACACGCGGGTAATTTGCCCAATCACCCCCTGCTCATCGACCACGGCTTGCCCCGCAGTGATGTGATGTCGGCTGCCGCGGTTTAAAGTAATAATGTTACTAAACGGGTCACGCCCCATGTGCAGCACTTCCCCCAGCGTGGCTTGCGGGATGATGGGCGCATCGCCAGCCAACAATGTGCGCAAATGGGCGTTCTCAGCATCCACGGTAGCCAATCGCTGCAAAGCTGCGTTGTCTATCAGTGCTTGTTGCTTGAGTTTAAAGTTATCTTGGATGAGCTGGTTATGGGAGGTGAAGTAGGTGTTGATGTTGCGGCCCCACTCATTGGGTGCGCTGGCCAGTACTTCGAGTGGATGCAATGCCGTGTTAAACCACTGCCTCACTTGGCTTAAGTAGTCGAAACGAGCATCCACCGCCATCATGACCAGCGATAGAGTACAAAAAAACATCAGGCGCGAGAAAGGCTTGGGGCCCTGTATAAAAAAGGCCGGGCTCTCCTGCGGATCCAGCTGTTGGTGAATGCCTTTTAGCATGATCGGGTACGCGCCAACTGTGCCCCGACTTATTCGCTAGCGAACACGTTGCCCAGCTTGTCCATTTCTTCCAAGGCACGACCACAGCCGCGTGCGACACAGGTCAACGGGTCTTCAGCCACAATCACTGGCAGGCCGGTTTCTTCTACCAGCAAGCGATCAAGGTCACGCAACAATGCGCCGCCGCCAGTCAGTACCATGCCTTTTTCGGCAATATCAGCGCCCAGTTCGGGTGGGGTTTGCTCGAGCGCAGATTTCACCGCACCGACAATGGCGTTTAACGGCTCGGTCAATGCCTCTAAAATTTCGTTGCTAGAGATTGTAAATTTGCGTGGCAAACCTTCTGCCAAGTTACGGCCAGTCACTTCCATCTCGAGCACTTCTGAGCCTGGGAAGGCAGAGCCAATTTTTTTCTTGATGGCTTCAGCCGTTGGCTCGGAGATTTGCATGCCGTAGTTGCGGCGGATGTAGTCAATGATGGCTTGGTCGAACTTGTCACCACCGACACGCTCAGACTTCGCATACACAATGCCGCCTAAAGAAATCACGCCCACCTCAGTAGTGCCACCACCGATATCCACTACCATCGAGCCTGTGGCTTCGGCAACCGGCATGTCTGCACCAATTGCCGCCGCCATGGGTTCTTCAATCAGAAACACCTGCTTAGCACCAGCGCGCTCGGCAGATTCTTTGATCGCGCGGCGTTCTACTTGTGTGGAGCCGACCGGCACACAGATAATAATGCGAGGGCTAGGCGAGAACCAACGGGACTCATGCACTTTGCGAATGAAAAACTTCAGCATTTGCTCGGTGACGGTGAAGTCAGCAATCACGCCGTCTTTCATTGGACGAATGGCCTGAATGTTAGCCGGTGCCCGTCCCAGCATGCTTTTGGCATCTGAGCCGACGGCTAGCAATACTTTTTTGCCGTTAGGGCCGCCCTCGGTACGAATCGCCACCACCGATGGTTCATCCAGTACCACGCCCTTACCACGCACGTAGATGAGGGTGTTGGCAGTGCCAAGATCAATGGCAAGGTCATTGGAGAAGTAGCTGTTGAGTGAACCGAACATGTTTTATCCTGTGAAGTTTCCGACTTTAGAACTGCCCGCTGGGTGCGGCATAAAATCAAGGTATAATAGCGCAAATCGCACATGAAATTAAGATGTGCTTTCAAAATCTTACAGACAATTAACCTGACATGGCACTGAATCTAGATGATATCAAGCGCATCGCTCACTTGGCCCGTATCGAGGTCAGTGATCATGAGGCGCAAGAAACCCTCCACAAACTCTCCGGCATCCTCGGATTAATCGAGCAAATGCAAGCCGTGGATACCACCGGCATCACGCCGATGTCGCACTCGCAAGATGTGACACAGCGCCTGCGTGAAGATGTGGTGACTAAAACCAACCAGCGTGAGCTGTTTCAATCTATTGCCCCGGCGACCCAGGATGGCTTGTACCTGGTGCCCAAAGTCATCGAATAACAGTGTGTGTCTCACGCGATTTAACGGTTAAAACTATGATCAACAGCAGTCTTAAACAGCTGGGCCAGCAGTTGGCCAGCAAGCAAATCTCTAGTGTCGAGTTGACTCAAGCCTACTTGCAGCGCATGGCGCAGCTGAATCCGACCATCAATGCCTACGTCACCTTAGACGAAGAAAAAACGCTGGCCCAAGCCAAAGCCGCCGATGCACGCATTGCCGCCGGCGACGCAGGCCCGCTCACAGGCATCCCATTGGCGCAGAAAGATATCTTCTGTGCGAAAGGCTGGCGCACCACCTGCAGCTCAAAAATGCTGGAAAACTTTATTTCCCCATATGACGCGCATGTGATCAGCCAATTTGACGCGGCCGGCGCCGTCAATCTGGGGAAAACCAATATGGATGAGTTCGCCATGGGCTCATCGAATGAAACCAGCTATTTTGGTGGCGTGAAAAATCCCTGGGATTTTGATCGTGTCCCTGGCGGTAGCTCGGGAGGCTCTGCTGCCGCAGTGGCCGCTCGCTTGTGTGCCGCCGCCACAGGCACTGACACGGGTGGGTCCATTCGTCAACCTGCGTCGCTGTGTGGGTTCACGGGCTTAAAGCCGACCTACGGTTTGGTGTCACGCTACGGCATGATCGCCTTTGCCTCATCGCTGGATCAGGCCGGTCCTATGGCCAAGTCTGCTGAAGATTGTGCCTTGATGATGAACGTCATGGCCGGGTTTGACGAGCGTGACTCGACCAGCGTCAACCGTGAGAAAGAAGACTACACGCGTGGCCTATCGGCGATGACTGGCGAGCAGCCACTCAAAGGCCTGCGCATTGGTCTGCCCAAGGAATATTTTGCTGAAGGCCTGAGTGCCGACGTCGCCAAAGTGATCGAAACTGCTGTGGCCGAGTATCAAAAACTCGGGGCTGACATTGTCGATATTAGCCTGCCAAACAACAATCTCTCTATTCCTGTTTATTATGTATTGGCGCCGGCTGAGGCCTCCAGCAACTTGTCTCGTTACGACGGTGTGCGTTATGGTCACCGTGCCGCTGAGTATGACGACCTCATGGAAATGTACATGAAGTCCCGCGCCGAAGGTTTTGGTGCCGAGGTCAAGCGCCGTATTCTCATTGGCACCTATGTGCTGAGCGCAGGCTACTACGATGCGTATTACTTAAAAGCACAACAAATCCGCCGCCTCATTGCGCAAGACTTTGTCGAAGCCTTTAAGCATTGTGATGTCATCATGGGACCCGCTGCCCCCTCCACGGCCTTTAAGGCGGGTGAGAAAACCAATGATCCAGTCGCCATGTACCTCGAGGACTTGTACACCATTGCGGTTAATTTGGCGGGCTTACCAGGCATGAGTATTCCGGCAGGGTTCGCGACGAGCACAGAGGGCAAGGCATTGCCAGTGGGGTTGCAGATTATTGGTAATTATTTTGATGAAGCGCGCATGCTCGACGTCGGCCATGCCTATCAGCAAGTGACAGACTGGCACACACGTATGCCGGAGGGAATTTAAATGCAGTGGGAAGTCGTGATCGGGTTGGAAACCCACGTACAGTTGCAAACGCATTCGAAGCAGTTCAGTGGTGCCTCGACCACGTATGGCGCTGCACCAAACACCCAAGCGTGTGAAGTCAGCATTGCCTTACCTGGTGTGCTACCCGTGCTGAACAAGAAAGCGGTCGAATGTGCCATCAAGTTCGGTCTGGCCATCGACGCTGAAATCGCGTCACGCAGCGTCTTCTCCCGCAAGAATTACTTTTACCCCGATTTGCCAAAAGGCTATCAGATCAGCCAGTTTGAGCTGCCTGTGGTCGGCAAAGGCAAATTGATGATTCAGGTGCCAGCAAGTAAAAACGCAGAGGCCTACGAAAAACTGGTCAACATTACGCGTGCCCACCTCGAAGAGGATGCTGGTAAATCGGTGCACGGCGCGGTAGAGGGCATGTCCGGTATTGACTTAAACCGTGCAGGTACCCCCTTGCTTGAGATTGTCACCGAGCCTGATATGCGCAGCGCTGCGGAGGCCGTGGCTTATGCGAAAAAACTACACGAGCTGGTGCAGTGGATAGGCATCTGCGACGGCAATATGCAAGAAGGGAGTTTTCGTTGTGACGTAAACGTCTCTGTGCGCCCCAAAGGCAGCGATACACTCGGCACACGCCGCGAAATCAAAAACCTGAATTCGTTTAAGTTTATGCAGCAGGCCATTGAGTATGAAACACAGTGGCAAATTGAGACTTTAGAAGACGGCGGTAAGATTCAACAGGCGACCGTGCTGTTTAACCCGGATTCGGGTGAGACGCGTGCCATGCGCAGCAAAGAGGAGGCCAACGATTATCGTTACTTCCCTGACCCCGACTTGTTACCGCTAGCGGTGACCGAGGCCGATAAACAGCGCGTGCGGGCCGACATGCCTGAACTACCACAAGTCTTGCAGGCGCGTTTTGTAAGCGAGTACCAACTGTCGAGTTATGACGCCAGCACACTGACCGCAGCTAAAAGCGTGGCAGATTATTTTGTGACGGTTGTCGACGCAGGCGCAGAGCCCAAGCAAGCGGCAAACTGGGTGATGGGTGCATTGTCTGCCAAACTGAATGCCGAAGAAAAAGCCATTACGGATAGTCCGGTTGCTGCGGTGCAATTGGCGGCCTTACTTAAACGCATTGCCGACCACACGATTTCAAATAATGCGGCCAAGCAGGTGTTTGAGGGTTTGTGGGCTGGCGAGGGTGACGTGGACGCGATTATCGAGGCCAAAGGGCTCAAGCAGGTCTCTGATACTGGGGCCATTGAGGCGATCATTGCCGAAGTGCTGGCTGCCAATCAAGCCATGGTTGATGAGTACAAAGCGGGCAAAGAGAAAGCGTTTAATGCGCTGGTGGGCCAGTGCATGAAAGCTTCTAAAGGCAAAGCCAACCCTGCGCAAGTGAACGAGTTGCTGAAAAAAATGTTGGGCTAATTAAGCCTCTTATTGCATGCAAAATAAACCCCGCTTTTGGCGGGGTTTATTTTTGACACGACGCTCTGAGTTTTTGGATCAGAATTATTTGCAATGCTCTTTGTCATGGTGATCTTTGCAGTGTTCGTCTGCAAAAGACACATTTGAGAATACCGTCATCATTACCAGTGCAAGTAGCGCGATTTTTTTCATCGTGATCTCCAGTATGGATTTCAAATTAAAAGTCTCTACGACATGTGCCGAGCACCTTTGCTAAGCACATGACTCTTTATCGGCACCCAGCACAATAACTAAATCTGGATAAACCAGCGCTAGAGACCGCAATTCATCGATTCGCCAACCGCACAGTGGCTAAAAGATCAGTTGCCATGGGTTGCTTATCAATCCAATGGTCGTCTGCACAAAGCGCACTGTGCAAAAACACACGCGCCACTTGTTTGTACTTGCCTTATCAAGCGTTTTGCCGCACAATCCATGCATTGCTAGGGGTCTGCATAGCCTTCATTTATTTAAGGTTTTGCAGTGAGAAATACCCTTCGAACCTGATGCGGGTCATACCGCCGTAGGGAATGCAAGCTATCGCATCCTTACGTTCTTTCTATTAAGGATGCCCAATGAACGCCATTGATAAAAATATCAAGTTTGTCAACGCAGATGCTAAAGTTGACGAAGCCGCTACCAAACCTTTTGCCAAATCGCGCAAAATTTATGTGCAAGGTTCCCGCCCTGATATTCAGGTGCCATTCCGTGAAATTTCACTGAGCGATACGCCGTCTAGTTTTGGCGGCGATACTAATCCGCCTGTTGTAGTGTATGACACTTCAGGCCCGTACACGGACCCTAACGTCGATATCGATATTCGAAATGGTTTGCCAGCCTTGCGTGCGACTTGGATTATGGAGCGCGGCGATGTTGAGCAACTGGATGGACCCACTTCTGCGTTTGGTCATCAGCGTTTAGTTGACCCCGAGTTGTCACAAATGCGCTTTAATCTGCATCGCAAGCCACTGCGTGCCAAAGCCGGCCAAAACGTCAGCCAAATGCACTACGCGCGCAAAGGCATCATCACGCCAGAGATGGAGTTTATTGCTATCCGCGAAAACCAGCGCCGTGAAAACATGAGTGATCTGTTGCAAACCCAACATCCTGGCCACCACTTTGGGGCCAGCATTCCTCCGGTGATTACACCCGAATTTGTACGCGATGAAGTCGCCCGTGGCCGCGCGATTATTCCGGCGAACATCAACCATCCAGAAGTTGAGCCGATGATTATTGGCCGTAATTTTCTGGTCAAGATCAACGCCAACATTGGTAACTCCGCGTTGGGTTCTTCGATCTCTGAAGAAGTCGAAAAAATGGTTTGGGGGACACGTTGGGGCGGCGATACGGTGATGGATCTTTCCACTGGTAAAAACATTCACGAAACTCGCGAGTGGATCATCCGTAACTCACCGGTGCCTATTGGTACAGTGCCGATTTATCAAGCACTGGAAAAAGTGAACGGTAAAGCCGAAGATCTAACTTGGGAAATCTTCCGCGACACCTTGATCGAGCAAGCCGAACAAGGCGTTGACTATTTCACGATCCATGCCGGCGTGCGTCTGGCTTACATTCCAATGACGGCGAAGCGGATGACCGGTATCGTGTCACGCGGTGGCTCCATCATGGCGAAATGGTGTTTGGCCCATCATCAAGAGTCTTTCTTATACACCCACTTTGAAGACATCTGCGAGATCATGAAGCAATATGACGTGTCGTTCTCGCTGGGGGATGGCCTTCGTCCTGGCTCTATTTATGATGCCAACGATGAAGCGCAATTTGCCGAACTGAAAACATTGGGCGAACTGACCCAAATCGCTTGGAAGCACGATGTGCAGTGCATGATCGAGGGCCCCGGCCATGTGCCGATGCACCTGATCAAAGAAAATATGGATCTGCAACTAGCGCATTGTGGCGAAGCCCCATTTTATACATTGGGACCCTTGACCACGGATATCGCGCCTGGCTATGACCACATTACCTCTGGCATTGGCGCCGCCATGATCGGCTGGTACGGTTGTGCCATGCTGTGCTACGTGACCCCTAAAGAGCATCTGGGCTTGCCAGACAAAGAAGATGTGCGCGTCGGCATCATTACCTACAAAATTGCCGCCCACGCTGCGGATTTGGCCAAAGGTCATCCCGGCGCGCAGATTCGCGATAACGCGCTTTCTAAGGCGCGATTCGAGTTCCGCTGGGAAGATCAGTTTAATCTTGGTCTGGATCCTGAAAAGGCCAAAGAATTCCACGATGAAACCTTGCCACAAGAGGGCGCTAAACAAGCGCACTTCTGTTCCATGTGCGGTCCGCATTTCTGCTCAATGAAAATTACGCAAGACGTGCGCGACTATGCGGATAAATTAGGGGTGGATGCGCAAGCTGCGCTGCAAAAAGGCATGCAAGAAAAAGCGATCGAGTTTGTGAAAAAAGGCAGCGAAGTCTATCAAAAGGTGTAATGCCGGACAGCGCTAAACAGCCAGCAGTGATGCTGGCTTTTTTATGTGCATGCGAGCCGCAACATCTTAAAAATGCTGCTTGTTGGACACGGTTTGCCTTGGCCGATCAGCGCTTACGCGACTACTCGGTTTGGTCGACTGGCGCTCACGCGACTATTTGGCATGTGTTTTCCACGTTTATTGATCGATTCTCGGCCTGCATGGCGCGCTATAGTCCAAGATCTACAAAGCGGCTGAGGCATATGGCATGGCGGATAATCTACAAAGCAGTATCGTGCGGGATTTTCGACAAACCTTGTTGTGGCCGATACAGTTAATGACTGAACAGCATCAAGGCCGTGCCGTGGAGCATCCATGGCAATTGCTGAAAGCCGCACCCAACACGCCTTGGACCGAGATTCAGGATGAGTTTTTACAACATTCTCCTCATCTGAGCGAAACCCGTTATCAAGAATTCGTCACTTTTTTACCGTTCGCGCAGCGCTTTCTATACGGTGAGGGCAAGCATGGCCGAGAAGCTGGCGGCTATGGTGAGTCGCCCATTCATATTTTCACCCGCAATGATATTTCACTAGTGCGCATCACGCTCCAAGACGACATCGAACCCTTGATGTTGCGCGTTTCGCACGTCGAGTTGTATTTCTTTTTTGACATTGATGTGGCCATGCTGGCCTTTGAGGTCACCGGAAAAGATCTGCCGTTACATGCGGCCATGGAGGTGATGTATCGCCTAGGCCGCACCTACCCGAACTATTGGGATGACACCGGTGAGGGTGGCCACTGCGCCAAGCGGATTGAATGGCTGGATGCGCATGGGCAGGTGATTGCACGTTCTGATTATGAGGATAAGCAGCGTTACCTTGCTTATGTCAAAGAGAATCATGTGCCTTGCGTTTCGTTGCACTGGTTGGCATTGTTACAGCCTTTGGTGCCGCATTATTCAGATCAGGCGGGTGACTTACGTTATCGTGAAATTGAATATCAGCGCATGCCACTGATGGCTTATCTGTCGTTTGACGATGTGCGTCAACTAAGTCGGGGTGACCTGATTCGACTCGGTTTGGTCTGCCAGCCTTGGAATTCCGATACGCTGCCTTTTACCGAGCAGTTTTTGCAGGATTTTGAAAAACATAATTGTTACGACCGCTATTGGGATGAAAGTCGTCAGGATGCTTGGAGCAGCACCCGCATCATGTGCACTGGACAAAATTTTGTGGTGGTGGGTAGCCAGCAGCATCGTGTATTTACTAATGAGAAAACCGGCATCAAACGTCACTATCAAAACCAGTATTTTTTGCTGTTTTTAATTGCGCACTTTCAAAAAGCGGCTTTACTGATGCTCTCTGACCGCATGGTGCAAGCGATCAGTCGCCTCGACATTCAGAGTGAGGACTCGGTGAAGAATTTCCGTCATCGCATCCGCAATGCCACGGCCGTGTTTTTAAGATTTACCCACCGCTATTGGTTTGAGACGGTTTCTGACCAAGCCGTGGCCAAAGATCTGTTTGCGCTCATGCTTAGGCAGCTGGATTCTGTCAGCTTGTTCGAAAAAACCCGTCGCAGGATTATGGACATGGCGGAGTATCTCGAAGGTGAAGAGATCAAACGTCAAGCCGATACCGTGGTTCGGCTGACGGTGGTCACCATTTTGGGCTTAATCGGCACCATGACCACCGGCTTGCTCGGCATGAATCTGATTGATTTGACACAGTCCAGCTTGCTGGAAAAATTAGGTTACTTCAGCATCGTATTTATCCCGGTCAGTCTGCTTACGTTCTACACCGTGATTAAATCCAGAAGGCTGTCACTTTTTCTCGATGCCCTCTCAAATGAAGGCGCTGGCCTTGGATACAAGCTGGTGAAGCTAAAAAATGTATGGATTGGAAGATTGGATGAACGTTGAGTCTGGTCTCGATACGATAGCGCTCGCATCTGCTTAGTTTGGTGCTTTAGCTTCGTTGAGTAAGCCTTTTCCATCGATGCAGAATGTACGTTTGATGTTAGCCATTACCAACCTCGCATTCGTTTCTATGAATATAGTCGCTCTATTCACTACAAAACCGTCAGATCCTTCCCTAAACGGCTATTCAATATGAAAGATGACATCCAACATGCCTATGTTTGGTGTTAGCACATCTAGATTAACCATGGTCGCCGATGCCTTGCGGCAAGCGAATTAAGATCGACGCGTATTCGCTTAAAACATTGCGTGCCTACTCGATAGATTCAGTGGCTGGTTTAACTTCCATACATTATTTAGCGAATTCAAAGCGCATCCATCCGCCATCGTATATGCCGTTAGGTATATACCGAACTACCTATATCGAGAGATTCATTCTTGCCTTGATGAATGCAAAATGCAATGCATCGTGATTGAACAAACCTGTAAACGAGAAGACAGCAATCACATACCGTTCATTCAAGGAGAGATCGCATGAGAAACATCATTTTTGCATCCGTTTTAGTTTCTGGTTTAGCCATGACTTTGCCAGCGATGGCATCTGAGCATGCAGTCAATGTCGCAAGTAATACCCATGCGCAACAGTTTTTGAGTAAGCGTTCTTATGCGCAGCCTTTAGTGGCATCCAAGACTGCTGCTGAGCAGGCTTGGGTGGGTGCTTCACTGATGGTTGGGCAAGACAACGCGTTGAAACAGCAGCAGGTAATGAAAATGCACATGATAGGTAAACGTGCCTATTAGTCAGGTTGTTGTCAGCCTGTTGTGCAAACATGATTAAACCTTGTTGCGATGATGACAGGGCACGATTGAAAAATTTACAAATAAAGGAGCATTAAAATGAGCAAACTCTTATTGGCAGTTTTTATGGTCTTCGGTGTGATGGTGAATGTGCAAGCGGCAGAGGTAGGCGGTGATGCCGGAGTCCGTAATTTGCATCACAAAAACTTTGCGGGTCAGCGCCCATATGTAAATCCTCTGGTATTTGCGAAAGCGGATGCTGAACAGCCTTGGGTGGGCGCTTCGCTGGTGGTTGGGCAAGAACAGGCACTGAAACAGCAGCACACGATGAAATTGCACATGATTGGAAAACGTGCTTTTTAGTCAATGGTGATTGGGGGTGAAGGCCCACTCAAGGTAAACCTGAGTGGACCTATTGACTCTCAAGTAATCAAGCAGCAAACAATGCGTAAATTACGCATCGCGGAAATGATGGCATTCGGATTGGTTGCCAATGTGCATGCAAGTAACTTATCTGAAAATGAAACTGATGTTCGTAACCTGCATCAGAAAAACTTTACTGGCTAGCGCCCCTACGGTAAAGACTTGGAAGCGAAGCCGCAAAGCCTAGAGGCAGAGTGGGAGGGCTGGTATTGTGACTAGCACACCAGATAAAGGCTACGATACACACCATTAGATGCATCTAAAAAAGCGTCCATGCATTCGAGCGCTATCAGATCAATGAACAACACAGCCCTTGAACATACCCCGCATTTGCGGGGTTTTGTTTTTTAGGGGGTTATTCTTTTAAAATCACTGGGCTGATTTCGAAGCTGCCGCCATCGTGACTGACCAGTATCTGACCATCTTGAATCGTAAAGCTTACTGACAGGTTGCGTGCAGCGGCAGCACTCAGTTGTTCAGTTTCTGGCAGATTAATTACCGTGACATTGTTTAACTTCAGCATCGCTTTGCTGTTTTGCGCCCACCACATTTCGGCTGTGCGGCCACCATAAAGCACTTGAATGACATGATTAGCGCGGCCACAGGCTTTGCGAATTTCACGCTCATCTGGCAAGCCAACACAAATCCAAGTTTGAATCGCGCCTGTCAAATCTTTTTGCCATAGATCAGGTTCAGTTTCATCACTGAGTCCATTGCCGAATTGCAAGGCTTCTTCTGCGTACAGCACAAAGGCAAGCAGGCGTACCATCAGTCGCTCATCGGTCTCGGAGGGATGTTTTGCCAGCGTCAGGCTGTGTTGTTGGTAATAATGTCTATCCATGTCGGCGATATTGACATCGATTTTATAAATGGTGGATTTGAGTGCCATGTTTGTCTGCAATTGGGATGAATCGTGCTGCGAGTATAGCAAACCCTGAACAGGCCAAGCGGGTCGTGGGCGTGCTTGTATGCGGCTAGATACAATAAATGCCTTGTTTTTTATCAAAAAGCCCTTAAAATAAAAATGAAACGTTTTGTTTTTATTTAAGGGATATTGCACGTTTTCATGTCCACACCGATCGAAATCGCCAGTAAAGTCAAAGTTGGCCGCCCAAAGTCAGGCACGGCGCAAGAGCGACATGCCCATTTATTGGAGCATTCCCTGCATATTTTTATGACAGAAGGCGTGGCTAATACCAGCATGGCGCGTATTGCCGCTGCCTGTAGTGTGTCAACACGGACCATTTACAAACGATTTAGTAATAAATACGAACTGCTGATTGCGGCAATGAAGCACATGGTGGAGCAGGATGTGTCGGCGATGTTTCAGCTTGAAAATTTGCAGCAGCAATCGTTGGAGCAGGTGCTCACTGATATCGGCCGGTTTATTTTGAACCGAGTGCTAGAGCCCCGGATGCTGTCATTCTTTCGGATAGCCGTGGCCGAGGTAGCCCATTTGCCAGAGCTATCGCGGGCGATGACAGTGGTGGGCCCCGAGCGTATCCATCAAATGTTGGCAGACGTTTTTAGCACCTATGCGCGCAAGGGACAGCTGCCCGAACAGAATTTTCTGCTGGCGGCAGAGTCCTATTGCGAGCTATTGATATCTGGGCCTAGAAGAAGGGCTTTGTTTGGCATGCAGCCTGCCGATTGGGATGTTGAAGCGCATATTCAATTTGTTGTGCAATTGTTTTTAAAGGGGTTGCAGGGAATGGAGCCGCAAAATGTTGGGCATTAATATAAAGCACTGGTGGTGGTTATTATTACCGCTGGCTGGTTGCTCGGTGATTGATGAATATATTCGCCCGCCTTTAGCCACCCCGGCACAATGGCAAACGCCACGCCCGCATGACGGCTCTGTGAACGGGCTGAAAAATTGGTGGGCACAGTTTCATGATCCGGTGTTAGACCAACTGTTGGCTGATGCGCAGCAGGATAATCCCTCACTAGACATTGCCCTGGCAAATATCCGGGTGGCGCGTGCGAATGTGCAGTCTACCCGGGCGCAAGGGATTCCTGACCTCTCTAGCACCAGCAGCATCAACAAAAGCAAAGGCGGCGGCGGCGGCGCTTTTCCAGCCAGCACCATTGAGGTCGACTCGATTTCGTTGGATGCGAGTTGGGAGCTCGATTTGTTTGGTAAGGTAAAAGCGGCCAAACAAGCAGCCAAAGCACAGCTCGAGGCCAAGAAAATTGCATGGCATGATGCGCGCCTGACCCTAGCGGCTGAAGTCGCAAATAATTATGTGAATTATCGCGCTTGTCAGGCCTCGGTGGCTGCATTAAAACAAGCCTTGGATTCGCGGGCAGAAACAGCGCGCTTAACCGGCATTTCTGCCAAAGCAGGCTTTACTGCGCCAGCAGATTTGGCGTTAGCCGAGGCGGCCACGCGCGCCAGTGAATCGACGCTGGATGGTCAGCAAGCAGAGTGTGACGGCCTGATCAAAGCGCTGGTCGCTTTAACCAATCAGCCCGAAGCCAGCTTGCGCATGCAATTGGCGCAGGGGCCGCAAACATTGCCACAACCCGCCATGTTTGACGTCGAGACCTTGCCAGCGCAGTTGCTGGTGCGTCGGCCCGATTTGGCAATCGATGAGCGCAATCTGGCTGAAGCAAGTGCCAACATTGGTGTGGCGAAAGCCCAGCTTTACCCGAGTTTGAGCCTCACGGGCTCAATTGGCTATCGCCGGACCAACTTTAATGGCACGGTCACGCGCACCGACTCCTGGTCGTATGGCCCTAGCCTGAAATTGCCGATTTTTGATGGAGGCACTTTGCGCGCTGATCTGGCTGAAGCCCGTGCTAATTTTGATAGCCTATTGGCCACTTATCAACAAGATGTGCGCAATGCGGTGAAAGAGGTCGAGCAGGCCTTGGTCAATCTGAATAGTGCAAGTCGTCGTGCGCAGTCTGAGCAGGCGAGTGCCCAACAATATCAGCAATATTTTTCAGCCGCAGAAATCAACTGGAAGTCTGGGGGCCTAGATTTGCTCTCGCTTGAAGATGCGCGTCGCCAAAAAATCACAGCTGAGTTGAATTTGATTACGCAGCAAAAAAATCGCGTCCTTCAGTGGATCGCCTTATATAAGGCATTTGGCGGCGATTGGCTGGAAACGCAGAATACGGTTAAACCGCCACTGAAACCCATCGAAAAAAGGTAAGAAGCATGGCAAATCAACGGACAAAAAAGATTACATTTTTATTAGTGGCGGCATTGTTGGTCGGGCTCAGCTTCTGGTTTTGGCAACATCCCTTGCATCAGACGAAGTTAGCGGAAAAACGCGACCAGCGCCAAACGACAAATCAGTCAAACACCCCCGGCCAGACGACCAAAGCGGCATTGAGTGTCGAAATGACACGGCCGGCCATCGTGCAATGGCCGAAGACACTCGAAATGAATGGCAGTATTTTTCCATGGCAAGAAGCCTTGGTGAGTGCAGAAATCACTGGTTTGCGCATTCAACAAGTGTTGTCTGATGTGGGGGCCCAGGTGAGCAAAGGCCAGCCTCTCATCTTGCTAGCCGATGAGACAGTTAAAGCAGATTTACAAAAACAACTCGCCACCGTTGAAAAAGATAAAGCGGCCTTGGCCGAGGCAAAAAGTAATGCCGACCGCGCGCGTGAAATTAAAGACAGTGGTGCCTTGTCTGCGCAAAAAATTAATGAATACGTGATTGCTGAACAAACGGCCAAAGCGAATTTAGCCTTGTCTGAAGCAGAGCTGGAAAACCAAAGAATCCGCTTACGTCAAACCAAAGTGGTGGCTCCAGACGATGGTGTGATTTCATCTCGCTCAGCCAATCTGGGCAATGTGGTGTCTGCGGGCACAGAGTTGTTCCGGTTGGTGCGCCAGGGCCGCATTGAGTGGCGGGGTGAGATCAATGCAGATCAGCAAAACGCATTGCATGCGGGCCAAGCTGTGCGCTTGCGGTTGTCCGGCGACAAAAGCGTCATCGGTAAGGTACGCCTGATTTCACCGACGGTTGACAGCAATACACGCAATGCCTTGGTGTATGTGGATATCCCCAAAGACAGTGCCAAACCCGGCATGTATGTGCAAGGTCAGGTAGATATTGGTCAGCAACAGGGCATTGCGGTACCCTTGGGCTCGGTGACCTACCGTGATGGCTTTGCTTATGTGTTTGAGTTGACCCCTGCAGACAGCCGAGGCCTGCGCAAAGTAATTCAGCGCAAGGTGCAAACCGGTCGCACGCGCGGCGAGTTGATCGAATTGCTCAGTGGGGTGGCTGCCGAAGCCTCGTTGGTGTTGAGTGGTGGCGCCTTTTTAAATGATGGTGATACGGTGAGCGTGGTCGTCCTGGCCAAGCGCGGAGTATAACAATGAATTTTTCTGCTTGGTCAATTCGTCACCCGGTGCCGGCTATTTTGCTGTTTTTGGTATTGAGTGTGCTTGGTCTGAAATCCCTGAACCAGTTAGGCAAGCAAAACTTTCCGGATATCGAGTTACCAGTCATTACGGTTGCGGCTACGCTTGAAGGTGCTGCACCGCCGCAACTCGAAACCGAAGTCGCCCGTAAGATTGAAGACAAGATAGCGACCATCGGTGGGATTGAGCACATGACGACCACCATCACAGATGGCAGTGTCAGTATCGCGGTGCAGTTTACGATTGATACCAACAGCGAAGAGGCGTTGAACCTGGTACGCAATGCGGTCGATAGCGCACGCTCAGAACTGCCTGCTGCTGTGACAACGCCCACCGTATCTAAGTTAACCACTTCTGGCGGTGCGATTTTGACCTATGTCGCCTCGGCGCCAAATATGGATGAAGGCGAGCTGTCATGGTTTGTCGACAATGAGGTCAGCAAAGCCATGCTGGCAGTCAATGGCGTTGGCAAAATCACGCGCACCGGCGGCGTAGACCGCGAGGTGCAAGTCAATCTGGATCCCACCTTGATGGCGGGTTTAGGCGTAGATGTCAGTGATGTATCGGCACAGCTCAAGCGTGTGCAGCAGGACGCTTCTGGCGGACGTGGCGATATCGGAGACAATATTCAATCTGTACGCACGCTAGGTGCTTTGCATAGCGCGGATGAAGTCCGACAGCTTGATATTCCGCTGGGGGATGGCCGTCATATCAAGCTGATGCAGGTCGCCGAGGTGCTGGATACTTACGCCGAACGCACTACCTATGCCAGTTATGATGGCAAGCCGGTGATCCGCTTTGAAATCACGCGCAGCAAAGGCACCAGTGAGGTTACGGTTGCTAAAGAGGTGCGTGCGGCCTTGGTCAAGTTTAAGCAGTTGCATCCGCAAGTGAGCATCATTGAAGCCTTTAACATGGTCAAACCGGTGGAAGACAACTACGAAGGCTCCATGCATTTATTGTATGAAGGTGCCTTATTGGCGATTTTAGTAGTGTGGTGGTTTTTGCGGGATTGGCGAGCGACCCTGATTGCAGCAGTCGCCTTACCCTTGTCCATGATCCCCACTTTTGCCTTTATGCAGTATTTTGGTTTTTCGCTCAACGTACTCACCTTGCTAGCGATGGCTTTGGTGGTGGGGATATTGGTCGATGACGCGATTGTTGAAATTGAAAACATTGTGCGTCACCTGCGGATGGGCAAAACCCCTTATCAGGCCGCGATGGAGGCGGCTGACGAAATTGGTTTTGCCGTGATTGCGACCACATTTACCTTGGTGGCAATTTTCTTACCCACCGCATTCATGGGGGGGATTCCTGGTAAATTTTTTAAACAGTTTGGCATCACGGCAGCGATTGCCATCATGGGCTCCTTGGTGGTCGCACGACTGCTGACGCCGATGATGTCGGCATACCTCTTGAAGCCGCATCCGGTGCAAGAAGCCCAAGATGGCACAGCGATGCGTGTGTACTTGCGCTGGGTCACTTGGTGTTTACGCTATCGTAAAACGGTGATGGTGGGCTTTGTGCTGTTTATTGTGGGCTCGCTCAGCCTGATGCCATTGTTGCCCAAAGGCTTTGTGCCCTCCTCTGACAGCAGCCAGACCAAGGTAAATATTGAGTTACAGCCGGGTACACCTTTAGCGCAAACGCGACAAGTGATGCAAATGGCAGAGCAAATCGTCAAACAACATCCTGAAGTCAAGGCCGTCTTTAGCGCGGCAGGCACCGCCAGCACTGGCGGTGGCGGTCCCAATGCCTCGCGTAACAGCACCGATGTGCGTAAAGGCAGCTTGGTCATTAGTTTGACTGATCGCAGCCAGCGCAAGCAAAAACAATCTGATATTGAAGCCGACTTGCGCGAACGACTGCAGCGATTGCCAGGGGCGCGGGTCACCGTGGGGATTGGCGAATCGGGTGAAAAACTGCAAATCACGCTGGCCAGTGATGATGCGAACGCCCTCACCAGCGCTAGCCAGCAATTGCAGCAACAATTACGCACCTTAAAAGGCCTAGGCAACATCACTTCTAGCGCCAGTTTACAACGGCCTGAGGTGCAGATTATTCCAGATATCGACAAGGCAGCCGAGTTAGGGGTGACCGTAGAGTCCATCGCACAAGTCATCCGTGTGGCGACGTCTGGCGACTTCACCAACACCATGCCAAAATTAAATTTGCCGCAGCGTCAGGTGCCGATTCGGGTGCGTTTAGGCCCTAGCGTGCGCACCAGTCTGCAAGAGATCGCACAACTGCGCGTGCCTGCCCGCAATGGAAGTGTGAGTTTACAAACGGTCGCCACCGTGCGGATGGGGAGTGGGCCGCAGCAGATTGACCGCATGGACCGCATGCGTAATGTCACCTTTGATATTGAGTTGAACAAGCGTCAGATTGGCGAAGTATTGCGTGAAGTCCAACAACTCCCTGCGATGCAAAATCTGCCGCCCAGCGTCAGACAGCTGGAAGCGGGCGACGCCAAGCGCATGAATGAATTGTTTAACAGCTTTGGTGGTGCGATGATTATTGGCATCATGTGCATTTACGTGGTGCTGGTATTACTGTTTGGTGACTTTTTACAACCAGTGACTATTCTCGGCGCCTTGCCCTTGTCCTTGGGCGGTGCCTTTTTCGCGCTGCTGGTCACGCACAATAGTTTCTCCATGCCAAGTGTGATTGGCTTGTTAATGCTGATGGGGGTGGTGACCAAAAACTCCATTTTGTTGGTTGAATACACGATTATGGCGCGCAAAGAACGCCAGTTGAACCGATTTGACGCCATTATTGATGGTTGCCATAAACGTGCAAGGCCGATTGTCATGACCACCATCGCCATGGCGGCCGGCATGATGCCAATCGCGCTTGGTTGGAGCGCAGACCCCAGCTTCCGTGCACCGATGGCGATCACCGTGATTGGTGGCCTCATCACCTCCACCTTGCTCAGTCTGGTGGTGATTCCGGTGTTATATACCTATGTGGATGATTTGTTGGGCTGGTTGCGGGGTGTGGGCAGATTGGTCAGGCGGCATAGCTAGCGGCGGCAGGCATGCGCAAGCAGCAGGGCTAGCTTTCAAGCGCGCATTTAACCCGCTCAGTCACCACCCGCTGCAATGCATCCCTGACCGCCTCGGTCAGTGGCTGCGCCTCGGAATCCCGCATGGGCGCTCCCCAGTGGCTATTGGGGAAGTGTCTATCACCTTCGAACCTGGGTAACACATGCCAATGCAAATGTGGCGTTTTGTTGCCCAAGCTGGCCAAGTTGATTTTGTCCGGCTGTATCACTTCACGTATGGCTGTTTCGACCGCAAACACCACTTTCATCGTCCGCGCGCGTTGTGCAGGCGGCAGGTCGGTCATTTCTTTGATATGCGCCAATAGCTCAATGCGGCAATAGGCTGGATAGTCTGCATCCTGTAACAAGACCACCCGGCAAAAGTCATCTTGCCACAATAGGTCGTGCGGGCTGGTTTGGCACAATGGGCAATCAGCCATTATGAGACTGCCAGCATTCTATCCAGGGTGAGTTTGGCGAGTTTGGCTTCGTGTTCGGGCACTTTGATCTGGTTGACGATATTGCCCTCAGCCAGGTTTTCTAGGCACCAGGCTAAGTGCTGCGGATCGATACGCGCCATGGTCGAGCATTCGCATACAACGTGACTCATAAACTGCACCAGTTTGTTTTGCGGTTTCATCTCGTCGGCAAGACGTGTGACTAGATTTAATTCGGTGCCTACCAGCCATTTGCTGCCCGGCTCGGCTTCACTCACTGTGCGTAGGATATATTCGGTCGAGCCTACGTAGTCTGAGTTGATACACACTTCAAACGCGGTTTCAGGATGTGAAATCACCTTGCCGTCTGGGTGCTGGGCTCGAAATTGGTCAATGTTTTGTTTGCGGAACATCTGGTGCACCGAACAATGGCCTTTCCATAGCAGAATCTTGGCGTCTTTGATTTGTTGCGCAGTCAGGCCGCCCATTGGCAGATCTGGATCCCATACCGGCATTTGTTCCAACGGAATCCCCATTTTGTAACCACTCCAGCGACCTAAGTGTTGGTCGGGGAAGAACAGAATCTTTTCGCGTTGGCTAAATCCCCATTCGAGGATTTTTGGTGCATTGGTGCTGGTACAAACGATGCCACCGTGTTCGCCGCAAAACGCTTTTAAGTCCGCCGCGGAGTTGATGTAAGTGACCGGCGTGATGGTTTGATCAAAGTCGAGTACCTTGCTCAGCTCACGGTAGCTACGTTCCACTTTAGCCAAGTTGGCCATATCTGCCATCGAACAACCGGCAGCAAGGTCAGGCAGCACGACAATTTGCTCGGGACGGCTCAAAATATCCGCCACTTCGGCCATGAAATGCACCCCTAAAAAGACGATATATTCGGCATCCAAGCTGTCACAATATTTAGAGAGCTTGAGTGAGTCACCCGTGTAGTCAGCATGGCGATAAACGCTCTCATGCTGATAGTGGTGACCCAGAATCACCAGTCGTTTGCCCAGCTTTTCGCGGGCTGCCAGAATGCGCGCCTGACAATCATCGTCCTTGGCGGCCTGAAATTTATCAAATTGGATGGTGGCTGTTTGCATGCTTAAAGTGGATGGGCCAAGCCCGGTACGATAAAAACGTTATTTTACAGCTGATTAGACTGAATCCCAATCATATTCGTGCCGGTTAAAACTTGATGGTGTTTTGCGCCTAAGCGATGCAAGGCATCGACATTGGTCCAGCTGAATACTTTTTGTGCGGCGACACGCCAGTCTACCCATTCATAGCGGGTATGTTCGTTCGGGGCGAGTGTGACGGGCAGTGGCGAGGGGAGGCATAACCCGAACAGATGCTCGGTATTTTCAATGACACCCGGCGCATAACGATGGCGCCAGTGCGGATAAATTTCGTAGACATTGCTGATTTGCCAGTCCTGAAAGTCGTACGCCAGCGCATCCAGCCCAGTTTCTTCTTTGACCTCTCGAATCGCGGCTTGGTAAGGGGTTTCGCCAGCCTCGAGACTGCCGGTCACCGATTGCCAGAAGCCGACCCTGTCTGCGCGCTCCATTAACAATACTTGTAAATCGAGCGTGTAAATCAAAATAAGGGCTGAAACGGGGGTTTTGTATTGTTGTGTCATTCAGGTATTGTCTATAAACAACGCCCGATTGTCTATGACTGTGTGCGAACCAATATTGTCATCAATATTAGGCGTACTATTAGATAGCGTGAAAGCATGTCGGAAGCCATTATGGGTAGTCAAAATGTTTGTTACTCCCTTTGCTGTTTCCGCTATTTTCAGATGTGTGTCGGCCCAAACCTACAATGGCTTAAAAAAACCAAAGTGGTGGTTTAAAGCAACCATTTATAAATACAAATAAAGATTATGAAAATAAATTTTATAAGTATCAATGGGTTACTGAGGTCGGGGACTTGGCACAATTCATGCAGTTAAAGAGTAGTCATGCGACTTGCAGGTTGCATGACCTTGCTGTCTCCAAAATGTATGAATCGAAATGGTGGTTGTACAACCACTGCGTCAAATCCCCGATTATCCTTTCCCGAGGATATTGCTTGTCCCAAGCTTTCGAGCTTGGGTTTTTTTTGCCTGCTTACAGCGGAGACGCCTCAGCTCAAGAACCCTTTCAGCGTGCATCCAGCTGGCATTCTTAGTTGCGTTTCTCAGCGTTGACCAGATTTTTCGGTAATTGAAACACGACATTTTCAACCACGCCCTGTAATTCTTCTACTTTAGCCGCGCCCATGGTTTGCAGGGCTGCAATGACTTCTTTCACCAGCACTTCTGGCGCAGACGCCCCTGCCGAGATGCCGATCTTTTTTTTGCCTTGCAGCCACTCGGCTTTTAAATGACTGGCGTTGTCTACCATATACGCTTCTACGCCCTGATTTTTAGCAACTTCACGCAAGCGATTGGAGTTTGAACTATTCGGCGAGCCGACAATAATGACTAGGTCACAGTCTTTGGCCATAATTTTGACCGCATCCTGACGGTTTTGCGTGGCATAGCAAATGTCGTCACTTTTTGGTGCTTTAATATTGGGAAAACGTGCTTTCAGGGCATCGATCACCTGCGTCGCATCATCCACCGACAGGGTCGTTTGTGTCACAAAAGCCAGTTTGTCGGCATCCGCCACTTGCAGTGTATTGACGTCTGCTGGTGTCTCCACCAGGTGCATTCCCGCCTCAGATTGACCCATAGTGCCCTCGACTTCAGGATGGCCTTTATGGCCGATCATGATGATTTCTAGGCCATCTTTGCGCATTTTAGCGACTTCAATATGCACTTTGGTCACCAGTGGGCAGGTTGCATCAAACGCAGTCAGGCCGCGAGACTCGGCCTCTGCGCGCACGGCCTTAGAGACGCCATGCGCACTAAAAATCACGATGCTGCCCGCCGGAATTTTTTCAAGTTCATCGACAAAAATCGCCCCTTTGTCTCGGAGTTGGCCGACCACAAACTTGTTGTGTACGACCTCATTGCGCACATAAATCGGTGCACCGAATTTTTCTAACGCTTGTTCGACAATAATAATGGCGCGGTCAACCCCGGCGCAAAAACCACGCGGGTTTGCCAGGACAATATCAGGTGAATCCGTTGTTTGCATAATTCAATTCCGTAAGGGCAGCGGCATTTGCGCCGTCGACCACAAGGTCTGGCAGGCATCAGGTATAATCAGTATTTTTGTTGCTCGTTTAAAGCCCAAGTTATGAAAAACACTGCTACTTTGCTGATTACCTGCCCGGATACCAAAGGGATTGTGGCGGCGATTGCGCAATTTTTGTATGAGCACAATGCCAATATTTTACACGCAGACCAGCATCAGGATGCGGAAAATAATCTGTTTTTGATGCGGGTGGAGTGGGATCTCAGCAATTTTAACGTTGCCGTGTCAGACTTTGAGCAAGCCTTTGCGCCGATTGCACAGCGGTTTGAGATGACTTGGCAACTCAAACTGTCCGAGCAAAAAATCCGCATGGCCATCATGGTGTCGCAGTACGATCATTGCTTGGTGGATTTGCTGCACCGGCATCATAGTGGCGAATTGGCTTGTGAAATTCCGTTGATTATCAGTAACCACCGCGATACTGAAAAGCTGGCCGCATTTTACGGCATTGATTTTCATTATCTGCCGATGAGCAAAGACACCAAGGCCGCAGTTGAAGCCCAGCAGTTTGCGCTGTTTGATCAATACGGGGTGGATTTGATTGTGCTGGCGCGTTACATGCAGATTTTGTCGCCCGACTTTGTCGCCCGTTATCCACAAAAAATCATCAATATTCATCACTCGTTCTTGCCGGCTTTTATTGGCGCACGGCCTTATCACCGCGCCTTTGAGCGCGGTGTGAAGCTGATTGGTGCGACCAGTCATTACGTGACTGAAGTGTTGGACGAAGGCCCGATTATTGAACAGGATTTGGCGCGCATTTCACACCGCGACCAAGTCGAGGACTTGATTCAAAAAGGCCGTGACCTTGAGCGGATTGTGTTATCCAAAGCGGTGCGCTGGCATATTGAGCACCGCATTTTGCTCTATGCGAACAAAACCGTAATTTTTGATTAATCTCTCGATTGCGCAATAAAAAAACCGAAGCTTGTCGCTTCGGTTTTTTGTTGGGCGCGGTCGCTTGTTATGGCAGCGTGCGCTCAAGTTTAAACAGGTCAGCAATTTGCTCGCGCGCACGGATGACATGTACCTCAGCACCGTCGACCAATACCTCAGCGGCGCGTGCGCGAGTGTTGTAGTTGCTAGCCATGCTCATCCCATAGGCCCCGGCGGAGTGAATGGCCAAATAATCGCCTTCTGCAATGGCCAAGCTGCGATCGTGCCCTAAAAAGTCGCCACTCTCACACACCGGGCCGACAATTTCATACACCTGCGCCTGCGCCGTTGAGGGGGCAATGGCGGTGATGTTGTGATATGCATCGTAAAGCGCCGGGCGCATCAGGTCGTTCATCGCCGCGTCGACGATCGCAAAATTTTTGCTTTCGCCAGGCTTGAGATACTCCACTTTAGTCAGTAAAACCCCCGCGTTACCCACCAACGCACGGCCAGGTTCAAATAGCACTTTGACGTCTCGCCCAGCCAGCTTTTGTAAAATGGCTGCAGTATAGGCGGCAAAATCTGGCGGCGTTTCGTCGTTATAAGTAATGCCGACGCCACCGCCCACATCAATATGTTGGATATGAATACCTTTTGCCGCCAAGGCATCCACCAAGCCAAGTACTTTGTCTAGCGCATCGAGAAAAGGTGAAAGCTCGGTAATTTGTGAGCCGATGTGGCAGTCCACGCCATGCACGTCAATATTAGGCAACTGCGCCGCTTTTTCGTATAAGCGCAATGCATCTTCAAATGCGACGCCAAATTTATTATTTTTGAGGCCGGTAGAAATATAGGGGTGTGTTTTGGCGTCTACATTCGGGTTGACGCGCAACGACACTGGGGCTGTTTTGCCAAGACGCGCAGCCACCTCTTGGATACGATCTAGCTCATTGGCAGACTCTACGTTAAAGCAAAAAATCCCTGCTTCGAGCGCTGCCTGAATCTCCGCATGCGATTTACCCACGCCAGAAAATACGACCTTTTTCGGGTCGCCACCCGCTGCCAATACCCGCGCCAATTCGCCGCCGGACACGATATCGAAGCCGGCGCCTAATCTGGCAAACAGATTCAAAATGGCCAAGCTAGGGTTGGCTTTCACGGCGAAACAGATTAGGTGGTTTTGACCGATCAAGCCGGCTTGAAAGCGCTCAAACGCCTGAGTGAGTGCCGCGCGCGAGTAAACATAAGTAGGTGTTTCATGCTGACGCGCGATGTCACGCAAAGCGACATTTTCTGCATGTAGCAAGTCGTGTTGGATAGAAAAAGGGTGTGTAGAAGGCGTGGTCACGATGAGGACTTATCTTGTTGAGGGGTTTGCGGATATTGGCGCTCGGGAATATACAACTCTCCCTTGAGACCGCATGCGCTTAGTTGAGCCACCAAAAGGGCAGCGGCTAGTAATCTCATCCAGAAAGAAAGCATCATGCACAGTCCAATATCAATTAACTCATATTTTACCATTAAACCGAGAGGACTCATGACTAGGCACGCCTGCCTTTCATTGCTTCACCGCTTGTCGGCGAATTTCAACCACTGGTCGGTTGCTGCTGGACATGACAAGAGACAGTTTGCATGATAAGCCTATCTAAAAAGGGGTTTGATCATGAAGTGCCCAAATCAACATGGATTTAATCTGATTGAAGTGATGGTGGTGGTGGCGATTATGGGCCTGTTGGCCAGTATTGCTGTGCCCGGGTATCAGGATTACATCAAAAGCGGCAACTCAATAGAGGCGCCCTCTAACTTAGCCAATTGCCGCGTGCAGGCTGAGCAATTTTTTCAAGATAACTTTACCTATGTTGGCTTTGCTTGTGTGCCAAGCGATGCTAAATATTTTGACTACAGTGTGGAAAATCAGTCTGCAACGACCTACACCCTAAGGGCGGCTGGTCGCGCAGCGCAGAATATGGGCAATTTTGATTTCACCGTGAATCAGGATAACGCCAAGTCTTCAACGTTTGATGGCACTACGGGCGCCACCTGTTGGCTGACGTCCTCTTCTGGCACTTGTTAATTAAAGCATTGGCGTTCATGCATCAAAAGGGATTCTCATTAATCGAATTAGTCGTGACCATGGTCGTGTTGGTCGCGGTGTCGAGCGTGGCTATTCCAGCGTTTCAAACCGGCATCGGTAACGCCCAGATTCGTACAGTGGCCGAGTCTATCCACAGTGGTTTGCAGCAAGCCAGAATGGAAGCCATCAAGCGCAATGCCCGCGTGAAATTTACGTTGCAAAGCGATAGTGCTTGGCAAATTGGTTGCGTCACAGTGACGAGTATTTGTCCATCGACCATTACACAGAAAAACGCCACCGAAGGTTCTTCAACCAATATTACCGTCTCGGCTGATAACAGCACGGCGGTGTTTAGCGGCTTTGGCACGCGCGACCCCGCGACGGCGGTTGGCTTGACCGTGGTGAATATCAGCAATAGCCAAGTCAAAAATGAAGAGCGCAGGGCGTTACGCGTTGTGTTGGCGGCAGGCGGCAATGCCAGAGTGTGTGATCCGACGGTGACGGCAACGGGGGATGCAAGAGCATGTTAAATCTTCAAAGAGTGGCCCGGAGTGGGGCCTCACCCAATGGGCATCAACACGGCTCGGTGTTGATCGAGGCCATGGTGGCACTGGTGATTTTTAGTATGGGGGTGCTGGCGCTGGTGGGCTTGCAAAGTGCCATGGTCAAAAATAGCAGCGATAACCGCTACCGTGCGGAGGCGCAGCTGATCGCACAAACCCATATTGCAAACATGATGGCCTATGGCGGAGATGCAGCGAATTATATTACGCAAGTAGACAAAGAAAGAATTAAAACCCAGTTGCCTAACGGCACGCTGACATTTTCAGCTTTGACGAACACCATGGTAACGGTGACAGTCGGCTGGCAAGTCCCTGGTGGCAACCGCCATCAGGTCAATGCATCAAGTTATTTGTTTGACGTGATGCCATGATGAAGCCTATGCCAATGTTTCAGCGTATCGCGCGTTATCGCTTTCAATCTGGCCTAAGCTTGGTCGAGTTGCTCGTCGGGATGGCAATTGGTTTGGTTGCTACGTTGGCGATTAGTAATTTATTTAGTGGTTTTGAAGCGCGTAAGCGCGTGATTGCTGGCGGCGCTGACGCACAGTCGAGCGGTATGTTAGCGATGTACTACTTACAGCGCGATGCACAAAATGCCGGCTTCGGCTTGCCTTTGTATAACAGCAGCGATCCTTCACCTTTGTTGTGCCCGATCGACACCTCCATTAATCAAGCGGGGGTGATCATCAATCTGTCACCCGTCGTGCTGGTCGATGGGGGCGCTGGCAATGACATCGTGCGCATCCGTTATGGTAACCCAGCCAGCGGTGGCGCTTCTTTACGTGCGACAGGTACGATGACCGCGCCGGCCTTAGATGGGCGCTTGATTGGGTGTCAACCAAACGATGTGGTGCTGTTTCATCAAACGCCTGCAAATCCCAGCTGCAGTTTGGGCCGTCTACAATCGCTCAATGCGGACCGTACCATCAATACACTCGCCGAGATCAATACGACGCCGACCGCCAACCCAGTGGTGAACCTGAATGGCGCTGATTGGGTCCGGTTCTCTTGCCTCGGGGCATGGAATCAATACGAATATACGGTTAATGCTGCATTAGAGCTGAGTCGCACGGGCGGCACCGCCGGCACCGCACCTTTCCCTAACAGTGCAGCCGTGCCGGTCGCCAGTGATATTGTGTCGTTGCAAGCGCAATATGGGGTCACCAATACCCCAGATCCCACGGCCACTGGCGCCACGGCGGCCGCTTATCTGAATCGTGTCGATCAATGGGTAGACGCCACTGGCATTTATGGCCCGGCTATGGTGTTGCTGGACCGCAACCGGATTCGGGCGATTCGTATCGCCGTGGTGGCACGCGATGGCAATTTGCAAAAAAACACCGTGAGCCAAGCTTGTAATGGCAGCGCTGCTGGGGTGAGCAGGGTGTGCATTTGGCAAGCGGATGCGAATCCTGCCAGTGTGGATTTATCTGCCGTGCCGAACTGGCAGCGCTACCGTTACCGCACCTTTGAAGCCACTATTCCGCTCAGAAATATTATTTGGAACCGTGATGCCTTATAGCCCTTTACACGCTGCAAGCACACCCAAACCGCTGCTGCGCCAGACGGGCATCGTGCTGTTTTTTGCCTTGTTGGCACTCGCTGTGATGTCGATCGCAGGGGTGGCTTTAATTCGCAGTGTCGATACCAATGCGTTGTTATCCGGCAATATGGTGTTTAGGCAGTCAGCTAGCACGGCCACCAATGTGGCGTTGGAAGGCATTGCGCAGAATGTGGCTAAAAGTATCACCTTGGCCGCGAGCATTAACCATCAGCCTGCGCAAGGCTATTACGCCAGTTGCAGTCAA
This sequence comes from Methylophilus medardicus, assembly GCF_006363955.1. GTDB lineage: Bacteria > Pseudomonadota > Gammaproteobacteria > Burkholderiales > Methylophilaceae > Methylophilus > Methylophilus medardensis. Next base: position 102,337 of record NZ_CP040948.1, read on the forward strand.
TTTGACGTGCAACCCAATGCGCTGGTGTGTGACGGTAGTCGTTTAACCACCATGACCTGGAGCGATGCCAACAGTCGACTTGCCCCCACCCAGACCGATGGCAATGATGAAATTCGAAATGGGATTGATCGTCAGGGCAACGAAATCCGGTATGTGGTCGAGCGCATGTGCAGCTACACGGATGCTGAAATCAATGCAGGCAATGCCATTAGCGACGCATCGCGCTGCATGATGGCCAGTTCACCAAGTAACGGTGAAAACTGCTCACACAACGTCAACAATCTCGAGTTGTTCAAGCAATGTATCGCCAGCGCAGATTCTCCTTTGTATCGTATTACGTTGCGCATTGCCGGGCCGAAAAATACGATCACTTTTATGCAATCTTTTGTCTCCAACTAAATAGGTGGAAAAATGACAAGCCAATCTTGGACTAAAAAGCTGTTATGGATGGGGTTATTGTTGCCTGGGTTGTTGCAGGCAGAATTTTTGGATTTGGCCACTTTGCCGTTGCAGACCTCCGGCACTTCAGATGTCAAACCAAACTTGATGTTTGTGCTGGATAACTCAGGCAGTATGGCTTGGGATTTTGCGCCAGACTGGGCAAACTCCTCCTCAGACTGGTTGTTTAGCAATGCTGACTACAACACGCAATATTACAACCCGGAGGTGCAGTACAGCCCGCCGCTGACCTCAACCGGGGCCAGCATGGCCAATCAAACCAATTTTGCGGCAGTGGCCAATGAGGTGAATGATCAAGGCGCCACCAAAAATGGCACCACCGATTTGCGGTCAGTAGCAGCCTATTATGCGTATATTCCTGGGGAGTATTGCTCCACGCCCGCTTTAACGAGTTGTGTAATCGCAAAAACTGAAAGCGCAGCCTATCCTTATCCAGCCCCTATCCGCTGGTGTAACTCCAATACTGCGGCCAACAGACGCAATCTTTCTACCAATGCGTCTTGGCGCTGTCAGAAAATCCGTAATGCCAGCACTACGGTGAATGATACGGGTAACACCTACACAAATTTGCGTCGACCGTTTGCGACGTACACCTTAACTTTTAATAAAACGAGCAATAATGCGCAGGTGCAAAGTATCAAAATCAATAATATGGAGATTTTGTCAGCCCCCGTATCGGCTGGTTCTTTTGATAATAGTAATAACCTCACCAGTGCGGTGCGTAGCGCGATTTGCCGATCCAGCACGATGTCGGGCAATTGTACCCTTGGCGGGAATACGGTGCCTTCTCCGGGCAGTAATACATTAACTATTACCACACCTGCGGGGGAGCCAATTAATGCGACCTCGCCTATTCAGGTGACCATGACAGGGGGCAATTTTAGCGCGCAGTTGAATACCAACACGACTAGCGATATCCCCGGTAGTCTGGTTTATGTGCGCATTGCGAGTGACGTACCGTATGTTGCACCCGGTAAATCGGTAAAAGCTGTGGATAGAGCCGATTGTATCAGTGTAAGCGCTTGCACCTACACCGAAGAAATGACTAACTTTGCCAATTGGTGGGCCTACTATCGTACTCGGATTCAATCGATGAAAACGGCTGCCAGCCAAGCGTTCAAGGCCTTGGATGCGCGTTATCGGGTCGGACTGGTAACGATCAACAATCCAGGATCCAACTATCTGGCTATCGCACCCTATAATGCTAGCCAAAAGCAGTCTTGGTATCAAAAGTTATTTGCGGTGTCACCGAGTGGTGGCACACCGTTGCGCACGGCACTGTCTAGCGTTGGGCGCCACTTTGCCGGTAAAAAAACATTGGGCAATGATGACCCAATGCAATATGCCTGTCAGTCTAATTTTACCTTGCTCACCACCGATGGCTATTGGAACGATTCCAGCGCTCCCACGCGCATTGATGGCACAGCGATCGGCAACCAGGATAGTGGGAGCACACTGCCGCCACAGTTTGACAGCAGTAATAAATCCAACACGCTCGCGGACACCGCTAAGTATTTTTACGATACAGACATGCGTGACAGCACATTTTCAAATTGCACAGGTACTTTGGGGTCCTCTGTCTGCGGCACAGCCAATGATTACCCTAAACAAAACATGGTCACCATGACCTTGGGCTTGGGCATTGATGGTACCTTGGTCTATACCGATGATTATAAAAATCAGATGGCTGGCGATTACAAAGCGCTCAATTCCAATCCAATGCAAAAAAACTGGCCTGATCCAACTGCGAATGAGGATGGCACGCGCATTGATGACTTATGGCATGCAGCAGTGAATGCAGGTGGCACGTATTACAGCGCGAGCAACCCTAAACTGTTGCGAGAGTCTTTAGCCAAAGGCTTGTCTGAAATCAAATCGATTCAGGGCGCAAGTGCGGCTGCGGCGGCCAGCAGTCTGGCACCGACCAATGGTGATAACTTTCAGTATGTTGCCAGTTATCAATCGGTAAAATGGACCGGCAACCTCGAAGCGCGTACCGTCAATACCACTTCATTGCAAACCTCAGAGTCTGCAGTGTGGTGCGTTGAAAATGTGGCTGCCGATGCTTGTACCACCCCCGCAACTTCTTACACCGGCCCAGATGGTAATTTGTATTGCAAAACGACCAATTCGGATCAATCAGGCTGCGATGGTGCCAGAGGCGCGTTGGGGGCTGCTTTAAATTTTAGTGAGCCGACCTCTTGCTATGTGCAGATTGCAAGCAGCTGCACCGGTAAGTTAAGAAGCCAGCTAAGCTCTGGCAGAAATATATTCTTCAATAGCAACAATGCGCTGGTGTCTTTCGATGCGGGCAATTTGCCAACACAACATGTCACAGCGCTGACAAACGGATATCTGGCCCTCAGTCAAATGCAGGGCTTGCCAGCATCTGACAAAAGAATTACCGACGCGGCAAAGGTCAACAAACTGGTTGATTACCTGAGAGGCAACAAAACTTATGAAGATAGTAGTTTAAATAGCCAGTCTGACAACAGGTTGTTCCGAGAGCGTCAGTCAGTGTTGGGCGACATTTCGCAGTCACGGCCAGCCTACTTTAAAACCTCGAACGCGGGCTATCTGGATGCGAACTATAAAGTTTATAAGGCTTCTACAGCTAACCGCACCCCAGCCGTGTATGTCGGTGCCAATGATGGCATGTTGCACGCATTTAATGCGACCAACGGCAATGAGATGTGGGCGTTTATCCCTACGCCGGTGATCGCAAACCTGGCGAACTTGGCCGATAAAGAATATGGCTCCAATTATCACACCAACTATGTCAATGGTAGCCCAGTGGTCGCGGATGTGTGTATCTCTGGGTGTACCGGCAGCAATGCGGTATGGCGGACGATATTGGTGTCTGGTTTGAATGGCGGCGGTCGTGGTTACTTTGCGCTTGACGTGACAACGCCGACCTCCCCCGTATTGTTGTGGGAATTTTATGCACAACCTTCTGGCACCAATAGCAACTTGGGGTATACCTTTGGCAACCCGGTGGTGACTAAAATGCAAGATGGTCGCTGGGTGGTGGTGGTGACATCCGGTTATAACAACGGTAGCTATGCCCGCAAATTGAATGATGGTACGTTTGTGAACAATAGCCCGAGCGGCGATGGTGGCGGCTATTTATATGTATTAGATGCCAATAGCGGAGCATTATTGAAAACGCTCTCGACCGGGGAGGGCAGTGCCGGTAATCCGAGTGGTCTGGCCAAAATATCCGGCTATGCTGATCAAATGTTTGAAAATAACACAGCATTAAATGTCTATGGCGGCGACCTGAATGGCAATATTTGGCGCTTTAATATCAACACCAATGCAGTGACTAAAATCGCAACCTTGCGGGATGGCAGCAGTAACCCACAAAAAGTGACTACGCAACCAGAGTTGGGCAAAGTGGATAGAAATGTGGTTGTCATGGTGGGCACGGGTAAATTTCTCGAGCCGGCAGATTTAACTAATATGCCACTCAATTCGGCTTACACCTTTAAAGATAATGGACAGACGACTGCGATCGGGCGCAGCCAGCTCGTGCTGCAGACCATCAGCGGCGATCGACGCGTCACCAGCAGTGCGACGGTGAACTTCGATACAGGCTATGGCTGGGTACTGGATTTTCCGGCAGGGGAGCGGGTGAATCTAGATCCCATGCTGCTCAATGGTGCGCTCATGATGCCGACCATGGTGCCAAGCAGTGAGGCATGTAGCGGTGCAGGCTATGGCTGGTTTAATTTCTTTAATTACAAAAAAGGCGGCTCATTATTGACCAGTGGGATTGTATCTGAGCGCATGACCACCCCTGCCGTGGGTTATAACATTGTCTATGACGGCAATGGGGTGCCGCACGTGGTGGTCACGGGCAGTAACGATCCGACCCCACAACAACTGAGTTTGGACGATCAGATATTTGGCCTGTCTGGGTCGGTTAAATCCACCGAAATATTCAAGCAGAAAACCAATGGCAGTTATGGCACCAAACAAAGCTGGCATGAGTTGATACAGTAAAACTCAAGCATTAAAAAAGCCCCAATCGGGGCTTTTTTAATATTTAACGACTTTACTTCACTTGTTTTGCAAACGCATACAAGATCAGACAAATCGCCACCACAATACCAATGAGAGTATAAATGCCTACCGCGCCTAAAAACATGGTTGCCTCCGCTCTTTGCTATGGTTGAGCATCGATTTTAGGCAAACACTGAACCAGTGTCCAGCGGTCTAGCCTTGCCTAATCAGCGCGGTAGATGTGAACGGGGTCAAAGCGGTTGAAACAGAGACGCTCGCAAGGATGAAAAAATTACACCACTTCGAGAGAGAGTTCAGCAGGTTTGTAAATCGCTTGAATATTATTGTCTGCCACAATATCCTCAGCCAGATACATGATGTCTTGTGCAGTCATCAGCTCAGGCACGCTGGCGGTATAGGTCAGTGGTTCATCTTGCCATTCACTCATGATGCTTCCTTTAAATTGGTGTGTGTACGATTGTAGTAACGACATATTTGCTCCACTCTTTAGGTTAAAAGAATGTTAATTTGTCTGTATGACGCTTTAATGAAGTCAATATGCAATTTAGATGACAAACTTCTGGTCATTGAAGACAGTCAAAGCACCAAAAATAACGTCCCTTAAAGCTTAGGAAACTCTATGAAATTGTCCCGCGTGTGGTGGGGGTTAGCGCTGTTGTTGTTGGTATATGCAGGCTTTTGGTATTGGCAGTCATTGACTACCGTGGAGCCTGAGCGTGCTCAGAGTGTGGTTGCACAAACCATCAATCAATGTGATTTGATTGCCAGTAAAGCGGCGTCAGCGTTGCCAGAAGTGTTGCCGTTTCAAAAGCTAGAGAAAGCGGCCAGACAGGCGCGCGTTTTAGAGCGTTGTATGCAAGATCGGGGCTATCAGGAAAATCCCGCATGGGTTGCTGAAGCCACCAAGCAGGCGCAAAAAATGGCGGGCGAACAAGCCATTTCAGAAGCCGAGGCCTATGAAACATTGCGTAGGCAGGGCATGCTCGCGATGGCGCCAACGGCGATCAGTTATTGGCGTAAATCAAAGTAGTGCTTTAGCGTTTTTGGCCCAGATAGTCGGTCTTGCCTAATGGTACGCCTAAGTGGCGTAGGATGTTGTAAGCCGTGGTGGTGTGAAAGTAGGCGTTCGGCATTACCCATTTTTCTAGATAATCCAAGCCGCTAAAGGTCAAATCCACTTTTCGAATCGTCAAAGTCACTTCTTTAGTCGCGGCACCTTCGAGCTGGTGCGGTGCAATCTGCGCTAAAAAATCAATTGTTTTATCGATTCTGGCGTACAGCATGTCAAAACTGGTTTCATCATCGGCATACGCTGGCATTTCTAAGCCAGCCAGTCTTGCGCCAGCCCCTTTACTCATGTCACTGACCAGTTGCACTTGTTTGGTGAGTGAATACATATCGACAAACAGGCGACTAGTTAACAAAACCTCAGGCGCCACCTTTTTTTGCGCAGCGTATGCTTCGCCTTGTTGCAATATATGTTTCAGGTTTTGCAGGTTGCGGATTAACGGCGCAATACTCACATCATATAACTGCATGGCACAAGCCTTTCAATAATCGTGTCGTCGATATTGTAACGCTTCTGCGATGTGTGTCTCACTGATCTCCGGCACATCCGCCAAATCGGCAATTGTTCTGGCGACTTTGAGGATACGATGATAGCTACGCGCCGACAGTGAAAACTTGTGCATCGCAGTTTGCAGCAGTTGGCTGGCTTGTTCGCCAAGTTGACACGTGGTCGTAATTTCCAAAGGCCCCAGCATGGCATTCGGCTTATGTTGCCGCTCCAGTTGCCGTTCTCTCGCGCTTTGCACGCGTGCGCGCATGTCTGCGCTGCTTTCGCTGGGTTGTTGCTGGCTTAATTCTTCGGGCTTCAGGGCCGGCACCTCAATATTCATATCGATGCGATCAAGTAGCGGACCAGACAATTTATGCTTATATCTAAGAATTTGTTCAGGCGTGCAACGGCAGCGCTGATTGTAGTGGCCATAATAGCCACAGGGGCAAGGGTTCATCGCGGCGATCAATTGAAACTGTGCCGGAAAAGTGGCTTGCCTGGCTGCGCGCGAAATCGTAATACTGCCGTTTTCGAGTGGCTCGCGTAGCACCTCCAATACTTTGCGGTCAAACTCAGGTAATTCGTCCAAAAACAACACGCCGTGGTGAGCCAAGCTGATTTCACCGGGCCGCGGCACGCTGCCGCCACCCACCAGCGCAACTGCTGAGGCGGTATGATGTGGCGCGCGAAAGGGGCGTTTCTTCCACTGGCTTGCTGGAAATTGCCCAGTAAGAGACAGAATCGCAGCGCTCTCGAGGGCCTCTTGCGTAGTCATCGCGGGTAGGATACTGACAAAGCGTTGTGCCAGCATGCTCTTGCCCGTGCCTGGTGGCCCGCTCATGAGCAAGCTGTGTTGCCCCGCAGCAGCGATTTCAAGTGCGCGTTTGGCACGACGCTGGCCGCTGACCTCTTGAAAGTCCGGCAGATTGACGTTTTCTGTTGGGATGACCAATGGATGATTGGTTAGGTGGGCCTTATCGGATAAGTGAGCGCATACCTCAAGCAAGCTGTTCGCAGCGTAAATCGTGCAGCCTTCCACCAAACTGGCTTCATATGCACTCTCTTGGGGCAGTATGGCTGCACGTGCGCGCGCAGGGTCTTGTAGGAGTTGATAAGTCATGGCCAATGCGCCACGAATTGGTCGCAATTCGCCGGTCAATGCCAGTTCCCCGGCGATCACATAATGGGCGAGCTTTTGTTTGGGAAGCTGGCCTGAGGCCGCCAGAATGCCGAGTGCAATGGGGAGATCGTAACGGCCGCCTTCTTTGGGTAAATCTGCTGGCGCTAGGTTGACCGTGATGCGGCGAGCCGGAAATTCGAACTGTGCGGTTTGTATCGCCGCCCGCACCCGGTCCTTGCTTTCTTTGACCTCGGTTTCAGGCAAGCCGACGATGGTAAAACTCGGCAAGCCGTTTGCCAAATGCACTTCAACCACCACCTCGGGGGCGTCCATCCCACTCAATGCACGGCTATACAAGACCGCCAAGCTCATTACGCACCCCTAGGTTTCGGAATGCTAGCAATTGTAAAGTAAAATTAACTACTTAGATGCCTGTGTTTGTTCTAGCTGGCTGATTTTTTCTTCAAGCGCTTTCAATTGTTGCTGTGTACGTGCCAGTAATGCGGATTGAATATCAAATTCTTCACGGGAAACAAGTTCCATTTTGGTGAGCGCGCCCTGAAATAGTGCATGCAAATTGTTTTCTAGCTCTGAAATGGGGCTTGAATCGACTAGCTGTTTGATTTTTATGGATAATTCTTTGATTTTTTCATTGGTAAATAGCATGGTAATAACTCCTTTGAAGTTCATTTTAGCATGTATCGTAGGGTGAAAAATACAATTACTACAATACACTCAGGGGATGATTTGTTTTAAAACATGAATTTAAACTGTTATTTTGATAAATAACTTAATGTTTTTTTCATAAATATATGATTTTATTTATTTATATATATTGGCACGTGCTTTGCTTTGTGGACACTGTTGTTTCATACTCGTTTACAACAAATTCAATTCAAAGATTCCACAGAGAGAGGACTCATAAATGCGTCAATCTATTTTGCTTACAGCAGTGTTAAGTACATTATCATTTGCTCAAGTTTCATATGCAGCAGAAGAAGCCAAAGAAGAAGCTTCTGACTGGACAGCGACCGCTAACATCGCGGTTGTATCTGATTACTACTTCCGCGGTATTTCTCAGTCATGGCACAAACCTACTGCGCAAGGCGGTATGGATATTACCCATTCAAGCGGCTTTTACGCAGGTGTATGGGGTTCAGGTGTGTCACCTAACACCTACCCTGATGCTAACACCGAAATCGACGTGTATGCTGGCTACAACGGTACTATTCCAGTTGTAGAGAAACTTGGCTACACCGTCGGTGTGTATGGATATATGTATCCGGGCGGTTCTTGGAAAAAATACCGGGCGTCTAATGCTGCAAACCCTAATGATGTATTAACACCACGCGGTGGTCGCTGGGATACCTATGAATTGAACGCAGGTATTTCTTATGACTGGATCAGTGCCAAAGTGTCATACACTTTGACTGACTGGTTCGGTGCGGATAAAACTACCGGTTGGGATGGCAGCACTAAGGGCTCCACTTACTTTGAGTTGAACGCGGCTTATCCTTTGCCATGGTGGGACTTGACATTGATTGGCCACGTGGGTCGATTGAATGTCGCGGGTAAATTAGATAAATCATTTACACCTGATGGCGTAAATTTCCCAAGTACATCAATTTCAGGTGCAACTGATCCAGACTACACAGACTGGAAAATCGGCCTGAGCAAAGCATTCAAAATTGGTAAAACTGAAGGTTGGAACGCCGGTGTATACTGGGTTGAGTCCGATAACTCACGCTACTGGGGTGAGTCTGGCTACGGCGGCACAAGCTTTAACGGTAAAGGCACCAGCACTACTGCACAAAGCAAAAACCTGAATGAAGGTCGTTTGATTTTGACGGTTGGCCGTACATTCTAATAAAGCAAGTTTAGATCTGGCGAGCATCGTGCTCGCCAGAGTTAACAACGGGAGAAGCAAATGAAATTTGTATCCGCAATAATCAAGCCATTTAAGCTTGATGAAGTGCGTGAGGCTTTGTCCAACATTGGCGTACAAGGCATCACAGTCACTGAGGTCAAAGGGTTTGGCCGTCAAAAAGGTCACACCGAGTTATATCGTGGTGCAGAATACGTAGTAGATTTTTTGCCTAAAGTGAAGCTCGAAGTCGCCATCAAGGACGACATGCTTGATCAGGTCGTGGATGCGATCGAAAAAGCAGCAGCAACTGGCAAGATCGGTGATGGCAAAGTATTTGTCTTCGATTTGGAACAAGTTTATCGTATACGTACCGGTGAAACCGGTCCGGATGCGCTATAAGAAAGGGCTTCAGCTATGAAGAAAATTCTTTCGATGTTATCACTGGTTGCGTTGATTGGTTTTGCAGCAACCCCAGTGAGTTATGCTGAAGAAACTGTGACTGAAACAGTCACAGTAGAAGAGACAGTGACTCAAGATGCAGCGCCAGCGGCCGAAGCGCCTGCTGCAGAAGCCGCACCGGCAGCAGCTGCGGCTGCACCGACCTTGGATGTGGGCAACACTGCATTCATGATTGTGGCCACTGTGTTGGTTATTTTAATGACGATTCCGGGGTTGGCCTTGTTCTACGGCGGCTTGGTACGCCAGAAAAACATGCTATCTGTGTTAATGCAGATTTTCGTGGTGTTTTCAATGATTTCAGTCCTGTGGGCGGCATATGGCTACAGTCTGGCGTTTAGTGAAGGCAATATGATCATCGGTGGCTTAAGCAAGGCATTCTTGTCTGGCATTACGGTTGACAGCTTGTCCGGCACCATCCCTGAGTATGTCTTTTTGACTTTCCAGATGATTTTTGCTGCGCTGACACCAGGTTTGATTGTTGGTGGTTTTGCTGAGCGTATGAAGTTTTCAGCGGTCTTGCTGTTTACGGCTTTGTGGGTGACGTTTGCTTACATCCCAATCGCACACATGGTGTGGGGCGGTGGTTACTTGGCTTCACTGGGTGCTAAAGACTTTGCGGGCGGTACAGTGGTACACATCAACGCGGGTGTAGCGGCCTTGATCGGTGCCATGATGTTGGGCAAACGTCTTGGTTACGGTAAAGAAGCAATGCCTCCGCACAGCTTGGTGATGACCATGATCGGTGCTTCATTGTTGTGGGTGGGTTGGTTCGGCTTTAACGTCGGTAGTGAGTTGGCGGCAGATGCAGTCGCGGGTATGGTGTTGATCAACACACAACTGGCAACAGCGGCTGCAGTCATTGGCTGGATCTTTGCTGAGTGGCTGTTCAGAGGCAAACCAAGCATGTTGGGTGCTGCTTCTGGTGCGGTAGCTGGTTTGGTTGCAATTACCCCTGCGTGTGGTTTCATCGGCCCAATGGGTTCTATCATCCTTGGTTTCACCGCCAGCTTTGTCAGCCTGTGGGGCGTGACCAAGTTGAAAGGTGCGCTGGGTTATGATGATTCCCTAGACGTATTCGGTGTGCACGGTTTGGCTGGTATCTGGGGCGCAGTTGGCACCGGTGTACTGATGGCGCCAGGCTTGGGCGGTGTTGGTTATGCCGAAGGTGTCACCATGGGTGGTCAAGTATCCACTCAGATCATTGCAGTGGTCGTCACACTGATCTGGACAGGTATCGTGAGTGTGATTCTTTACAAAGTGGTGGATGCCGTTGTCGGTCTGCGCGTGAGTGAAGAATACGAGCGCGAAGGTTTGGACACCACAGAACATGGCGAGCGTGCTTATAGCTTGTAATCTGTGTCTGTAGTTTGATTGTAAAAAAACGGCTCTTAATGAGCCGTTTTTTTTGAGCACTGATCGCTGGAACTTATATAATGCTTGGATATCCATGTTGTGGGCCTGAATTAAAATAATATTGACTATGGCAAATCTATTTCCCTCGCAACTCACCCCGGTCCAACGGGTATTAAAACTAGCTAGTTTTGAAAAACAGGACATCCTGCTACTCATTTATCTCACCCTGGCTTATGGCGTATTAGGCATTGCGACCCCCGTGGCGGTGCAAACAATGGTCAATATCGTAACCATGGGGGGCGTCTTGCAGCCACTGTATGTGGTCGGTTTCGTGTTGTTTTGTTTGTTAGGATTATCTGGCGCCATATATGCGATCGAAAGTTATTTAGTCGAACTCATTCAAAGGCGCATATTTGTGCGGCATAGTTTGCAGATTGCACAAAACACCCAACAAATTCATATTTCTGTTTACGATGAACACAATCCAGTCGAGTTGGTGAATCGCTATTTTGATATTCAGACCGTACAAAAGTCAGTAGCGACCCTGTTAACCGTTGGCTTGACGGCCTTGTTACAGGGCTTAATTGGTAGTGTGATCTTGTTGTTTTACAGTTTGTATTTCGGTTTTCTAGTCATCATCATGTTGATCGTGTTGTGGGCGATTATTAGTTTTCTGGGTAAACAGGCCGAAGCTAGTGCGCTCAAGGAATCTAAAGCGAAATATGACATGGCTGCTTGGTTGGAGAGTATTGCGCGTAATCGCTGGTTGTCTAAATTTTACGGCGCAAAACAACGCACCACAGAAAACACCGAGATATTGGCGCAAAACTATCTGAATGCGCGCGTGATGCATTTTAAAGTGCTAATGACACAACTGATTGGTGCGGTGGGCATGTACGCCCTAATTGGCACTGCAATGTTGGTGCTGGGTGGCACCTTGGTGATTAAAGGTCAGATTAATCTTGGCCAATTTGTGGCGGCAGAACTCATTATTTTTGGCGTGCTGTCGGCCTTTGTTCGCTTTGTCACCAAGCTAGAATATTTTTACGATTTGCTCGCGGCGGTAGATAAAATCGGTGTGTTAGAAGCCATGCCCGTCGAAACTACGACGGATTCCCCAGCCAGTCTCGAGGGCTACCATCCTTTGAAAGTCGTGGGTTTGGGCTTTAGTCACCACGCACAGTCAGCCCTCATTAAAGAAGTCAGTTTTGAGTTGTCAAAGGGGCAGAGCTTAGCCGTGGTCGGTGGGTTGGGAAGTGGTAAAAGCACCTTGCTTGAGCTTTTAACTGGCTTGAGGCAACCCGAACAAGGCTATGTCAGCTATCGCGGCATTGATCTGCGCCAAGTCGATATTGACCATTTGCGTGACCATATCGGTGTCGCCAATAAAGTCGAATGGCAACACGGCTCTATCATTGACAATTTGCGACTAACCAGAGCGGACATCCCCATGGATGCCGTGGTCGATGTGCTGCAAAGCCTTGGTTTATGGGAAGACATTAGCCATTTGCCCAAAGGTCTAGACACGATATTGACCGATTATGGTGCGCCGATGACCTACACCCAGCTGCAATGCCTGATGCTGGCCAGAGCGATCATCGGCCAGCCGGATTTGCTGATCATTGATGGTCTATTGGATGGTTTAGGCCAGCAAGAGTTGGATCAGGTGCTCACCTTGCTCAAGCGCCATCAGCAAGATTGGATGCTGATCGTCACCACTCGCTTTCAACATATCGCACAGCAGTTTCAACAAGTGTTGACCTTGGATAAACAGCGTCACCAATCAGGAGACCATCATGCATGATCAACTGAAAATGACGCTGATGCGGGCGGTGCAAACGCCGCAACAATTAAGGGTCTGGATCAAACGTCTCGCTTGGTTGCTGGTCGGGTTGCCCGTGCTATTTTTATTCTTGCCCTGGCAGCAAAACGTCACTGCGTTGGGCCAAGTCACCGCGTATTCGCCATCCGAGCGGGTGCAAACGATAGATGCGCCTGTTAACGGTCTGATCAATCGCTGGCATGTGCAAGAGGGCTCGCAAGTGAAAGAGGGCGATCTGCTGCTCGAAATCGCAGATACTGACCCTAACTTCAAACAACGGCTCGAAGCGCAGCGTGATAACTTGCAAAGCAAGCTGGGATCAAAACTAGATGAACTGCGCAATTACGAGCTACAGAAACAAAATTTAACGGCTGCGCGTGATGCAAAAATTTCAGCCGCACAATACAAACTAGACGTCGCCAACCAAAAAATTCGTAGTAGTCAGGAAGCAGTCAATTCTGCGCAGGCGACTTTGGATACCGCCAGTTTGCAAGTCATTCGCTTGCAACGATTATTTGCCGATGGCCTGGTGTCTAAGCGTGATCTAGAGGTGGCAGAGCGCGATCAGATTATTGCTAGCCGCAATTTGAATAGCGCACAAGCGCAATGGCAATCAGCAAAAGCAGAAGCGAGTTCTGCTGCAGCGGATATCCAACAAACGCGCTCGGATACGCAAGCCTATCTGGACTCCACCTCAGCCGTCATCAATAAAATCCGTGGTGAAACGGCAGACAGTGAAAACAGCCTGCATAACTCCGAAATTTCATTGGCCCGGCAGAACATGCAGCGCATTGTGGCACCGCGCGATGGCACTATTTTTAGGCTGCCCGTCAATTCACAATCGCAGATCATCAAACAGGGCGACCCTTTGCTGGTGATCGTACCGCATACTTCGCAGCGTGCAGTCGAGTTATGGGTAGATGGTCGGGATGCGCCGTTGATCACCTCGCGCAGCAGTGTTCGGTTAGAGTTTGAGGGTTGGCCTGCCATTCAGGTGCCCGGCTGGGCACAGGTGGGCGTGGGCACCTTTGAAGGCGAGATTTCGTTTGTAGATCCCACGGACAATGGCAATGGCCACTTTCGTATTATGGTGGTGCACAAACCAGGCACACCGGAATGGCCGTCCGCCAGATTTTTGCGCCAAGGCATTAGTGCAAAGGGTTGGCTGATGCTAGAGCGGGTGACCATTGGCTACGAATTGTGGCGCTTGCTCAATGGCTTTCCACCGCGTATCCCGTCTGAGCCCGTCTCGATACATCAGGGTGGGGGCAAGCCGCTATGATGCGCTGGACCTGCTTGGCATGGCTGGCGGTGGTGGGGGCGTTTGAAACCGCACATGCAAATGAAGTGACCGACAGCCGCGCGAAACAACGCCTCGAGAAATCAGAAGGGCGGGTGCTGGACAGCTATAGCCCAACGCCTGGCGTGCCATTGCATGACGCAGTCAATCAGCAACAGCAACGCAAACCAGCGGTGTCGATTGATCTGAAAAGTGCGCTAAAGCCGTTTGATAGTCCAGAAAGCGATAGCATGCTGCCCTTGACCAATGGGGCGCAGGTGAGTATTGCTGATATTCGGCAGCGGGCTTTGCAAAATAATTTACAAATCAAAGTGGCCAAGATGGATCCGGAGCTTGCGCGTCAATCGTTGCGCGAAGAACAGGCCAAGTTCGATCAGGTGATTTTCGCTTATGCGAAATATGCCGAAAAAGACTTGCCTGCAATGTCGGGCGATAAGGTCATTCTTAAGTCGGATAATCCTGCGCTGGATGGTGAGCTGGCTAAACTCAATCTAGACCAACAAAACAAGCAATACTGGGATATTGAGGCCGGGGTCAAAGTGCCGTTACGCACTGGTGGCACCGTCACCTTGAGTGCCCCGCTCGAAAACCGACAAAGCCTAGGCAAATTTGCCAGTGACCAATACCGGAGTGCGTTACGCTTTTCGTTTAGTCAGCCGTTGTTGCGCAATGCCGGACAACAAGCCAATGAGGCCAGCATTCGGGTGGCGGAGCTTGACCGCGATGGCGTGCAGTTACGCACCCGCCTACAAACCATACGCATTGTGACCATGGTCGATAAAGCCTACTGGGAGCTTTATGAGGCCTGGGCCGCGCTGGATGTACGTAAAAACCAATTTGAATATGCCAGTCAGAATCTGGCCATGGTCAAGCGCCGGGTGCAGGAGGGGCTGACCGCCGCAGTCGAAATCAACCGAGCAGGTATCGGGGTGGCTGACCGGATGGAGGCGCTGATTGTGGCTGAAACCAACCTCAAACTGGCGCAGCGGCAATTGCAGTTTTTGCTTAACGACCTGCCCGATGACCAGAGCCAATCACCATGGGTGCCGACCACCGTGCCCAGTCTGGTGAAGTTTGAGTTTGATCGTGCCCATCTAATCCGTGATGCCCTCGACAGTCGTATCGAGTTGCTAGACCAAGAATTAAAGTTAAGTGCAGACCTGATTCAAATTGATTATTTGCAGAACCAGACCCTGCCGTTGTTCACCCTCGATTATCAATATGGCGCATTGTCTGGCTCCGGGGGCCGCTTTGGCGATATTGGCCAAGACTTATTTGATGGCCGTTATCGCGACTGGTCTATTGGGCTGAAGTTTGAAATGCCTGTGAGTAATGAGGCGCGCAAAGCCAAGCTGGATCGCGCGGTCGCCCAACGCATGCAACGCTTGACCACTAAAACCTTGCAAACGCTGACGGTTAAACGTGAGATACATGATGCATTGGATAAAGTCGACCAAGATTGGCAGCGCATTATCGCCGCACGTCAGCAAGTGTTGGTGGCGGGCATTAACTATGAGGCCGAGCTCAAACAGTTTAATGAAGGACTACGCACCATGACCGAGGTGCTTGAAACCTTGACGCGTCTCGGGGAAGCGCAGCTCAAAGAAATTCGCGCGATCAGTGATTATCAGGTAGCGCTGGTTGATATGGCTTACGCGACGGGCACCGTGCTTGGTCACGGCCAAATCAGTTTGCAATAAGTTTATTCGGTGGCTGTTTTGCCGGGGGTGAGGGCTTCTGTCAGCTGCAGTAAGTTCATGCGGTGTATGCCTGATTTTTCACCATTTTTGCGCGGGGCGGTGCGTATATCATCGGTTTCAAAAACGCTGATGCGTTGTGTGCCAAATTTGGTTTCAACCAGCAATACCGGCACGCGTTTTCGAACCAGATCATGCTTTTGTTTGCTCGGACGGTCTGACATGCGGAACTGCTGCTCATCCAGCCGATAGGGCACATTCTGGTTCAGCAAGTAAATCTCCAGTTCTTTTCCGCTTTCAGCAAATACGTGAATATCTGTGTCCGCATACGGGCCAGCGGTTCCATCCATGACGGAACCAATCAAATGTGGGTTAAACTTTTTGAGAAGCTGCATGGTATGCAACGCGGCTTGCCTGAGTTCGAGCAAATGTGCTGCGTCGTTTTCATCGGCGTAAAGGGCATGATATTCGCGTAACGCGCTGTCAATCTCAGCATTGGTGGGCAGCGGTGCATCTTGTTGAATGCCCATGAGTTTGACCGCCTTGCGTTTGGCGCGCGCGTAATCGCTAATGCCTTCCTCAAACATCAGGCGCGCAGCAGATTGCGCTATTTCCTGTCGCAAATCGTTTGAAAAATCGTCAAACATGACAATACGCCCTATTCAAAAACGATATTAATTCGGGTTGAGCAGTTTTGCAGCCGGGTTGACCGGCAGCTTTTTATCCTCGGCGCTGTTCCCGCTATGTTCACCAATCAAGCGCTCGAGAAAAGACGGCTCTTCGTCCTCAGACGGATGATCTGCTTCAGGGTCGAACAGACCTGGTAGATTTTCAGGCTTGGACTGCGGTAAATGCTCTTCGTAAAAATACTCATAAATACCGGGCTCGTCTTCGCCCACTTGCGCACCCGTGTAAGCGTCCACTTTTAACTGCAACACGCCCTCAGGCACTTTGTATTGATAAATCGGTAAGCCTGTGAGGGTTTGCTGCATGTAATTGATCCAGATCGGCAATGCCGCACGCCCCCCGGTCTCACCGCGCCCTAGGTTATGTGGATTATCATAACCTACCCAGGCCACTGCGACCTCTTTTGGGTGGTAGCCTGCAAACCACGCATCAAACTGGTCATTGGTGGTACCGGTTTTACCTGCAATATCTGGGCGGCGCAGCGATAGGGCGGCTCTTGCCGTACCATCGCGCACGACGTCTTGTAGCATGGTCGTGATGATAAACGCGTTGCGTTGGTCGATCACCCGTTGTTGCGAGACGTGTTTGCCTGCTTGCACGGCTAAAACAACTTTGCCGCGGCTGTCGATAATTTTCTCAATTAAATAGGGGTGCACTTGGTAGCCACTATTGGCAAATGTAGCGTAAGCCGCCGCCATTTGCCAAACCGAGGATGAGCCAGCCCCTAAGGCAGTCGATAGATACGCTGGATGGTCTTTGGGGTCGAAGCCAAATCGGCGCAGATAATTTTGGGCATAGCGAGCACCGATGGCATTCATTAAGCGGATCGAAATGGTATTTTTGGATTGTGCTAAAGCCTCGCGTAAGCGCATCGGTCCGGCATACTTTTCATCGTAGTTGCGAGGTTCCCAGCTGTCGTTGCTACCGGTTTCGGTGGAGGTGAAACTGATCGGCGCATCTTCAAACACGCTTGCCGGGCTATAGCCTCTTTCGAGCGCGGCAGAGTAAATAAAGGGCTTGAAGCTAGAGCCCGGTTGGCGACGACCCTGTGTAACATGGTTATATTTGTTGCGCTGAAAGCTGAAGCCACCAATCAGTGCTTGTACCTGTCCGGTTTCTGGATTGAGCGCCATAAAGCCGCTTTCGACTTCTGGTAGTTGAACCACCGACCAGCCATCTTGTTGCTGATAGACGCGAATCACCGCACCCGGCACCAAAGAGAGCGGGGTACGTTTGGCGGGCGGCATATGGTTTTTCACCAGCAAGAGGGCCTTGTCTTGCAATCTGAGGACGGTGCCGCGTTTGGTGACCAAAGTAAGTAGGTTGGGCTCGACCTTGGTGACCAAGGCGGGCACAAACTGGTTATAAGTGACAAAATCACGCAATAAATCACTGGCGCCTCCCGCGGTCAGTTTGCCTGGCGGTAACGCAATGATTTGTTCTGCCCCCCTGAACCCATGCCGTAACTCAAAGTTAATGATGCCCTGCAGCATGGCCGTATTGGCGGCGGCCTGATGCTTGTTATGAATCGTGGTGTAAACCCGCAAGCCGCTGGTGTAGGCCTTTTCACCGTAGCGTTTATAGAGCGACGCCCTGACAATCTCAGCAACATATTCCCCGCCCAAGGCTTGCACCTGGCGTTTCGAGGACTGAAATTTTAACGGGGTGCGCATGGCTTGCTCAAATGCAGCATCGCTGATCATGCGATAACGATGCATATCTCGCAAAACTTCATGCTGACGCTTGATCGCATAGTCGGGATGGATATACGGGTCGTATTTGCTAGGCGCTTTCGGCAGACCGGCCAGCAGAGCGGCCTCTGCCAAGTTGATTTGCTTCAAATCCTTGTCGTAGTAGGTTTTGGCGGCGGTGGCAAAGCCGTAGGCGCGCTCGCCTAAATAAATCTGGTTGAGGTATAGCTCGAGGATTTTGTCTTTGCTAATCGTGTTTTCAATCTTGATCGCCAACATGGCCTCTTTGATTTTGGTCCAAATGTTGCGCGGTGTATCTGGGCTACTAAAGAAGTTTTTGGCGACCTGCATGGTAATCGTGCTGGCGCCTTCATGGCCGCGACCGGTCAGGTTGTTGCGAATGGCACGCAAAATGCCAGTGGTATCAATCCCGTTGTGTTGATAAAAACGACGGTCTTCAATTGCCAAAATGGCATCTTTCATTACTTTTGGCGTTTGCTCAATCGGCACAAATGCGCGTCTTTCTTGGCCAAATTCCGCAATCAGGCCGCCATCAGCATCGTAAATACGCAAGGGTAGTTTTGGATGATAGTCCGTGAGCGCTTCCAGCGAGGGCAGTGATGGGTAAAGAATACTAATCATCAATACCAGCAAGGCGGCGACGATCAAGCTGCCGATAATGGAAAGAAAAAGAAGGGACTGCAACCAGTTTCTTGAGTTCATGCGTCTTGCTGCCATCGTGAGAATTACCCATGAATTGTAATCTTTTTTTGCCGATTCATCGCCAGTTAATTATGGAATCATATAAACAATGCGCATTGTCCTGACGACCATGAACGTGAGGATATTGCACCGTAGCCACGCAGGGCGTGAGTTGGCATGGTTGATGCATATGGCAACGAACCGCTAAATATATATAAAGGGCAATACAGTTGAGTCTGGGCTTGTTACAACGCAAAAAAACCAGTTTTATTGGTGTGGATATCAGCGCAACCGCCATCAAAATGGTGGAGTTGACTGCGATCGGCAAACAGCAATTCCGACTGGATGGCTATGCCAATGTCACGCTCCCCAAAGGGGTGATCAGTGATGGCAATATCAATGACTTAGGGCAAGTCGCAGATACCATGCGATCTGCTTGGCGTTTGCTCGGGTCTCGGGCGCGACAGGTGGTGCTCGCCCTGCCTACCGCTGCGGTGATTTCAAAGCGGGTGATTATGCCTGCGGGCCTGCGTGAAGAGGAGATGGAGCTGCAGGTGGAGTCTGAGGCAAACCAGTACATCCCTTTTCCGCTCGAAGAAATGAATCTGGACTTTCAGGTGTTAGGCCCAATGGGCAAAAGCACCGATGAGGTCGAAGTGTTGATTGTGGCAGCGAAGAAAGAAAAGATAGAAGACCGCGTTGCCGTGGCTGAAGAGGCTGGGCTAAAGGTGAGTATTGTTGATGTAGAGGCATACGCTACCGAGACTGCCTACCGTCAAATCGTCAAGCAGTTACCGCAAATGAGCAAAAAAACCGTCACCATGATTTTGGATATCGGCGCACATGTGACACATATCAACGTTATGGTTGGGGCACATTCGGTGTATGCCCGAGAGCAGGCGTTTGGCGGCGCGATGCTATCGCAAGAGATTCAACGTCGCTTTGGTTTGTCAGCCGAAGAGAGTGAGATTGCTAAACGCCAAGGGGGCTTGCCCGATTCGTATGAGCAAGAGGTGTTACAGCCGTTTTTACAAAACCTGGCCGCTGAGGCGGCGCGTGCCGTTTCTTTCTTCACCAATTCGACGCAATACAACAAGGTTGATCACTTGCTGCTGGCAGGGGGTGTCTCTGCCACCGAGGGGCTGGCAGCCCTGATTGAAGAAAAATCAGGCGTGCACACACTGGTGGCGAATGCTTTTGAGGGCATGGCACTGGCCAACAAAATCAAATTGTCTCAACTTGCATCAGATGCGCCTGCGCTGATGATCGCCTGTGGTTTGGCACTGCGAGGGGTGGACGCATGATCAAGGTCAACTTATTACCGCATCGTCAGATCAAGCGCGCTGAGCGCCAACGTGAATTTAGCCTGATGGCTACTTTAGTGGCGATTGCCTCTGCCGCCATTTTATTTGTGAGCTGGAGCTATATCCATAACAAAATTCAGGCGCAACAGGCGCGTAATCAACGCTTGCAGGATGAGATGGTGCGGCTCGACAAGGAAATCGTCATCATTGGTAGCTTAAAAGAGCAAATCCAACATGTGTTAGAGCGCAAGCAAATTGTTGAGGGTTTGCAAAGTGACCGCAACCAAGCGGTACAGATTTTGGATGAGTTGGCCAGACAACTGCCTGAAGGTGTTTTTCTCAAAAGCATCAAACAGCTGGCCGACGAAATTGAGCTCAAAGGGGTGGCAGATACCAATGCAAGAATCGCTACGCTGGTGCACAACCTCAGTACGGCGGCCATCATGCACAACCCTAACCTGGTTGAAATCAAGGCCAATCAGAATGCCTTGGGCAATAAAGAGTATGAGTTTGTGTTGCGGGTTTCATTAAAACGCGAAACCGCGGCGGAAGACGCCAGTAAGCAGAAGCCAGCACCGGCCAAAGGATAATCGACAGATGCAACTTTCTGACTTTAATAATATTGATATCAAAACCGCTGGCAATTTGCCGATGCCAATGAAAGCCGCTTTGCTGGCGATCATGGCTGCAGTGTTACTGGTGTTGGGATACGTTTTTCTACTGAGCCCAAACCTTAAAGAGCTCAAGGCTGAAAAGGAAAAAGAGCAAGGCCTGCGCGATGAATATATGGCTAAAAAAATACAGGCGATGAAAATCAAGGCTTATGAGCAACAAGTGGTCGATATTCAGCGCACTTTTGGCACCTTGCTTAAACAATTGCCTGACAAGTCGGAGATGGACGGTTTGCTGACCGATATCAATCAGGCCGGCGTCAGCCAAGGGCTCTCTTTTGAAGGCTTTGTGCCTATGCCGGAAATTTTTGCCGAGTTCTATGCTGAAAAACCGATCAATATCCGCGTCCTTGGGCGTTATCACACGCTGGGGGCATTTGTGACTGAAGTCGCCAAACTGTCACGCATTGTCACATTGCATAATTTACAAATCCAACCTGCCGGCAAGGACGATAAGGCAGCGCACAAAGACATGTTGGTGATGGAGGCGGTCGCTAAAACATATCGCTATATGGATGCTGAGGAAGTCGCCGCTCGCAAAGCGCAAGAAACGAAGGCGGCCAAGAAATGATCCGTAAACAATCCTTAATATGTTTGATTGCAGTGCTACTGAGTGCTTGTGGCGCCGCACAGAATGACGATTTGACCCAGTTTATGAATCAGGCTGACCAAGCCGTGGTGGCGCCGGTGGAGCCCTTGCCCGAGGTGCAAGGGTTTTCGCCAAGGCAATACAACGCAGATAACAGCTTGCATGATCCATTTGTCCCGCGCAAAGCAGCGGTACAAAACACCAATCAGCCGGATTTGAAACGGACGAAAGAGCCTTTGGAAGCTTACCCGCTTGAAAGCTTAAAGTTTGTCGGCGTGATGAGCAAAAAGGGCAGCATGTTTGCCACCATCCAAACGCCGGATAGCATGGTGTATCAAGTGAAACCTGGCTCGCATCTGGGTGAAAAATTTGGCGTGATCACGGCATTGGCTGAAAACAGTCAAACGCTGAAATACGAGTTAAAGATAAAAGAATCGATTCAAGACCCGGTGAGCGGGGAATGGGCCGAGCAACTGACAACACTGGAACTGCAGGAACATCAATGATGAAAAAATTAAGCGATCTTGTTACCCGGATGGCATTGTTTGCGGTGGCGCTAACGTCACCGCTGCTGGGGATGACGGCAGAGTTGCCGACGAATAACAATCAGCTGCAAGCGGTGGAGGTGACTGCACTGCCAGGGGGGCGATTGAACGTACAGTTGCAGATGGCACATCCCTTAGCTACGACGCCATTAAGTTTTACTTTGAGTAATCCGCCCAGAATTGTATTTGATATTCCCAATGCGACGAATGCGACCGGTAAAAATGTACTGCCTATAAACCAAGGGGTATTAAAGTCGGTACAAGTGGCGCAAGCCAGTGACCGTAGTCGCGTGGTGTTAAATCTATCTAAACCAGTGCAGCATGCTCTGCAACTGCAGGATCAAAGCCTGATGGTGGGTTTAACCCAAGAGGGGGCAGAAGTCCCGGTTGCCGCCGTAGCAGCCAAGCGTTTTTCAGAGCAGGAAGTGGCTGCGGGACACAAAATCAACAAAATTGATTTTGTGCGTGGCAAGAATGGGGAAGGCCGTATTTTGGTCGATTTATCGGATAGCCGTGTCGGTGTTAACGTGCGTAACGCGGGCAAAACGGTGGTGATTGATTTTGCCGATACCGAATTACCAGAAGCGTTACAACGTCGCCTGAACGTGACCAACTTTAACACGCCTGTCTTATATGTGGATGCCCTGCGCCATCATCATCAAGCACAAATTGTGATTGAGCCGCAAGGCGATTGGGAGCAGTCCGCCTACCAGACTGATCGTCGCTTGGTGGTCGATATTCGGCCCTTGCCTAAAGACCCGAACAAACTGATTCAAGGCTCTAAGCAGGGCTATGCAGGTGAAAAGCTGTCATTGAACTTTCAGCGTGTAGATGTTAGGGACGTATTGAAAGTAATTGCTGACTTCACAGGTAAAAACATTGTGGTCAGTGACGCGGTATCTGGCAGTGTGACCATCGGCCTGAAAGATGTGCCTTGGGATCAGGCGCTAGATGTGATCATGAAAAGCAAAGGCCTAGACATGCGTGTGAATGGCAGTGTGATCTCGATTGCGCCTGCAGAAGAATTTGCGGCCAAAGAGAAGGCACAATTGACCGCAGAAGCTGAGCGCGAAACGCTAGAGACCCTGCGCACTGAAGTGTTTTCACTCAAATATCAGAAGGCGATGGACTTTAGAAATATGTTGTTGGGTGGCGGTGGCACTAGCGCGGGCGGCAACGCGCCCAGTATGTCAGGTGGATCGACTGCCGGGCGTATGAACCGGATTCTTTCTCAGCGTGGCAGTGTCACCTTTGATGCCCGTACTAACACGATTTTCATACAGGATACGCCGAGAAAATTAGAAGAAATTCAGACCATTATTAATAAGGTTGATGTGCCAGTGAAACAGGTCATGATTGAGTCACGCATGGTGATTGCCTCAAATACCTTCTCTAAAGCACTGGGCGCACGGTTTGGTATCTCGCAAACAGGCACTCCCGGGAGTAATACTAATCTGTCTGTCGGCGGTACACTGGGCAACAAGGCGACTGCATTCACCGCGCCTACCACCGCGGGCGGCAACGGCACCTTTACCCTAGGCACGCAAGGCGGTACGGTGCAGAGCGCGACGCTGGGTAACTACACCGTGAGCTCTAACGGGCAGCCAGATTTAATGTCCAATTTGCCCGTGACCAATGCCTACGGTGGCATCGCATTGAGCTTGCTCAAATTGTCTGCCAATATGCTGCTTAATCTTGAGTTGTCCGCGTTAGAGGCAGATGCCCGTGGTAAGGTCATTTCCAGTCCACGTGTGACCACTGCGAATCAGCAGAAGGCGCGCATTGCACAGGGCGTCGAAATCCCTTACCAGACATCGACCAGCAGTGGTGCTACCGCAGTCAGCTTCAAGCGCGCTGAGTTGAGTCTCGAAGTGACCCCACAGATCACGCCTGATCAGAAAATCATCATGGACTTGGATGTGCGCAAAGACAGCAAGGGCGAAGAAACCTCTGGGGGCGTGGCCATCAATACGCAGAATGTGCAAACACAGGTGCTGGTTGGTAACGGCGAAACCGTGGTGCTAGGCGGGATTTATGAACAAGTCTCCCGTAAATCTACCGATAAAGTGCCGTTCTTTGGTGACTTGCCGGTGGTGGGCTATGCATTCAAACGCAACACCAGACAAGAGGACAAAACGGAGCTGCTGATTTTTATTACCCCTAAAGTCATGGATGAAAGCTTGGCGCTCAACTAAATACTCAGCTCAATGGTGCGCGATTACTGACAGCAGCCAGCCTTTGCCTTAAAATGCCCAACTGAAACGGTTGGGTTTTTTTATGGGTGCGCAAATACCAAATAACATATTTTTGATCGGTTTGATGGGGGCGGGTAAAACCACGGTTGGCAAATTGATTGCCAAAAGTTTGGGGAAAACCTTCTATGACACAGACCATGTGATTGAGCAGCGCACAGGTGTGAAAATTCCCACTATCTTTGAACTCGAGGGTGAGGAGGGCTTTCGCAAGCGCGAAACCTCCACGCTAGAGGAGTTCGCGCAACAAGACAATGTCGTGCTTGCCACTGGCGGTGGCGCCATCATCGCGCCCGAAAATCGCGCGATTCTCAAACAATACGGGTATGTGATTTATTTGCGCGCAAACGTCAACGAGTTGTATCTGCGGACCCGCAACGATAAAAACCGCCCTTTGCTACAAAATGTCGATGTGAAAGCAAAGCTGGAGCAGCTATTTCACGCGCGCAATCCGCTGTACACCGAAACGGCAAATTTGATTGTCGATACCGGTCATCAGCCGGTGGCGGTCATTATTCAAAAAATTGAAAACGCCCTTCATGCGTTGGAGTCCTCATGCAAACCTTAACTGTCAGTTTGGCTGACCGTAGTTATCCTATTCACATCGGCAGCGGCCTGTTAGGGCAGGCAGAGCATATTTTGCCGCATCTCAAACGCAAGCAGGTCGCCATTGTCAGCAACACCACTGTCGCACCGTTGTATATGCAAACGATTGCCCAGCCATTACGTGATGCGGGCGTGGCGGTGATTGAGATTGTATTGCCGGATGGCGAGGCGCATAAAAACCATCAAACCTTGCAAATCATTTATGATCATTTGCTGCAAAATCGCTGTGAGCGCAATACCACGCTGATCGCGTTGGGCGGTGGTGTGATTGGTGACTTGACTGGCTATGCCGCCGCCACTTATTTGCGCGGAGTACCCTTTATTCAGGTGCCGACCACGCTGCTGTCGCAAGTGGACTCTAGTGTGGGGGGTAAAACCGGCATTAATCATCCTTTGGGCAAAAACATGATCGGCGCATTTTATCAGCCGAAACTCGTGCTGGCTGATATCGATACCTTGACCACGCTGCCGCAACGAGAGTTATCGGCTGGCGTGGCTGAAGTTGTGAAGTATGGCCTGATTCGTGACGCCGACTTTTTTGATTGGCTAGAAACAAATATGTCAGCGCTGATGCACTTGGATGCCGCAGTCACTAGTTATGCGATTTATCGTTCTTGTGAGAATAAAGCCGAGGTTGTCGCTGCAGATGAACACGAGCAAGGTGAGCGGGCTTTGCTCAACTTGGGGCACACGTTTGGGCACGCCATTGAAAATGCCATGGGCTACGGCGTCTGGTTGCATGGTGAGGCGGTCGCCACCGGTACGGTCATGGCGGCAGACTTATCCCAACGCATGGGTTGGTTAAATGCGGCCGAAGTCGCTCGCATCAAAGCCATTCTGCAAGCGGCTAAACTGCCCATCGACGCCCCTGACTTAGGCGCGGATGAATACTTAAGACTGATGCAGCTCGATAAAAAAGTGGCTGATGGCCGTATTCGGCTGATATTGCAACAGTCCATTGGTAAAGCGGTCATCACGGCCGACTACGATGCCGAAAAATTAAGACAAACGCTGTCGTTGGCTGCGTAACTTAAGGATAAGACCCATGACCTTAGCCGCCTTTGCCGCACACCCTGAACACACGAGAGGCCGCAAGGTTGCTGAGCAAGAGTCGCCTTTGCGTAATGTGTTTCAGCGGGACCGCGACCGTATTATTCACTCGACTGCATTTCGTCGCCTTGAATACAAAACCCAGGTGTTTGTGAACCACGAAGGGGATCTATTTCGTACGCGTCTGACGCACAGTATTGAAGTGGCGCAATTAACCCGCGGCATCGCACGTACGCTGGGCTTGCATGAGGATTTGGCCGAGGCCATTGCACTGGCGCATGACCTCGGACATACCCCGTTTGGTCACGCCGGACAGGATGCGTTAAATCACTGCATGCGCGACTACGGCGGCTTTGAGCACAACCTACAATCATTGCGTGTCGTGGATGTACTCGAAAATCGGTATGCCAGTTTTGATGGCCTGAATTTAACCTTTGAGGTGCGCGAAGGCATTCTCAAGCATTGTTCACGCAAAAATGCCCAATTATTAGGCGACGTAGGGCAGCGCTTTTTGCGTGGAGAATCCCCCAGCCTAGAGGCGCAGGTGACCAACTTTGCTGATGAAATTGCCTATAACAATCACGATGTTGATGATGGTTTGCGCTCAGGCCTCATCACGATCCAGCAACTGTCGAATATTCAATTGTTTGCCGAAAACATGGCTGAGGTTAAAAAGCTGTATGGTGAGATTGAAGAAAAACGGCTGGTGCATGAAACCATCCGCCGAATGATCAATGTCTTGGTGGTAGATTTGTGCCAACAAAGCCAGCAGACGATTGCCGCTTTGCATCCAGCGAGTATCGATGATGTGCGCAAGGCCCCGGGCTATTTAGTGGGCTTTAGCCAGGCGTTAGTCGATAAAAACTTAGAGCTCAAACAATTTTTACGCAAACATTTGTATCAGCACTATCGAGTCAATCGCATGAGTGCTAAGGCAAGCCGTATTATTGAAGAGCTCTTCGCAGCCTTCATGGATAATCCAGCCTTGATGCCGGATGAGCATCAAGGCGCCGCCAAGCTGGATCAGGCCCGCGCGGTGGCAGATTATATTGCCGGGATGACAGACCGCTACGCGATACGCGAGCACAAGCGATTATTTGCGGTGGAAGAAACTTGGTAACTTCATCGTGGGTTGGCAATAAAAAAAGCTGCGCACCTAGCGCAGCTTTTTTTGCGAAAACGACATCACATCGTCAACGTTTAGTCTTATTTGGCGACTTGCTTTTCGCGCATTTCATCTAGCGTTTTGCAATCGATACACAAGGTCGCCGTTGGGCGAGCTTCTAAGCGCTTGAGACCGATCTCAATGCCACAGCCTTCGCAGTAGCCGTAATCACCGCTATCGATATTACGCAAAGTTTCATCGATTTTCTTGATTAGTTTACGTTCGCGGTCGCGGTTGCGTAGCTCAAGGGCCATGTCAGATTCTTGGCTGGCACGATCATTAGGGTCCGCAAAACTGGTCACCTCGTCCTGCATGGTGTGCACCGTGCGGTCAATGTCATGACTCAGTTCCGATTTCCAGTCATTCAGAATTTTACGGAAATGATCCTGTTGTTTTTTATTCATGTATTCCTCACCAGCTGCCGGCTGGTAAGGGGTGAAGGATTTGTTAACGGTATCTGCCATGATGGGTCCAAAGAACGAAACTACTGAATAGTCATTGCCAAAAAAGGCGCCTGTACTGCATGAGGTCTATCAACAATCGCGCGAGTTTACACCAGTTTTACGGGCATGCAAAGACTCTTTGCGCGCTTTTAAAACGCTCAAGATGCCGCCTGCTCCCGGTGTTCCAGTGCTTTTAATGTATTTTCCATCAGTGTGGCGACAGTCATCGGCCCTACGCCCCCGGGCACAGGCGTGATATGACTTGCGCGCTGACTAGCAACCTCAAAATCGACATCACCGGTAATCTTGCCATCCGGCAAGCGATTGATGCCGATGTCGACCACAATGGCGCCGGGCTTGATCCATTCCCCTTGAATGAGGCCCGCCTTGCCCGCTGCTGCCACCACCAAATCCGCCCTGCCTATGTGAGCAGCTAAATCTTTGGTGTGACGATGGCAACTGGTCACCGTACATCCAGCCAGTAATAACTCTAGGCCCATAGGGCGGCCAACATGATTAGACACGCCCACCACGACTGCATCGAGCCCTTTGAGCGACAATCCGCTGGCTTGCAGCATTTTGATCACGCCATAGGGCGTGCACGAGCGTAATAAAGGCTGGCGCACGGCTAAGCGACCAATATTGTAAGGATGAAAGCCATCCACATCTTTGCTTGGGTCAATCAACGCCAAAATGTCTGACTCATCAATGTGATGGGGTAGCGGCGATTGCACCAGAATGCCATCCGTCTCATCGTCGGCATTCAGGCGATTGATTAATGTAATCAGCTCTGCCTGTGAAGTCGTCGCTGGCAAATTGTAAGCCACTGAGGTGATGCCCGTTTTTTCACAGGCAAGACGCTTGTTGCGGACATAAATCGCAGAAGCAGGGTCATCCCCTATCAATATGACCGCGAGGCAAGGCGCACGTTTTCCTGTCTGTAAACGTTGTTCTACCTGGGTTTTGATGCTTTCTAAAAGTTGACTGGCAATTTGTTTACCATCAATAATGTGAGCGCGCATGAGCAAAATTTTTGTCGTGAAAAGATAATTTTATCACATCGAGATTGACACAAATTCAGAAAATCGGTTATATTTCCGTCTTCGGCGTGTAGCGTAGTCTGGTAGCGCGCCTGCTTTGGGAGCAGGATGTCGGGAGTTCGAATCTCTCCACGCCGACCAGTTTTCTTGGAATGCCTGATCGTCTTGTAACTACTTTATCTGCTCGTAGCTCAACTGGATAGAGCACCAGCCTTCTAAGCTGGGGGTTACAGGTTCGATTCCTGTCGGGCAGGCCAAAATCTTTCCCAGTGGTGGCTATAGCTCAGTTGGTAGAGCCCCGGATTGTGATTCCGGTTGTCGTGGGTTCGAGTCCCATTAGCCACCCCATTGACCTCAACATCCTGTGTCACCTCAAATTTAATCGCTAAAAGCAGCGCTGTTTAACGATAAGCTATTTGCATTCGCTTGATAAAGTGATCAAAAAATCTTTGTCTCGCTTATGACCGCTAACTTGAATTTAAAAAAATGGATGCAAAGCTTGATTGATCTCATGCAAATTAGAGATAGTCTGGCTTTGGACCCTGCTTTGCTCGCGTTGATGCAGCATTGGCTAAGTATGTTTGCGGCAAAAACGCAAGCCACCAGAATGCAGGTCTTATCCAAGCGGCAATTGGTGTCTGTGATGCATGCACAGGCTTCAAGCACGGATCCCACCTTTGAGTCTTGGCCACCAGAAGTGTATTCAATCCTGTTGGATTACTTTCATCAAACAAATCCGCAGCATGCTTGTTTTGAGACCAACTTTGGTAAATTACATGTCTTTCCACTGCGGCAGAGTATTTCTCACAAAAATGCGATCTTGCTGATCCAGCACGATGATTTGTCGAGTGCGGCGGTCGAGCTGGTGGAGCAGTGTTTGCAGATGTTTTATCATTATGCGAGCCTGATTATTGAAAACGAGCGGGATGCGCTCACCGGTCTGCTTAACCGTAAAACATTTGATCAGTGCGTCAGCAAAATTCTACTCAATGATTACAAACCCGAATATCGCTTCCCGCTACATCATTATCTGGTCATTTTTGATATCGATTTTTTTAAGCGTATCAATGATACCTATGGGCATTTGATCGGTGATGAAGTGTTGTTGCTTCTCTCACGCTTAATGCAGGCCAGTTTTCGCGATGGCGATTTGCTGTTTCGTTTTGGCGGTGAAGAGTTTGTCGGCGTGTTTTCTTGCGCCGATGAGCAAGGGATTGTCCAACTGCTAGACCGGTTTAAAGACACGCTTGCTGCCTATGTGTTTCCGCAAGTAGGGCAAGTCACCATCAGTATTGGCTGCGCAAAAATGGCGCTCAATGTCTTACCCAATACCGTGCTTGAGCATGCAGATGAAGCGCTGTATTTCGCCAAAGAGCATGGCAGAAATCAAATTTGCTACTACGAAAAATTGCTCGCACAGGGCCTGCTAAAAGACAGCATTGTCACTGGCGAAATTGAATTGTTCTAGGGTTACCACTACCTTCTCTAGCCCTTCGCTAGGGTTTTATTGATCCGCGGCGTGGATTTCAAGGGCGAGCCTTCTCTCATCACAGCATTGACATATTTTTAACAAACGTTAATATGAGTTAAAAATAACGCTATTTTTGTGACGGGGGAAGTCGATGCGTTTCGCGCTTATCCTGCTGTGCTGTTGTTGGCTTAGTGCATGTATGCGGCCAAGGCTGGACGCCCCCAGCCATGCGGCGCTACACCTGCCAGCGCATCCCGTCACAAAAACTTCTCCTCAAGAAACCTACCCAGAAGTCGACTTCACCGATATTGAAGCCCCGCGCGCGTTGAAAGCGCCATTAAAATCAGCCACGCCAACCTTGCTCATTAATTTGGTCGTGCAGGAGGCGCCTGTTCAGGAGGTGTTACTTGCCATCGCACGGGAAAGTGGGCTCAACATCGATATTCATCCCGGTTTACGCGGCAAAGTGACACTGCATGCGCTGCAGCAATCCGTGCCCTCTATTTTGGCGCGCCTGTCTCGGCAGGTGGATATGTATTACGAGTGGTCGAATGGGGTGTGGTTGATTACCCCAGATACGCCAGTTATTCGTAGTTACAAGTTGAATTACGTGAATATCAGTCGGGATACGACGGGCTACATTGGGGTCGCCAGTGAAATCAACAGCACTGGCCGCGCGGCAACCGGTGGCGGGAATAGTGGCGGCGCCCAATTGGCCACCCTATTAAGTGGTAACAGTAATAGCTCAAGGACGGCCGTCACATCCCAAGCACGTTTTCACTTGTGGGAAAGCGTGATTGAGAATATTCAGGCCTTACTCGACGATACCGACAAAGCGACAACAGCACGCGATGAGGTGTTAGAGAGTCACGCATTGGCGCCAGAGACTGCTGCGGGTGCGAATGATGCTGCCAGCCCAGTGGTTGCTGAAAAGGTGAAGCAGGCACAGGTGCGCTGGCGAGCCTCGCGTTTGATTGCAAATCCTGAAACCGGCATTGTGACGATTCGTACTTCGCAAAGTCAGCAAGCACAGGTGCGCGCCTACTTAGAGTCGGTGATGCAAGTCGCGGCTAGGCAGGTGTTGATCGAAGCCACCATAGTAGAGGTGGAGCTCAGTAAAAGCTTTCAGATGGGGATCGATTGGAGTCGATTGTCCGCCTCAGCAGAACAGCGTGGTTGGCAGTTCGCACAATCTCTGGGCAATGATGCAGCCCAGTTCAACCGCAAGTCCGGCAGTTGGGAGAGTAATAATAGTAAGAATGCGCTCGGACAAAACAATGGCAACGTTGCGCTGATGTTGGGCTACTTTAACCCGTTCAGTCGACTTGGCAATCTGAGCGCAAGTGTGACTCTGCTGGAGCAGTTTGGTAAAACGCGGGTGTTATCCAGTCCCAAATTAATGGTACTCAATAACCAGACAGCGATTTTAAAGGTGGTTGATAACTTAGTTTATTTCACCATTCAGTCGCAAATTTCTCAAGGCAGTAGTGTTGGCGGCGGCAATTTACAAGCGGTGACTACCACGGCAAATACCGTGCCGGTGGGGTTGGTGATGGCGGTGACTGCGCAAATTAACAGCCATCAGCGGGTGAATCTCAACGTGCGGCCTACCGTCTCAAAAGTGCTGCGGTATATCGAGGACCCCAACCCGCAATTGGGCACTGGGAGCAACCGCATCGTCAGTAGTATTCCAGAAATACAAGTCCGTGAAATGGAGTCAGTACTAAATATTGCGACCGGGCATATTGCGGTACTAGGTGGGCTCATGCAGGAGGATCAGCGGGAATTTACCGATCGAATTCCAGGCGTATCGAGGCTGCCCATACTGGGCCAAGCCTTTGTCGGCAAGAATCAGGCAGCCAAAAAAACCGAGTTGATTGTGTTTTTAAGGCCGACCGTCATTGGGCGCGCCGATGTGAATGCGGGGGACTTGCAATCCTTTCAGCCGTTGCTGCCAGAAGCGTTACCCGCGGATGCCTTCGAGCTCAACTTGGGAGAGCCCTTATGAGATGGATGCGATCACTGATCAATGCCTTACGTAAGCACCCCTCCGCGACAAATAGTCCATTCCGACATGCCTTGGTGCATTCCGCAATCAAGCGGATTGAGCTGGGGCTGACGTATTTGTTGTGGGGATGCGTGCTATGTATGCTTGGATTGATCTGGCAGCAAGGCGTTCGTTTGCTGTATCGAGGGGAGGAAGTCTTGCTGCGGCGGCCGCCGAAAAGTATGAAACAAGCTGGGCCCCGCTTTTCGCCTATCAAACTTGTAAAACAGCCGCATTCACATCATCCGAGTGCGTTGCCTAGCCTATTTCGTATTGAAAAAGACAAGACCGCTGTAGAAAAGCCGTTGACCGAGTATCACACGGTATCGGCACCCCCAGCGCAAGCCTCGCAACAATCCTTATCCCCTCCTTTGAGCATGTCACTACACATTCAACAAGTACCGCAACTGCAAGCGCATTTAAAAACGCAGTTAAATCAAGCCAAGCAGCAGCTGCAGTCGGGACGCTTGGCGATGGCCCGACAGTCTTTTGAACAGGTGTTGCGGCAAGACCCGCATCAGGTCATCGCATTGGCGGGCATGTTGGTGATCACCAGTCAGCGTGGCGAGATTCAACAGCGTGCAGAGTATCTGGCCAGATTGCGGCAGGAAATTCCAGACTTCGTGCCAGAAGATGATCTTTTTTTAATGCAGCTCGAGGAGGACTAATGTTGGACGCCACAAACCACATGCGTCTTGGTGAGTGGATGTTGGCAAAAGGCATGATTACGGCAGACCAATTGGAGATTGCCTTAATTGAGCAAGCCAGGCATCAGCTACTCTTGGGCCAGCAGTTGGTCAGACTACATTTTGTGACGGATGCCATGATCAGAGATGTGCTGGCGCAGCATCATGCGCAGGAAAGTATTGATTTGCAGCAGGCCATTGCTGATCCTGAAGCGTTGGCCATGGTGCCTGAGGTTTTCGCCAGGCAGCATCGGCTATTACCGCTCGATTTGTCGGCAAATAAGGAAGTGATGCGCGTTGCGATGACCGGGCAACACAATATGCTGGTGCTGGATACCCTCAGGCATTTATTGGGCGGCACGATACATCTGAAGCCAGTGTTGGCAACAGAGGCGCATCTGGAGCAGGCGTTGGATCAGTTTTACGGACACAGTTTGTCCTTAGACAGTCTGTTGCAAGAAATCGAACGCGAAAGCACGTCAACGGCCGTTATCTCCACACCACAGGCGACTCGGCCGGTGATCCGACTGGTAGACACCCTCTTGATAGACGCGGTCAAGCAAGGGGCGTCTGATGTGCATTTTGAGCCGGAGCAAGCGTTTTTAAGGATACGCTATCGGATTGATGGCGTGTTGTGGCAGATCCGCTGTTTGCATGTGCGTTATTGGCCCGCCATGTGTGTCCGGCTCAAAATTTTGGCTGGGTTGGATATCGCCGAGCAACGGATGTCGCAAGACGGACGAGTCAATTTGTTTTTGTGTGGCCGTCAGATCGACTTTAGGGTGTCAAGCCACCCGACCCTACATGGCGAAAACATCGTGTTGCGGGTGCTGGATCGTGATCAGGCAATTATTTCACTTGAGGAAATGCCATTGCCTGCCCCACAGCTGCAATGCGTCAAGGCGATGCTTGAAAAGCCAGAGGGACTGTTGATATTAACTGGGCCGACAGGTAGCGGAAAAACAACTACGCTGTACTCGATGCTTAACTACCTCAACCACGAGCACGTAAATATCATGACCTTGGAGGACCCAGTTGAGTATCCGCATGCGTTAATGCGCCAAACCTCGGTGAATGCCTCAAACAAAGTGGATTTTATCAGTGGAATCCGCGCAATCTTACGCCAAGATCCCGACATTATTCTGATTGGTGAGGTGCGTGATGAGCCCACCGCTGCCATGGCTGTGCGCGCGGCGATGACCGGCCATCTCGTGATGACGACTTTGCATACAAATACTGCTGCTGCGGCTTTTTCAAGGCTGCAAGATTTTGGGATTAGTCCACACATGATGGCCGGCTGTCTGGTGGGCGTTGTTGCGCAGCGCTTACTGCGGCGCTTGTGTCGGCACTGCAAACGACCAGCGAATGTCGATGATGCAATGGCGCGCTTGATGCAGCCTTTGCCCGAACATCTCAGTTTGTTTGAGCCGCAAGGCTGCGAGCATTGCCGCATGAGTGGGTATCAAGGCCGATTAGTGATTATGGAGGTGTTAGCCATGCATCCCGATCTAGAGCCTATGCTGATCCCGCCAATTTCTTTGCAGCGTATACAGCAGCGAGCGCGCCAGTATGGCTTTACTACCTTAGCGGAGGAGGGCTTGCGTAAGGTATTCACCGGAGAAACAAGTTTGGCAGAATTGCGCCGGGTGGTGGATTTAAGCGGGTTACATGCCGGGTGGAATCATCCATGACTTGCTACCGATACACCGCAATTGACCAATATGGCCGCCGCCAACGCGGGCGGCTTGATATGCCGGATGAGCAGGCTTTGATCGCCCACCTACACCAACAAGGCTGTGAGCTACTGAGCGTGAAGTTGGGGCAAGCGCGCGTCGTGCGACAACAGTCAGTGAGTACGCAGTTGCTTATTTTGTTTTGCGTGCAAATGGAGCAACTCCTGCAGGCGGGCGTCCCTTTATTGCAATCGGTGGCCGAGCTTGTTCAGCAGCATGAGCATCGGGGTATGGTCGCCGCCTTACGCACAATCAAGCATGATTTAGAAGCTGGGAAATTACTGTCACAGGCTTTTCAGGCCCAGCCTAAGGTGTTTCCACCACTGTTTGCGCAATTGATTGAGGCTGGAGAGCGCACCGGACAACTGCCAGATATTTTCGGACATTTGGCACAGACCTTAACCTGGCAGGCGGCGCTGGTGGCGCAACTGCGGCGTGGGCTGACTTATCCTGCGGTTTTGACAGTCATGGTCTCGCTCGCGGCTTATGTGATGTTGACTTATCTTGTCCCACAAATGGTCAGTTTTTTGCAGAGTCTGGGGCAAGTGCTGCCGTTGTCGACACGGCTGTTACTCGGCCTTTCTGACGCCATGATCGTGTACGGTCATTGGCTGTTACTGGGTCTGGCCTTGACGCTCGGGGCGGGCCTGCTGGCGATGCATCGCTCTCCCACATTTGCATTTTTTATCGATCAGCGATTATTAAAGTTACCCATCATTGGCCAGTTATTGCATCAACTGGTGCTAGCCAGACTTTGCCGTTTTCTCGGATTGATGCACCAGACGGGGATTCCTTTATTACAGGCGCTGGAGTGGTGTCTGCCTTTATTGCAGCAACGGGTGATGATGCGAGCTTTGTCAGACATCCATCAGCGCGTGCAGGCGGGTGAAACGCTTGCCGCAAGTTTTAAAGCGACGCATCAATTTCCGTCGCTGATGATATGCATGTTAAATGTCGGCGAAAGTACTGGGGCACTAGATCGGATGTTGTTCCAGTTGGCTACCATATACGATCGTGAAGTGCAGTCACAACTGCAAACACTTTTGCGGTTGCTAGAACCCGCCTTAACCATCACGTTGGGACTGTTGTTGCTGTTTTTAATGGTGGCGGTGATATTGCCGGTTTATGACAGTTTTTCTAACTTGCATTACTAGTGATGGCGCGCCAACTGTTTATTGTCCTGATGAGCCCCAACGGTTGGCGGATCTTGCATTTTGACGGCGCGAACTGTCTGGCCTTGCGCACGTTTGATCGCAGCGAGGAAGCTCGAAGCGCTGTGCATGCATGGTGGCAACGCTACCCGCAGGCGCAGGTGTCCTTTCTAAGCAACCTTCCCGATGAACAGTATCATGTTGAAGTGCTGCCTGATGTGCCCGGGTTTGCCGGACAACCGTTGTTGAAAAGAAAATTGGCTGCTTGGCCATTTTCCAACGGTCTGCATGCCGCTTGCAAACTAGATTGTGTACAAGCCCAGCGTCGCGAAAGCCGATTTTTGTTCACGGCGCTGCCGGATCCGCGATTGTTTGAGTGGATTCTCCAGTTGCAGGCACGCAGCGTTCGAATTCAAGGGGTCTATACGCATGCGCTCGCCATGTTGTATTGCCTACCGCAAGCGACGCAGCGGTATCGGCATACGCTCTGTCTGGACTTTGAACAACAACAGCTTCGGGTGAGCTACCTGCAGCAGCAGCGACTATTTTTTAGCCGTTTGCTGCCACTGCCAGAAGACAGCTTTGCAACGCCAGCCGCCTGTGCGGCGCATGTTTTACAAGCACTGCATCAAATACGTATGACTCTGTTCCATCAGCAGTGGGTAGACGATCAAGAGGATATGCAACTGGTGTGTTTTGGACAATGGCCTGCAATCTGGCAAAAATTGAAACAAACACTGACCGAGGGCTATGTCTGGGTGATTGTTTCTGACGCCGATATCGCGCAGACATCCACCGTTCAGCCAATGCCCCAGGGAGTCACTGGGCTTGAGTGGGCCACCATACAATGGTTATTGCAGCGCAAGCCGCTGCCTAATTTGCTAACAGAGGCGATGTTGTTGCCTGAAAGCATTCGGCGCCTCAAGCGAACGATCCATTGGACTGGCGCTGTGATGGCAAGCATGATGTTCATTGCCGCCGGCATGGATTGGCAAATCACGCAAAACACGCACCGGCAGCTTCAATCCGTGAAGCGGCAACAGGCGCTGTGGCAGTCTGCGACGATATATCCGATCCCGTCGACAGCGTTACCGCAGTTACGTGCGGTGACACAGGCCGTTCGAGCGTTGACGGTTGCGGCTCGCTGGCCAGATCGCGCCTTAACTATGATGCAGCATGCCATGATGGGCCAGTCTGATTGGCAAATAACAGCATTAGAGTGGCAGGTGTCTGCGCAGGCTGGGCAAGACCAATTGAATATGCCCAAAGCATCCGCCTACAAAGAAACCTTGATTGTGACTTATGCGGCTTTAGGGCCATCCGCCCAACGGGCAGATGCTTGGCAACAATTACTGGTTCGCTTGCGGAATCTGCCTGACATTGCGCAGCTCGAAGTGCTCACCTCTTCAGCAAGCGCCTCAGGTGAGATGCGCGCGGGCAACACCAGCGACATGCGATTGCCATCGCAACAACCCGTCATCAAGCTGTATTTGCGTGCGATCGATCCGGTTGGTGATGGATGACAGTCGGCGATTATTTGCGCACTTTGCAGGGCATATTCGTCCTCTGGCTGAGTGTGCTCATCGTGATGGCGCTGGCCTTGTTGTTCCAGATCGTCCATCAATCTTCGGCGGAGCAGGCATTAGGCCAAGCGCAACAGGCTTTGCATCAACGGCAACAACAGGCGTCAGATCTGGCAAGCCACCAGTCGGAGATCGATTTTTATGTTGCAAACCGTGCGCGGTGGCAAGCGCTTGGTATGCTAGAAGCACCGCATTTCGATCATTGGGATGCAACGCTTGCTGCTATTCAGCAGCAGTCCGCTTTGCCCGATGTTGCATATCAAATGCAGCCTCCGAGGCTGTGTTCAGCAACGACTTGTCAAAAGTATTGGCCAGCCGAGACGCCTCCAGCATTGCATTTCACCGTCACCGCTATCCAACTCGATTGGCTGCTTACCCATGAGTCAG
Source organism: Methylophilus medardicus (assembly GCF_006363955.1). Classification (GTDB taxonomy): domain Bacteria; phylum Pseudomonadota; class Gammaproteobacteria; order Burkholderiales; family Methylophilaceae; genus Methylophilus; species Methylophilus medardensis. Next base: position 139,801 of record NZ_CP040948.1, read on the forward strand.
CTGTCAGCGACTGGTTAGCGCAACTGCAGGCAAAATTTGGCGAGCGCTTGTTTGTGCGGCATTGTAGCTGGTCATTGGCATCAGACAATCAAGCCATTGCGGCCCAATGTGATGTTGATCTGTTTAATCTTCCCGGGGAGCATCCATGAGTGTGTTGACCAACGGGGCCTCTGTTCAGATGGGGACGGTTAAGCGCCTGAAACAAGCGGGCTTTGTGGTATGGCTGTTGTTGCTGTTGTCTGGCATCGGCCAATGGATGGTGTTCAGCCATCTCGCCAAATATCCAGCAAACCAACTCGCACGACAAAAAACCGATGCCTCACTTGCGTTGGCGCAGCAGGCGCTGTTGGCTTATGCCTACCAACCACTGCAATCAACCACTTGTGAACTGAATTGCCCACGCCCCGGAGACTTGCCTTGCCCTGACCGAAATAACGATGGTATTGCGGAAGGTTCGTGTAGCAATACCGCTCGCCTAGGTCGGCTACCTTGGAAAACCTTAGGTGTTGGCGATGTGCGTGACGGCAGTGGTGAACGATTGTGGTACGCCGTCTCTGAGCGATATAAAAATAATCCGCGCATCTTGCCTTTAAATTTGGATACAGCTGGTACCTGGAGCGTGGCGTCGGCGGCGGCGTTGCGATGGGATGCGACGCAAGGGAGTGGGGTGGTTGCGGTGCTGATTGCACCCATGCAGCCTTTGGTGCGCGCGGATGGCTGGGTACAGCAACGGCAGGATGCTACCGCAAACATCAGTAAACACTACCTTGACCAACATGCGTCTTGGGACAATGCCAATCCTCAGGAGGGCACTGTGTTTGGTTTTGTGATGGCATCCCTGCGCCCTTATTTTAACGATGTGGTGTGGCCCATCACGGCTAGTCAAATACATCAGACGATGCAAAAACACGTTTTGTCCGAGCTTAGTCGAACTTTGCGCTGTACCACATTGCCGTGCAATCCTTACCCGCGGCCCGCCGCAGTGGATGACGTCAGTTGCTTAAGTCATCTTGCTTTATTGCCGGGGCTGTGTCTTTCTGTGGCGAGCGATGTTGGTCGCTTGCCACTAGATACCAATGCGCACTGGGCTTGGGCGGCACAACACGCGCTCGATGGCAGCGCACTGCATCATTGGTTTCAGCAGAATGGTTGGCGAGAGCAGGTGTTTTATCAGCGCTCACCATCGAGGGTGACGCTGGTGGTGGCGGGGGAGCGGTTAGCTGGGCAGGCCCGTGAATTGGCTTCCGATAAAACACGTCTGAACACTTATCTTGAAGCCACCACCTTGCTTACTTTGCATGTAGCAGATGCCACCGCACTTAACCACCCCAGTAATGATCTTCTGCAGACGGTGGAGGGGCGATGAGCATGCTGGTGAAGATGCATTCATCGGTGAGGACGTCCGCGGTAGCAGATGGATTTAGTTTGCTCGAGATGGCGCTGGTGCTGGTCGTATTGAGTTTGATGATGGGTTGGTTAATCACGCCATTGCGCGCGCAACTTAGTCTACAAAAGTATCAACTAACGGAGCAAAGACTCTTCAGCACGCAACAGGCATTGTTTGGTTTCGCCATCATCCATCATTATCTGCCTTGCCCAGACACCGATCAGCCGCCTGATGGTTGGGAAAACGTGCTGGCAAACCAGCGCTGCGCCGCCGTCGAAGGCGTACTACCTTGGCGGCAATTGGAGGTCTTGGCAACTGATGCTTGGGGGCGGTTTTTTCGCTATCGTGCAGACAGTACTTTCACCGATCACGCACAATGGTTTTCGATTGCAGCGGCTGAGAACGCCAGCAACATAGAGGTCATTGGCGATGATGGTGCGCTGACGAGCAACCCTAGTCGCCCGGTGGCGATTATCCTTTCGCATGGCGAAAACGGACTAGGTGGCATACAATCCGTGTCTGGTGGCCAAGCATACGTCATGGCTGCGCCCACAGCGCCTGACGAGCTAGAAAACGCGGATGGCGATCTCATTTTTGTCGATCAAGCGCAGCAGCAGACGGCGGCTGGCGCATTTGATGACCGATTGTTGATGCTATCTGCAAAAGTGCTGATGCAGCAGATGGTGCAAGCGCAACGATTGCCATAATCAACGGATTAAATGGATGCAAGACGACTTATTATTACGTTACAGCAGGCATATGATGTTGCCGCAAATTGAATATGCCGGGCAAGAAAAGCTCACGCAAAGTCATGCACTCATCATCGGTGCAGGCGGCTTAGGGGCGCCGGTGGCGATGTATCTGGCGGCGGCGGGTGTGGGTCAACTCACTATTTGTGACTTTGATCAGGTGGATTTAAGTAATCTGCAACGCCAAATTATTCATACCACGGCCGCGATAGGCGAAAACAAGGCCGTTTCTGCACAGGCGACCATTGCAAGGCTCAATCCTGAGGTCAAAGTCAATATCGAAACCACTCGCCTCAGTGCAGAAGCGCTCGCCGCGTGTGTTGCGTCAGCAGATGTCGTCATCGACTGCTCGGATAATTTCGCCACACGTTATCTGCTGAATCAATGTTGTTTTACTCACAAAAAACCATTGGTTTCTGGTGCCGCCATTCGTTTTGAAGGCCAATTGAGCGTGTTTGATTTTCGGCACGCGGAGAGCCCCTGTTACCACTGTTTATATCCTGATGTGGGGGATGATCAGGCGCTGCGTTGTGCCGATAACGGTGTGTTTGCGCCCTTGGTTGGCATGATAGGTACCGCGCAGGCGGGGGAGGCGATTAAGATTTTGCTTGAGATTGGTCACACCATGCAGGGCAGGCTGTTATTGCTGGATGCACTCAGTGCAGAGTGGCGTACGATTCACCTTAAAAAAGACCCGCAATGCAAGGTGTGCGCTGCTTAAGACTTCTCAGGCTGTGCCGCCATCAAGGTATTCACTAATTCTGTAATATCCCACTCGCAACCGCCACAACCCGTGAGTGCACCCGAGTAGCGAGAAATCGCATCCACCCCCTTGCCTTGGCTTACAAGCTCAATAATCATGCCACGCGTAGTGCCGCTGCAACTACACATGACCTCTTTGGGATTGTCTTCTTCTAACATCGATAGGTGACCTCTAAAACTGCATTCTAACGGCGGATGAGATAAATGTGTCTGACATCCTTGCCAAGCAGATGGTTGCTAGTCAGATTAAAGCCCGCTAGCATTGATCCAAATTCTTTGGGGGGATGTATGAATAAAGGCATTCGTTTATCAGAAAAGTGGTTTAACCGCGCCCTATGGGCTGTGGCTTTTATGTTTGCCTGGTTTTTAACCGGCTTAGCTAAAAGCATGCTTGGCGATCTGCCGCAGGTTGAAACCCAATACAGCATCGAACACTTTGTGAACCACGTGAACATTGATCCCTTGCGGTCAGCCTTGAAAGCCATTACGCCGCAACAGCAGCAACTGGGCGATCAACTAGAACAGGCCGGTTTGCAGCGCACGATTCGGCAAAAAGATTATCAGGCGATGCGTAGCACTTTTGATCATTGGGTCACGACGCGCGATGCCACCCAGTTGTCGACGCAAGACGATGACTTAATCAAGCGTACCCAGCAATTGGAGGTGCTCAAAGGACGAGCGCGCCAAGCGGAGAAAGTCGTCGAGCAGTTACAACAAAAACAAACGGATTTGATGCAGCATGAAGCGCAGTTGCGGCGGCAGATAGACAGCCAAGAAGAGGGCGCGCGTATCAAGTTGCAAGACGCTCAGCAACAACAAGCGACCCGTGTTTTTGTATACCGCTTGTTAATCACATTGCCTTTGTTGGCGGTGGCTGCTTGGCTATTTGCTAAAAAACGCCAGTCGCAGTATTGGCCTTTTGTCTGGGGGTTTATTATGTTTGCCCTCATGGCTTTTTTTGTTGAGTTAGTGCCTTATTTGCCAGATTATGGCGGCTATGTGCGCTATTTGGTCGGCATCGTGCTCACAGCGGTCGGCGGAAAATATGCCATCGCCGCGTTGCAAACCTACTTGGCAAAGCAAAAAATGGCGGAGTCGCAGCCAGAATTTCAACGTCGTGAGGCCTTGGGCTATGATACGGCCATGGCAAAGTTAGGCAAAAGCATTTGCCCCGGGTGCGAGCGCCAAGTAGATGTTAAAAGTGAGCAACACGACTTTTGCATGCACTGCGGCATTTGTTTACACAATTATTGCACTGGTTGCCATGCCAGAAAAAATGCATTTGCGAAATTTTGCCACCAATGTGGCACCGTCGCCTAAACTGGCGACGGTTGGGCGTTCACCCAGTTATTTTAATTTGGCTAACTGTGTTTGCAGTTTGTCCAAATTGGCACTGAACTCAGCTAAACGTGCTTGTTCTTGCTCGACTACAGCCGCTGGGGCGCGCGCGACAAAGCTTTCGTTGCCTAGTTTGGCATTGGCTTTGCCAATTTCTCCTTCTAGGCGGGCGATTTCTTTCCCCAAGCGCTCTTTTTCAGCGGCGATATCAATCTCCACTTTGAGCATCAGCTTAAAGTCTGCGGCCAGCATAACCGGTGCATCCGCTTCCGGCAGTTCAGCCACGATATCGACGTTTTCTAGCTTGGCTAGCGACTTAAGGTACGGCGCAAAGGCTGCTAACTGTTCGGCATCGCCCGCCGCAATCAGCGGCACTCTGGCGGCCGGGGAAATACTCATCTCGCCACGCAAACTGCGGCAAGCTTCTACCGCTGTTTTAAGGGTAGCCACCCACGCCTCGGCTTGCTCGTCGATTTTTTCCAAATCGGCTTTGGGGTAAGCTTGCAGCATAATGCTTTCGGTGCCGCGCGACGGGTCTTTTAACGCGGTCATTGGGGCAATCGTTTGCCAGATTTCCTCAGTAATAAATGGAATAATCGGGTGTGCCAAGCGTAATATCGTCTCGAGCACCCTGAGTAAGGTGCGGCGGGTTGCGCGTTGCTCTGCGGCACTGCCCCCTTGTATTTGTACCTTGGCGATTTCAAGATACCAGTCGCAATACTGGTCCCATACAAACTCATAAATAGCCTTGGCCGCTAGATCAAAGCGGTAATCGTTAAAGGCACGCTCCACCTCGGCTTCGGTGCGTTGCAGCAGGCTGACAATCCAGCGATCTGCCTGACTGAATTTGCGACCACCGTCTTCACAACTTTCTGCGCCAAAGCCATTGTCTTGGCCTTCGGTATTCATCAGCACAAAGCGTGTGGCGTTCCAAAGTTTGTTACAGAAATTGCGGTAGCCTTCGCAGCGTTGCAAGTCGAACTTGATGTCGCGGCCGGGCGAAGCAAGGCTGGCAAAGGTAAAGCGGAGTGCATCCGTGCCGTAAGCCGCAATCCCTTCAGGGAATTCTTTGCGCGTACGCTTTTCAATTTTTTCGGCGTCTTTCGGGTTCATCAGCCCCGTCGTGCGTTTTGCAATTAAAGCATCTAGATCAATGCCGTCAATCAAATCAATCGGGTCAAGCACATTGCCCTTCGATTTTGACATTTTCTGACCCTCTGCATCGCGAATGAGCCCATGCACGTAGACATGCTTAAACGGAATTTTGCCGGTGATGTGTTTGGTCATCATGACCATACGCGCCACCCAGAAGAAAATGATGTCAAAGCCTGTCACCAACACAGAAGAGGGCAAAAACTGTTGCAGTGCCTGGTTTTGCGCGTCTATGGCTTCGTCACCGGTCCAATCTAGCGTGGAGAAAGGCCAGAGTGCGGATGAGTACCAAGTGTCTAGTACGTCATCATCACGTTTTAAGTGGCCGGTGTAACCCTCTTTTGCAGCCATTTGTTTGGCTTCGGATTCATCATGCGCCACAAACACTTCGCCATTGTCGCCATACCAAGCAGGGATTTGATGTCCCCACCACAGTTGGCGAGAGATGCACCAATCTTGAATATTATTCAGCCATTGGTTGTAGGTGTTCACCCAGTTTTCTGGATAAAACTTGATCTCGCCATTGGCAACCACGTCCAAAGCTTTTTCAGTGATGCTCTTGCCGTCGGCGGCCGGTTTGCTCATGGCCACAAACCACTGGTCGGTGAGCATCGGCTCAATCACGACATTGGTACGGTCACCGCGCGGCACTTTTAGTTTATGTTTTTCGACCTTGACCAGCAAACCACTCGCTTCAAGGTCGGCCACCACTTGTTTGCGGGCGGCAAAGCGTTCAAGCCCCACCAAGTGTGAAGGTAATTCGATGGCGGCTTTGCTGCGACCATCGGCAGCAATCACCTCGGCGCTCGCGGGGATAAAGCCTTGTAAGTTTAATATGACAATCTTGTCAAGGCCCTGACGTTGCCCAACCATATTGTCATTAAAGTCATGCGCAGGCGTCACTTTCACCACGCCTGTACCAAATTCTTTATCAACGTAATCATCCGCAATAATCGGAATTTCACGGCCACACAGCGGAAGAATGACTTTTTTTCCTATTAAGTGTTTGTAGCGCTCGTCTTCTGGATTCACCATCACTGCGACGTCGCCCAACATCGTTTCCGGGCGGGTTGTTGCCACGGTTAATGCACCCGAGCCATCCGCCAAGGGATAGTTGATGTGCCACATTGCACCATCTTCTTCCTCTTGCACAACTTCTAAATCTGACACGGCGGTGCCTAGTTTTACATCCCAATTCACCAACCGTTTACCACGGTAAATCAGGCCTTCGTGATACAGGCGTACAAAGGTTTCGGTGACGACTTTGTTGAGGCCCGCATCCATGGTGAAGCGCTCGCGACTCCAGTCAGGAGAGGTGCCTAAGCGACGCATCTGTTGGGTGATGGTGCCGCCGGAGTACGCTTTCCATTCCCAAACTTTTTCGAGAAATTTTTCACGGCCCAAGTCGTGGCGACTCACGCCTTGCGCGTCCAACTGGCGCTCTACCACAATCTGAGTGGCGATGCCCGCGTGGTCAGTACCCGGTTGCCACAAGGTATTGTCGCCACGCATGCGATGGTAGCGAGTCAGCGCATCCATGATGGTCTGGTTAAATCCGTGACCCATGTGCAGCGTGCCAGTGACGTTGGGTGGCGGCAGCAAAATGCAGAAATTTTCTTGCACTTGTGGGTTCATGCCAGCGGCATAAAATCCTTTGCCTTCCCAAAAGGCATACCACTGACTTTCAATGGTTTTTGGGTCAAAAGATTTGGCGAGTTCGCGGGATGGTTGGGCGTTTGTGTGAGAAGTATTCATGCGCGGGATTTTACCACAGGCAGGCAGCGCCGCAGTGCCTGCGCCATTGCTAGTTTGCGCAATCTAGCCCATCAGCATGGGCTCAACCACTTTCCAATAGCGACTAAAACGCATCAGCTGATGGTCGCTGAGGGGGACATCTGTCAGGCGCGGCGCCTCTCGCCACTCGACATTGAGGCCCGCCACCGCTTTTTTCAACACTTGCTGCGGCGTGTTTTGCGTCAAAATGCGGCCTTGTACCTGTTGCTGTAATACCTGTCTGGTCTCGCCCAGCCAAACCGCAACCTGTGGCATCTCAGCCAAACAGTCGGCCATGAATTGCAGGCGCTTGAGGGGCCAGTGCTGATACAGTGCCGGGTCAAACACAAATACTGCGGGCAGATTGAGCGCCAGCAACGGTTGTGCGGGCGATAACATTTCGTCATGCACCCATATTAGGCTGGCAAGTCCTTTTGGGGGGATTTCAGAGGATTGCAGGCCGTGTGATACAGCGGTGTCCACAGGTGCGACCTCGGTGAATAGTTTTAGCTGAAGCTGCTCATAGCTTTGGTCAAAAGGGCACTTCACCGTGCATTGCTGGCACCAAGACTCCCCACCAAATTTCACTATGTTTTCTTTGTTAAAGTAATAGGGTTTGCTACTAAAGCTGGAGGCAATCCATTGCCATGACAGGTGATTAGAAGCGATGTCGCCATCGAGTAACTGGCTTTCAAACCAGTCTGCCGCCTGACGCCAATCGATTTTTAGCCAGTGCAATAGGTAAGCGGCGAACCACATGCGCGCATGGTTATGCACATAGCCTTTTTGTTGCAAGGCGCGCACGATTTCATCCATGCATACCAACCCAGTAAAACCTTGTGGAATAAATGCGGGGAGCGCTTTATTGCCAAGCACGACTTTTGACGACTCCATCGGCTGCATGATGGCCTCGCCAAACCGGTACCAGGCCTGTTGAAAGTAATCGCGATAGCTGAGCTCGGTGACTAACTTGACGGCTTTTTGACCAAACCGCGCTTTCACGTCCGCAACCGCTTCAGGCAACGAAAGGCAACCATGGCGTAAATAGGGCGATAGCTGACTGACCGCGCCCTCTAAATGATTACGTGTGCGTGCGTAAGCCTCGGCATCCACCGCGACTAAGCGCGCCAGCGCCTCCGTGCGGCCTCCATGCCATTCAGGACCAAGATCCGGCCCTTCTGCGTGTGAAAAATAGGCGCGGACCTGCGCTAAGCGGGTCTCGCGGTCGGTGGCGAAAGTGAGGAGGGCAGGCGGACTCATAACACACTATTTTGCCACAACTAGTGATACCATGATTTGGAATTTGGTTGGGGGGGATAGTTAAATGACGACATTATGGTGGTGGTGTGGGCTAGGCCTCGTGCTACTGTGCGTCGAAATGCTCATCGGCTCGCTATATTTTCTGTGGCTGGGCATCGCAGCCTTGGTCATGGCTGTGCTATGTGCAATCTTCAACGACATGCCGCTGGCCTTGCAAGCGGTGAACTACGCAGTCCTCGCGGCGGTGGCGCTTGCGGTGATGCGCAAGTGGGAGAAGCATCAACCGGACCACCGTGTGGGGCAGGCCCAGGGCGAAGAAATCGGCCGTGAAGGGATTGTTTTTGTAGCCATTACGCCACAACAGCCCGGTAAAATACGTTTTAGTCCGGGCGTGTTGGGTAGCCGTGAATGGGTGGCCTACGCCAACATCCATATCGCCGAGAAACAAGTCGCTAAAGTGGTCGCTGTGGAGGGTAACGCGCTACGCGTTGCGCCTGCATCGACCTCAATCATTGAATCAAGGGAGTTGTGATGACCGAAGTCAGTATTATTGTAATCATATTAGTGATCATCGCCATCGTAAAAGGCGTGCGTATTGTGCCGCAGGGCGAGGAGTGGGTAGTTGAGCGTCTCGGCAAATTCGCTGGCATTTTGGCCCCTGGGCTGCATGTGATCAACCCAGTGTTGAGCACGGTGAGCTACAAAGTCACCACCAAAGATATTATTTTAGACGTGCCCGAGCAAGAGGTGATTACCCGCGACAACGCAGTGATTTTGGCGAATGCGGTGGCATTTATTAAGGTCAGTAACATTGAGCGCGCAGTCTACGGGATTGAAAACTTTCGCGAGGCAATGCGCAATATGGTGCAGACCAGCTTGCGCTCAATTATTGGCGGCATGGATTTAAACCAAGCACTGACATCACGTGACCGCATCAAAGCCGAGTTGAAAGAAGCCATCGCTGACGAAGCGCTGGATTGGGGATTGACGGTCAAAAGTGTCGAGATTCAGGATATCAAGCCGTCTGCTAATATGCAGGACGCGATGGAGCGCCAAGCCGCAGCTGAGCGAGAGCGTGTGGCGGTGGTGACTGAGGCCGAAGGCGCTAAACAGTCATTGATTTTAAATGCCGAAGCGCGCCTAGAAGCGGCGCGTAAAGATGCTGAGGCACAAATGGTGGGTGCCAGGGCGTCTGCTGAGGCGATTAAAATGATTACCGAGGCTGTCAAAGAAAATAACGCCTCGGCGACCTTCTTGCTGGGGGATCGCTATATTCAATCCCTGCAAAAAATGGCTGACTCGCATAACAGCAAAATTGTGGTCATGCCCGGCGATGTGATCAGTGCAGTGAAAAGTCTGGTCGGTGGCGGTAAATAAGCGACGCCACGGCTGATCTAAAGCCTCTCGGTCAGTGGCGCGGGCCATCGTGTGCGCGCAACTGGCATATTTCCTGCATCTCACTGCTCAGCACCATCATTCTAAATAAGGATTCGCAGTGGCTATTCGCGTTGCATTGCATCATCGCACCAGTTATAAGTTCGACCGTCTGGTCAACCTATCTCCTCACGAAGTCCGCCTGAAACCTGCCGCGCATGCCCGCACGCCGGTCCTGTCGTATTCATTGAGTGTGCATCCCGAAAACCACTTTATCAACTGGCAACAAGACCCATACGGCAACTACATTGCTCGCTTTGTGTTCCCTGAAATGGTGCGCGAGCTCGATTTTACGGTCGATTTAGTGGCAGATATGACGGTCATCAATCCGTTTGATTTCTTTGTTGAGAAATATGCCGAGCATTTTCCGTTTCAATATACCGAACAACAAGCGTTCGAATTAACGGCCTATTTTCAAACTGAGCCCATGACGCCGCTGTTGCAAGCTTGGATGGCGCGTATTCGCGCAGAGTTGATACAGCCTGCGGTCGGCATAGTTGATTTTCTGGTGGCCGTGAATCAACGCTTACAAGGTGATATTGGCTACACCGTGCGCATGGAGCCGGGCATTCAGACACCAGAAGACACCCTGCAAAAACGCACAGGATCGTGCCGTGACTCGGCTTGGTTGTTGGTGCAAATCATGCGTCACTTAGGGTTAGCCGCCCGTTTTGTATCTGGCTATTTGATACAGTTAAAAGCAGACGTAGAAGCGTTGGATGGCCCAAGCGGCACGGCAGTTGATTTTACCGATCTCCACGCTTGGACAGAGGTGTTTATTCCCGGTGCTGGTTGGGTGGGGTTAGATCCTACCTCTGGGCTGATGGCGGGCGAGGGCCATATTCCCTTGGCTTGTACCGCCTTGCCCTCATCCGCAGCCCCGGTGGTTGGCTTTACGGATGTGGCCGAAGTCACTTTTCACCATGAGATGACCGTGACCCGCATTCATGAGGATCCGCGCGTCACCAGACCCTACAGCGAGCCTGATTGGCAGGCCATCGAGCGCTTGGGTGAGCAGGTCGATATACAGTTGCAAAACATGGATGTGCGGCTGACCCATGGCGGCGAGCCAACCTTCGTCTCTATTGATGACATGGATGGTGCACAATGGAACACGTTAGCACTGGGGGACCACAAGCGAAAATTAGCGGGTGAGCTGGCGTTGCGGCTGAAAGCGCACTTTGCACCCAATGGCTTTTTGCATTATGGCCAAGGTAAGTGGTATCCCGGCGAGGCGTTGCCGCGTTGGGCGATTAATATGTACTGGCGACCCGATGGCGAGCCAGTGTGGCATGACCCGAGCCTGTTCTCGGTGGACGGCGAGCCGGATGGTTACAGCGCAAAACAAGCAGAGATGTTTGCAATGCATTTGGCTGACAAGTTGGGCTTCCCGCGTGCCTGCATCATCCCCGCTTATGAGGATGTATGGTCGTTGTCACAACAGGAGCAACAGTTAGCGCACAATATCGATCCGCTAGCGGCCGATTTGAGTGATAGCGCCGAGCGAAAGCGTCTTGCCAATGCCTTGAATCAGGGCTTAGGTGATATCGTGGGCTATGTGATGCCACTCAAGCCGGTAGAAAATTCTGTCAGCGGAGAATGGCTGACCAGTAAATGGCCGTTGCGCCGCGAGCACTTATATCTGTTGGCTGGGGACTCGCCGATGGGTTTGCGTTTGCCTTTGTCCTCATTACCCTGGCAATTGCCTGCAGACATCGAGCCGACCTTTGCGGTGGATGCATTTGCCGAGCAAGCCGCGCTTGGCACCGCCAAACGACCCAGTGTGCAGCTGAAGCATACCAACCAGCCTAGCGCGCGCGAGGTCATCCATACCGCGCTGTGCGTGCAAGTGCGACAGGGCCGCCTGCATATTTTCATGCCACCGGTCACACGCCTAGAAGATTATCTTGATTTGCTAGGGGTTATTGAGCAAACGGCTAGCACGCTTGGGCTGAAATTGTGGCTTGAAGGCTACACCCCTCCGCGAGATAGCCGATTAAGATTGCTCAGTGTGACGCCTGATCCCGGTGTGATCGAGGTCAATGTCCATCCAGCCAAGTGCTGGAAAGAACTGGTGGCGAACACCTCTACGCTTTACGAAGCCGCGCGCCTGTGTCGGCTTGGCACCGAGAAGTTCATGCTGGATGGCCGCCACACGGGGACTGGCGGGGGTAATCATGTCACGCTAGGTGGTGAGACCGCCGCTGACAGCCCGATCTTGCGTCGGCCAGATGTGTTGCGCAGCCTGATTACTTATTGGCAAAATCATCCCGCCTTATCTTATCTTTTTTCTGGCACCTTTATCGGCCCAACCAGCCAAGCACCGCGCGTCGATGAGGCGCGCGACGATAACTTGTACGAGTTGGGCATCGCTTTTCAGCAGATGGAAAAAATGCTGACGCCGGGGGAGGAGAGTCAGCAGCCTTGGCTAGTCGACAGGTTACTGCGCCATTTGCTGGTGGATTTAACCGGCAACACCCATCGTGCCGAGTTTTCTATCGACAAACTGTATTCGCCAGATGGCCCGACTGGACGCTTGGGGCTGGTGGAATTCAGGGCATTTGAAATGCCGCCGCACGCCCGGATGAGCTTGTTGCAAGGATTGCTGTTGCGGGCGCTGGTGGCTCGGTTCTGGAAAACTCCTTACACAGGAAAACTGGTGCCTTGGGGCACCGAATTGCATGATCGCTGGATGCTGCCACACTTTGTTGCACAAGATATGGCCGATGTGGTGGCCGATTTACGCGGAGCGGGTTTTGCGTTTGAACAGCGCTGGTTTGAGCCCTTTGTCGAGTTTCGATTCCCGCGCTATGGTACGGTGGCCTATGATGGCATTGAACTCGAACTACGGCAGGCCATTGAGCCTTGGAACGTGCTGGGGGAAGAAGTTTCTGGCGGAAGCACAGCGCGTTACGTGGATTCGTCTGTAGAGCGCATGCAGCTTCGGGTGCGGGGGTTGACCAATCATCGCCATGTGATCACCTGCAATGGTCGTCCGTTACCGTTACAACCCACCGGGAACGCTGGTGAGTATGTCGCCGGCATCCGCTTTCGCGCTTGGAATCCATGGTCAGCATTACATCCAACGATTCCGGTGCAGGCACCCCTGATATTTGATTTGGTGGATACATGGAGCCAAAAATCCTTGGGGGGCTGCACCTACCATGTGTCGCATCCGGGCGGGCGCAATTACAGCACTTTCCCAGTCAATGCGAATGAGGCGGAGGCTCGTCGGTTTGCACGTTTTTGGGGGCATGGACACACGCCAGGCAAGCTTGAAGTGGTGAAAGAACCACAGAATCCAAGTTTTCCGTTTACGCTAGACCTGCGCTGGCAGGCCAATATGTGAACATCCTGTTACACTCACGGTCTTGTGAATCCATGAATTTTGATCGCACCCAGCATGCAATCAGTGCTTAATCAGCTTTATTTTTCTGACCGCTACAACGAAATGTTGGATAGCAATGGGTCGGCGCGCCCGCACTGGCAGGCGCTATTGACCCAGATTGAGTCAGAAGAGCCTGCGGTCATGCGCAAACGTATCGAGGCGGTTCAGCGGCAGGTGCGCGATAATGGCGTGACTTACAATGTGTATGCCGATACACACGGCGTACAGCGCCCGTGGGATCTAGATGTGTTGCCGCTGATTATTCCGCAAAACGAATGGCAGCATATTGCCGCTTCTGTGGCACAGCGTGCGACCTTGCTCAATAAAGTGTTACTAGACGTTTATGGTGAGCAACGATTACTCGCCAGTGGTCAATTGCCGCCTGCGCTCATTTACGGGCACAACGGTTTCCTGCCTTCCTGCGTCGGCATCCCGCACTACGATAATGTTGCGCTGCATCATTACGCAGTGGACCTCGCCCGCGCGCCAAATGGTCAATGGTGGGTGGTCTCCGACCGTACACAAGGCCCCACTGGTGCTGGCTATGCGCTCGAAAATCGCACTATTATCTCGAGTGCGTTTCCTGAACTGTTTCGTGATCTTAATATCGAGCGGCTGAGTGGATTTTTTGCCAGCATGCGTGACAGTCTGGCACATTGGGGTCATCGGGTCGCCGACAATCAGGCGCAAACGGTCCCTGGCATCACCGCATTGGGACAGGGTGAGCCGCCATTGGTGGTCATTTTGACGCCAGGACCCTATAACGAAACCTATCATGAGCAATCGTTCTTGGCGGGTTATCTGGGATACCCTTTGGTACAAGGAAACGACCTGACCGTGCGTAACGGCATCGTCTGGCTGAAAACCATTGCTGGCCTGCGGCCCGTGCATGCGATTTTGCGCCGCATTGATGATGATTATTGTGATCCCTTAGAGCTCAATTCCGGGTCGTTGCTGGGGGTGGCGGGTCTCACCCAAGTTGCGCGTTTAGGCAATGTGTTGATCGCCAATGCTTTAGGCGCCAATTTGCTGCAATCTGGCGCGTTGCTGGGTTTTTTGCCCAGTTTGTGTCGGTCATTGTTGGGCGAATCTTTACGCATGCCGTCCGTCGCGACCTGGTGGTGTGGTGAGCCCGCGGCGCTTGAATATGTGGTGCAACACCTTGATACGCTGGTGATCAAGCCGGCTTACCCGCAGGTGCGCTCTTCGCCTATCTTTGGCGAAGACTTAAATCCCAGTCAAAAAGAGGCTTTAATCGCAAAGTTGCGTGCACAACCTGACCATTACATTGCGCAAGAGCAAGTGGATATCTCGCACGCGCCGGTGTTGACGCATCCGCAACATCAGCCACAAATCGGCGCATTAGCCGTCAGTTTGCGTGTGTATGCGTTTGCGACCCCCAAAGGGTATGCGATTTTGCCGGGCGGCTTGTCTCGCGTGGCCAGTGGCAAGGATGACCGCGTGGTGACCATGCAACGCGGCGGCACCAGCAAAGATACTTGGGTGTTGTCGCATGACCGCCAGCCGCCATTCAGCTTGCTGCGCAAAACCAATTCTAGTCTCGACTTGGTGCGCGAGAACGCCTATCTGTCGAGCCGCATGGCAGAAAACCTATTCTGGTATGGTCGCTACTCCGTGCGTAACCTGCAAAAAGCCCTGATGTTGCGGGCCACCATACGGTCATTACTCGAATATACGCCTGAAATGCGCGAAGGCGAGTGGGCGACCATGCAGGGCTTGTGTCTGTGGTTTGATCTGTTGCCTGCGCCCGAAGATGAAGAAGCGCTCAGCAACTGGCAACCTTGGACAGACAGTGACATCGAACCTTTGTTGATTCAAGCGGTGTTCTCTCAACAATCGAGCAGTCTGGCCACCAGCGTGCAGCAGTTATTTCAGCAAGCGTTTAACTTGCGTGAGCGCATCTCAAACGATCACTGGCGGACAGTCAATGTGTTGTCACGATTGTTTATAACCCGGCACCAACATGCCACATTGCAAGATGCGATGTCGCACATTGAACAGGCCATCAATCACTTTGTGACGCTGACTGGCTTTGCGATGGACTGGATGACGCGTGACCTCGGTTGGCGCTTCATGTCTCTCGGACGGCGTATTGAACGCTTGCAGTTCATGTGTGTGTTGATGAGTCGCGCGCTCAATATGCCGATGCATAGCAATCTAGAATGGTTGTTACAAGTAACCAATAACCTGGTGACTTATCGTGCGCGCTATGCGGCGCAACCGGAATGGTTGCCCGTGCTAGACCTCTTATTAATGGATGGCAATAACCCGAATTCTGTGGTGTTTCAAATCAAGGGGCTGGTAAAGTACCTCGAAGAAATGGATGCGCAGGATAACGCGGGTGGCATCGCTGCCGAGCTGAAGGATTGCTGGCAAGCGCTGATTCAGCTGGATCCTGACCAATGCTTTAGTGCAGGCAATCAGACCTTAGCCGCTTGGCTGAACCACACCTATGAAGTGACGCTCCACTTGTCTGACCGATTAAATGTGCGTTTTTTCAGCTACGCTAATCCGCTGGTGACCCAAGATTCTCAGGTGAGCTGATGCGTTACCAAGTCGAACATCAAACCGTGTATCGCTACGATGTGCCTGTGCTGCAATCGCAGCAATTATTGCATATGATGCCACGGCAAACGGATTTTCAACATTGTGAGTCGTATACGCTGGTTTGTGTGCCGACCCCCGCCGAGCAGTCGCGGCGGCTCGATTTTTTCGGTAATCATAATGATTATGTGACGCTGCTGGTGCCACATCAGTCGCTACAGGTGACTTCGCGCTTTCAGGTCAGCGTGTTGCCGCGGCCGCGGCTCTCCGCGCTGTCACAAAGCCCAGCCTGGGAATCCGTGCAAGCGGCGTTGCAGTTACAGGGCACGCAACATCTGGCAGCCGCCCCTTACATTGCGGCAACCACAAAAGTGACTTGCAGCGAGGCGCTGGCCAGTTTTGCCCGGCTTTGTTTTACCCCGCAACGGCCACTGATAGAAGCCGCCATGGCGTTGACGCAACATATTTACCGTGAGTTCGAATTTGATCCGCAGGCCACAGACATTTCAACGCCGCTAGAAGAAGTGCTCAAAGGCCGCCGTGGGGTGTGTCAGGATTTTGCGCATCTAATGATCGGCGCCATGCGTTCGGTCGGGCTCGCTTGCCGCTATGTCAGCGGCTATATTCTTACCCATCCGCCCGCTGGACAACCAAGATTGGTAGGCGCAGATGCCTCGCATGCTTGGGTGTCTGTGTATTGTCCGGTGCATGGTTGGATCGATTTTGATCCGACCAATAACTGTCTGGTGCAACAAGACCATATTACGGTAGCTTGGGGCCGAGATTTTAGTGATGTCTCGCCCATGCGCGGTGTGGTATTGGGCGGCGGCCAGCAACATCTAAGCGTGAAAGTGACCGTGACCCCGTTAGAATACGCGACGCTGTAACCGCCAGTTGGTCGCGAGCGTTGTCAACTTGGGTGGATGTTGATCAAAGCATTGGGTGGCTTCTGGTTTATTCTGACCTTCTCTGAGCAACAGAGGGTCATCCAGTCCACAATTGGGCCCCGCATTGGCGGGGCTTTTTTTGTCTAGCGGCCTCAGCCATAGCGCTGGTGAAAAGTGTCCTTGAGTAGTTGTCTGAACTCGGTCATGGTCATCGACAGTGCGCCACCGGGATCGTTTTTACGCCAACGGCCAATGCCTTTGGGACCCGCGGCTTCGTCATGGCCCAAGACATAATCAAAGTTAAACACGGATGGATGATTGGCTTTGGCCCAGAGTAAAAATTCGATGAGTGCGGTTTCTTGCGCTTGGGTATAAGGTAAGTATGCGCCCGCCAGTATGTTGTCCCGATTCTCCGCAATTATCCGCACTTTTTTTGCATCAATAGGTTGCTTAAAGTCGGTATCCCAGTAGGTGTAATACTTGCCCTGATGCAGCACGAGGCGGCCGGGGTTGGTGATCTCTATGCCCACCAGAAAATTTGACACGCCATTGCGTCTGACACCCTCTATCGACCACGCACTCTCGCCTGCATGGTAGCCCCATTGATTGAGCGGATTCGCTTGCACCAGCTTGCCATCGGTGCCGATACAACAAAAAAAGTAGGGGCTGCTGGCGATGGCTGCGGTCGCATCCTCGAGCCCTTTTTGATACTGACCCGCCGTAAAGTGTACGATGGCGCCTTGTGGATAGCCTTTGGGATACGCACCCTTTGCCGGGCGGCGCAGATCAGTGCGAACGACGGCTTCTGGATACCACAGCTTTCGTTCGTCGAGCGGATAGCGCTTTTTTTCAGTGACCTGCGCTTCCGGCTGTAAGTTGGGGCGCACAGGCTCCGGAGGACTGAACTCTTCGGGCACCGCTTCTTCGAGCAGTTGCGAGAGGATCTCTATTTGGCTGAGCGCCAAGGCATCCACTTTGGGATCGGCAGACAGCCGGGCAATTTGCATGGCTGACCATCGCAGGGTATACAGTGTTGCTTTGTCCATTTGCGGCTCCTTCAAGATTCAGGGCTGCCACCTGCAATATCCTCCAGTGGCTGGCGGGTTAAGGCATGGCACAAGGTCATGTGTTTTTATGGTAGCTGTGCTGGGTTGCCGCGTGTGGATTTTTAATCGATTTGCTGACCACCAAGCGCATTTTTGTCAAAAAAGTATGTTTTTAGTCATCCCCTACTCGCGGTAAAATACTGTTTTACAGGCATAAAGAGCGCAGTCAGTGATTAAAGCAGCTATTTTTGACATGGACGGTCTATTGATCGATTCCGAACGCATCATTATGCAAGGCTGCATCGAGGCCGCGGCGACGATCGGCATCACCTACACCCAAGCTGAATACGTTGAATTGGTGGGAAGGGTATGGTCGGACTCGACACGCCTGATGACCCAGCAGTTGGGTAGTGAGGCCAATTTTCAGCATGTGATGCAGGGCCTGAATGCGTTTTTGGCTGCGCGCGACCATGCGTTTCCACTCAAAGCCGGTGTAGAGCCCTTGTTGGCCTACTACCAAGCGCAAGGCATTGTCTGCAGTGTGGCATCCTCTTCGCCCATTCCGCACATCACCCACCGTTTAACGCATACCGGTGTCTTGCCTTATTTTAGCCAAGTCACCAGCGGCCAAGAGGTGCAGCGCGGCAAACCGAGTCCGGATATCTATTTACTTGCGCTTGAGAAATTAGGTTTGGCTGCTGAAGAGTGTATTGCCTTTGAAGATAGCGAGCTGGGGGCGCAAGCCGCGATTGCGGCTGGCTTGCGCGTGGTAGTCGTGCCTGACCTCAGGCAACCTAGCGCGCAGGTGCGTGCACAAGCGCATCAAGTGGTGGATAGCCTGCATGACTGGTTGATGCATCATGATGCGTTGAGCGGTTGCCTGCTTTAGGGCGAAAGCAACCACACCGTTTCTTCCGCAGGATATTGCCCCTTTAAGCCTTTCTCAAGCGATTGCGTCGCCAACTGCTTGAGTTGGTAATCTGCGGCGTAGTGCGCTTGCACCTCCGTCGTATTGACACTGAACGGTGGGCCTGCCAGTAATGACTGGTCGTAGGCAAAACTGATGAGCAGCTGTGGCGCGCGATGGGTGATATCCATCAAGTGTCGGCTGTACGATTGACGCATCTGCGCGGGCAACGCAATCAGCGCTGCGCGGTCGTAGATCGCATCTACCTTCCCGAGCAGCGTGTCGGTTAGCGCGAAAAAATCGCCCTGAAAAACCTCGATTTGCGCGGCATGGAAATGCTTCAATGGGCCGCGTTGCGTGACCGCCGGTAACAGATCGAGCGACGCAAACAGCGCCTCCACGGCTAACTCACTGAGTTCCACCGCCACGACATGCTGCCCTTGTGCCAATAGCCAGTGAATATCGAGTGTTTTGCCACACAATGGCACAAATACCCGCTGGCCGGGCGTTAACTGCAGCGTTTGAAAATAGCGCGCTAACCAAGGATTCACCGTACCCAAGTGAAAGCCAATTTGTTGGTTTTGCCAGCGTTGGTGCCAGAATGCGTGGTCCATAAGAATGTGCAATGCGTTGATCAATGCCTATTATAAGGCAGCACTGCGAGGCAGGTGCGAATACTAGGCAATGCCCTGACTCAGCTTGGCTTGCTGCTCCAGCACCCCTTCTTCCACCCCTGCGGCTTCGGTCAGTTTTGCCACATTGTCGCGGGTGAAAAAGCCATCAAAACCATCATAACGCTGCACATATTCAATAATTAGGGAGGAGTGTTCGGAGGCATTTGAAAATATTTGTTTCAGTCCTTCTTCTTTCGAACCGATCACATCCAGCAAGAACCCTTTGCCTTGACTGGCAATCGCATCCACGACAAAGTCGATATTTTCCTTGCCATCGCGGGTGCCGTCTTTGACCGAGAGCGCAATATGATGCAAACGCGGGCCATAGTTACGCACAAACGTTTCAGTGGGCGACGGTAGCTTTTCAAGGTGATTGACAAAGTAAGGCGTGTTATTGGCGGTAAACACTTTGGCGGGGCTTTTGGTTTCGGCAAAGCCATGCACGCTTTTGGTGACATTGGTAGAGGAGTTTTGGTCCCAGATGTTATACGCGCCCCAAAAAAAGTAGCTGGACCAAGACAAGTATTCCAGAATCGCAACTTCACGGTTCTGGCTATAGACGCGCGTTGCCAGATGATCTACCGGCAAGATCAGGTCATCGATACGCAACTTGGCCTGTTGGTCTTTGGCTTGGTCATATGCTGCCTGCACATCCGGCCGGATGGTGCTGATGCCAAGCGCGTAGACGCGTAACTCGCCCGGATCGCGTTTCATATAGCCCACAATATTGTGGGTGTAGGGCGAAGGCTTGCTGATCGCCACATTACCGGGTAACTCCAGTTTGCGCACCTCATCTTGCGTAAAAAAGCGAAACTCGCGCGCTTCCTGTAATTTGACCACCTCATGCATATTATTGACGCGGATAATTTCGCCCATATAGCGACTATTAGGCTTGCGTGCGCCTACCGGATAAATCTCGTTCAGGGCACGGAAAATGCCGCGTAAATTGGGGTCTTTGACCTCACGCACTAACAAGTCAGGGGAATTTAAATCAATGCGCAGCACGTGTGTCCAATGTTTCTCTGTCTCCAAGGTCACCAGGTAATGGTAGGAGGTCATCAGAGACAATTCTGCAATGTATTGAATCGAATGATCTGGGTCCACGGTAATCATCAGGGCGTCGATCTCCTGAATCATGTCGGTCAGCCCGAGTTGGTCGCGCTCTTCAAGCAGCTTTTGCAGATACTCTTCAAAGAATGCAGAGTTTTGTTTATCGCCGTGACGGGCAAAGTCGAGAGAGTTGATCATGGCGCATTCAGATTCAAGATAAAATTCTTTACAAGCAAAGGCCGTACCTGATGGTCAGCGCAGGAAGAAAGTGACATGCTATCAGTGGCTTGGCGACTTAGCATGGCGCTGGCGGGGGCCATTAAACGCAACAGGGCAGCTTTCGCTGCCCTGTTTTAGTGCTTAACCATGGCGAGCGTTAGCGGCCTTTGCCACTCAAAGAGCCACGTTTGAGGATGGGATCATCAAATGAAACGCAGCGGCCCATGCCCAAAAAGCTCGGACGCATGCCGAGCGGACAGCCATTGCTGCGCTCAAATTCTTCAACCTTGACCTTGGCGACGGCTGCTTTTTTGGTATCTTTAAACTCCCAATAGCCGTTGGCATGCAACACCACCTCATCGCCGTCCGCTGTTTTTGCGTGAATGTCTTCATCCGCGGATGCAGCGGCGAAGCTGTATGCGGAGACTAAGCAGAGACTAAGTAATAGCCAACGTAGCGTGTTTAACATAAGCGGATCCTTGAAAAAATAAAGACATCAGCCAGCGCTGGTTTGATCTGGCTTGATGCGCGATTAATGTGCCATACCATTGTGTCTAAGCAAAGCATCCATGCTTGGCTCGCGGCCTCTAAACGCGACAAATGACTCCATCGCTGGCCGCGCGCCACCTTGCGCCAACACTTCGTTTTTAAAGCGGCTACCCGCCACTTCAGACAACACGCCTAGCTCTTCAAACAAACTGTAGGCGTCTGCGGAGAGCACCTCGGCCCATTTGTAGCTGTAATAGCCAGCCGCGTAGCCGCCGGCAAAAATATGGCTAAAGCTGTTTGGGAAACGGTTCCATGCCGGTGGACGTAAGACGGCCACTTCGTCACGCACCTGTTCCAGCACATCTAGCGCAGTTTGTTTGCCGGCGGGGTCAAAGGTGCTGTGCAGGCGCATATCAAACAAGGAAAACTCAATTTGACGCACGGTTTGCATGCCGGCTTGGAAGTTTTTGGCCGCCACCATTTTGTCGAACAGGCTGCGCGGTAATTGCGCGCCAGTGTCGACATGCGATGTCATGTGGCGCAACACCTCCCATTCCCAGCAGAAGTTCTCCATAAACTGGCTGGGCAACTCCACCGCATCCCACTCAACGCCTTTAATGCCAGAGACACTGTATTCGTCTACTTGTGTCAGCATGTGGTGCAGACCGTGACCAAACTCATGAAACAGCGTAATCACTTCATCGTGCGTAAATAATGCGGGTTTATCACCGACCGGGGCTGAGAAGTTACAGGTCAGGTAGGCCACAGGCAGCACAATGCCTTGGGCAGTTTTGCGGCGCGTGATGCATTCATCCATCCATGCCCCGCCGCGTTTGCCTTGCCGGGCATATAAATCGAGGTAAAAGTAAGCGATCGGTTGGCGTTGCTGGTCACTGATCTCATAAAAGCTGGCATCTTTATGCCAGAGAGGCGCATCGGTTTTTCTGACTTGCACGCCAAAAATGGTTTCGACCACTTTAAACAGACCTGCCAGCACCTTGTCTTCCGGAAAGTATTGCTTCACTTCTTGGTCTGAGAAAGCGTATTTTTCTTCGCGCAGTTTTTCGCTGACATAGGCAACATCCCACGCTTGCATATCGTTAAAGCCTAATTTTTCAGCATAAGCTTTCAGTTCAGCCATGTCTTTTTCAGCATAGGGTTTGGCGCGTTTGGCTAACGTATCCAAAAAGTCGATCACTTGGGCGGGGCTGTCGGCCATTTTAGTGGCCAGTGACAGCTCCGCATAATTTAGAAAGCCCAGCAGCTGTGCTTCTTCCTGTTTCAGTTTCATCAGCTCAGCTATCAGCGGCGTATTGTCCCAGGTTGGTTTGCTAAATTCTGAGGCGCGCGTGGCATAGGCACGATACAACGTTTCACGCAGTGCGCGATTGTCGCAATATTGCATCACTGGCATATAGGACGGAAACTGCAAGCTGAACAGGTAGCCCGTTTTACCTTCGGCTTTTGCCGCTTCAGCAGCCGCTTGCAAGGCATCTTCAGGCAGCCCAGTTAACTCGGCTGCGTTGGCGACCAAGTGTTTAAAGTCATTGGTATTGTCGAGAATATTTTCTTCAAACTTGCTGCCTAATTTCGATAATTTTTCGGCAATTTCTTTAAAACGCGCCTTGTCTGCCGCAGGCAGTTCAGCACCGCCAAGTTTAAAGCCGCGCACTTCATTGTCTATGATTTTTTGTTGGGCACGGCTGAGTTGCGCAAAGCCAGCACTGGCTTGAATCACTTTGTATTTATTGTACAGACGCTCATCTTGAGATAAATCGCTGTAAAAATCAGTCAGCTTGGCCAGGTTGTCGTTGTAAGCCTCGCGCAGTTCAGGCGTGTTGACGACGGCATTCATATGCCCAACCGGCCCCCAGCTGCGAGACAAACGGTCTGAAAAGTCTTCTAAAGGCTGTACAAAATGCTGCCAGTCAGGGGTGTCTGTTGACGTGGCCAACTGCTCAACCAAGGCGCGACCCTCCGCTAGCAAGCTGTCAATCGCTGGTGAAACGTGCGCTGGGCGCACATCGTTAAATTTTGGTAGACCACTAAAATTGAGTAAGGGATTGGTGCTCACAACAGTATCCTTTGTTTTATGCGATATGACGATAGAGGCCTATTATTGGCCAAATGTTCGCATCTCGCTCATTGTATATTTTGATGATGGTGATGAGTTTTGCTAAATGCAAGGCTTGGATTAGAGCATTTCACCATTATATTTTTTAATCAGCGGCTCTATTTTGTCTAAGTCACTCAAGGACAAGATCTTTTTGGCTTGCTTGGACAAGACGTTTTCTTCACTTTGTAGAATTTGAGATTTCACACTCAAAATGTGCGACGGATGCATAGACAATTGGCGCATGCCCATGCCGACCAGCAAGCGGGTCAGTTTGATATCGCCCGCCATTTCACCACAGACAGACACCGGTTTTTGATATTTTTCGGCGGCTTGAATCGTGAGCTGAATCAGGCGCAACACCGCAGGGTGCAACGGGTTATATAGGTGGGCCACTGCGTCATCGGCGCGGTCTATGGCCAAGGTGTATTGAATGAGATCGTTGGTGCCAATCGACAAAAAGTCTAGGCCTTGCGCAAACGCGTCTGCATTGATGGCGGCGGCCGGAATCTCAATCATGCCGCCTAATTGGATGTGTTCATCAAATGGCAACTGTTGTTGACGCAAGGATTCTTTGGCACGTTCAAGCAACAGTTTGGTTTGTCGCAGCTCAGCCAAGGTCGACAACATCGGGATCAAGATTTTGACCTGACCATAGTGCGAGGCACGCAATAATGCACGAAATTGTGTATGAAAAATGTGTGGCTCTGCCAAGCAATAGCGCACCGCCCGCAAGCCCAGTGCCGGATTGGTCGCGGTAACGACTTCATCGGAATTCAATTGTTTGTCGGCGCCGATATCCAAGGTGCGTATCGTCACCGGATAGCCTTTCATCGCCTCGGCAACATGTTTGTAGGCCTCAAATTGCTCCTGCTCGTCGGGCATTTCTGTGCGGTTCATGAACAGAAACTCGGTACGGTATAAGCCCACCCCGACTGCACCAGAGGCCTTGGCGCTGATCACATCTTCAGGCACTTCAATATTCGCCAGCAAATCAATGGCGACGCCATCCACCGTCATCGCTTTGGTGGTTTTGATTCGCTGTAATTTTTGTTTGGCCAGTTGCCATTGGTTTTGTTTGAGTTGATACTCAGCCAGCACTTCTGGATCGGGGTTGACGATGACGACGCCGGCGGCCCCGTCGACGATCATCAGTTCGCCGTCATTGATTAAATCGCGGGCACGTTGCAGGGCCACAATCGACGGAATATTGAGACTACGCGCCAGAATCGCCGTGTGCGAGGTGACGCCACCGACATCGGTAATAAAAGCGGCAAACTGGTGATGTTTGAACTGGATCGCGTCTGCGGGCGACACGTCGTGCGCGACCAGAATCATGGCTCGCTCTTGTTTGGCTTGCTGTTTTTTTTCACTGGCGGCCAATTGGTCGCGGCCGAGCAGCACTTTCATCACGCGCTCCACCACTTGCACGACATCTTGTTTACGTTCACGCAAATAGCTGTCTTCAATCGCATCAAACTGCGCCACCAGGTCGTCCATTTGTTGCTTGAGCGCCCACTCTGCATTACATAGCTCTTGGCGAATAATGGCTTTGGGCGCTTCGGACAAGGACTTATCACTTAACATCGCAAGGTGCGTGTTAATAAAAGCACTCAGTTCGGCGGGTGCGTTTTTTGGCAGTTGCGATTTTAGCTGCGCCAAGTCATGCTTGACCAAGTCTATTGCGCGCTCAAAGCGTGCAATTTCAACGGCTACGCCATCCGCTTCAATCTTAAAATGAACCACTTCGAGCAGGGCATGGGAAATCAGATGGGCATGGCCGATGGCAATGCCACTGGAAACCCCCACACCGTGCATGCTGAAACTGGTCAATTATTCACCCTCGCCAAAGTAGTCGTTCACCAGTGTTTGCAAGGCAACCAGTGCTTGCGCTTCATCGCTCCCCGTGGCTTCGATGTCGATGATGCTGCCCTTGGCTGCCGCTAACATCATCACGCCCATAATGCTTTTGGCGTTGACGCGGCGGCCGTTTTTTTCGACCCAGACTTCACTTTTGAATTGGCTGGCCGTTTGGGTGAACTTGGTGGAGGCGCGCGCATGCAGGCCGAGTTTGTTGATGATTTCGAGAGAGAGTTTGGCCATAAAAGTTGACTATTATTGTGCGTGATGACAAGTGGTTTTGGTAAAGTGAACGACGCCATCACGGCCGCCGCTCAATGCTTTTTGGATACACGAATGCAGACCTTCGTGACGATAATTCAATACCCTTACCAACATGGGCAGGTTGACCCCCGCAACGCCCTCGATTTCATCAGGGGTTAATAAGCGGGTGACAATATTGCATGGCGTCGCGCCGTAAATGTCAGACAATACCAATACGCCTTGGCCACTATCGAGTTGCTTGACCAGCGCTTCCGCCTTGGGTAAAACAAGGCTTGGGTCGTCATGTTTAGAAATTTCAAGAAAGTCTAGTTGGGCCGGGCGGTTGCCCATGACATGGGTCGCGCAGTCAATCAGACTGGGGCCCAAGCTGCCATGCGCAATAATCAATACACCAATCATAAGTTTGCTCTCAGAGTCCGTCAATTAAGGGGTTGCGGTGACAAGCGCATCTTGTAATTCACGATGCCGGATCATCACTTGATGCTGTTGCTTGAAATATGCCCCCAGTTGTTCCACCAAGTAAACGGACCGGTGTTGTCCGCCAGTACAACCGATGCCAATGGTGACATAGCTGCGATGGTCGTGATAAAAGCTTGGTAGCCATTTTTCGATATAGTGCTGAATGTCACGTTGCATTTCAAGCACTTGCGGTTCATTTTGTAAAAACTGCTGGATAGGTGCTTGTGTGCCATTAAACGGGCGCAGCACCGGATCATAGTGTGGATTTGGCAGGCTGCGCACATCAAACACAAAATCGGCATCGAGTGGAATGCCGTGTTTGAAGCCAAATGAAATAAACGACACCACTAACGAGTGGGTGCTGGCTTGCTGGTAACTTTGTTCAATCTGCAGCATCCATTCACGGGTGTGATTGCGTAAGGCGTTAGACGATAAATTGCTGGTGTCTACGTGGTGCCCCAGATTATCCAGGCCTGACAATAACACGCGCTCATGATTAATGCTGTCAGCCAATGCGCGTTCAGGCGTACTTAACGGGTGTTTGCGGCGGGTCTCGGAGAAGCGTTTGACCAGCGTCTCTAGACTGGCATCCAAAAACAGCAAATGTACCGCGATGCCTTGCGTTTTTAATGTTTGTAAAATGTCCGCCAAGGACTCAATGGCAATACTGCGACTATCAATGCTCACCGCCACTTTTGCGGCATCGCGATCGGCCACATGGTTTTGAATATGTGGCAACAAGGTGGCTGGCAGGTTATCAATACAGTAATAGCCGCTGTCCTCAAACACGCGCAAGGCAATGGTTTTCCCTGAGCCGGACAACCCCGTGACAATCACCAATTGCATGCGTCGCACCACTTTCTGTTCATCGTAATTTGCTTTCTCTAAGCATGATTTGCTTTTGGCGCTGGGTCAGTTGTTTCGTGGCATTCACGCCGCGCAGCAGCAACATATGATTGCGCACGGCCGCTTCGACCAGCACCGCGATGTTACGGCCGGCTGCAATCGGAATGATCACTTTGCTGATTTCAACATCCAGCACGCGTTGCGTTTGGCGGTTGGCGCTCAGGCGATCAAGGTCTTGCGGCTTTAATTCGTCGGCTAGCTCAAGCTGTATCATCATATCCAGCGGTTTGGTCGGTTTGACTGCATTGTCGCCATAGAGTGCGCGAATGTTCAAAATCCCCAAGCCGCGTACTTCCAGAAAGTCTTGTAACAGCTCTGGGCAACGGCCTTCAATGCGCTCTGGCGATGTGCGGTAAAAGTCGACGATATCATCCGCGACCAGTCGGTGGCCACGCGAAATGAGTTCCAGCGCCAGTTCACTTTTACCAATGGCCGCACTGCCTGTAATGAGCACACCAAAGCCTTGCACCTCCATGAACACCCCATGCATGCTGGTTGTTTCAGCGGTGGCTACTGCCAGATAATGACTCAGCAACTCCATTAATTGCGGGCTGATCATGGGCGTGGTGAACAAAGGCGTTTGCGATTGCTGGGCGGCTTCAAGCATGATCGGCGGTACTTTTTCACCGTTGGCGACCACGACCATGGCCAAATCTGTGGAGAATAAATTACTCACCGCCTGTTGCAGGGCGAGGATGCTTAGACTGGCCAGATAGTCCATCTCAGCACAACCCAGTACCTGCACGCGGTTTGGGTGCACAAAGTTTAAATGCCCCACCAATGCCAGCGAGGGTTTGGTCACCGTGCCGGAGTTCAGTATTTTTTGACTGCCAGACTCACCTGCGACCCATTTCAATTTGAGTTTGCTGCGAATCTGCTTGTACAAATCAGCGACAGAGATTTGCGCCATACGTGATGTGAACATCTAAACAGGAAATGAACAAGTATTTTACAACTGAATACGGCGTGGCGGGGGTGAAATGACGTAAAAGAAATCGGTGTGGCGGGTTTGAATTCTCTACCCGAGCGGGTAGAGAATGTGAGGCAAGACCTAAGAGCTTAACTGGTGTTTCACTGCGCCACCAGATTTATGGTGGTCGCCGTGTTTTTCCTTGTGCTTCAATACTTGACGGTCAAGTTTGTCAGTCAGCATGTCGATGGCGCTATACATGTTTTCATCGCTGCAGGTGGCGTGTAAATCGTTTCCTGGAACATGCAGTGTCGCTTCAACCTTTTGGGCAAGCTTTTCAACAGACATGGTGACTTTGACATCAATCACATGATCAAAGTGATTGCTGATGCGGGAGAATTTGGATAAAAGGTACTCACGCAATGCCGGTGTGATTTCTAAATGATGTCCGGTAAGTTGTAAATTCATGACAAACTCCTTTTTCTGAAATTGTCTGCGCTAACTTGGTGCCAGATTGACAGCAAAAAAGTTAGAGAAGACAGTTTTAGTTTACTCTTTTGAAGCACAGATGCAACCCAGAAGTGAGAGGGATTGTTGATCTTTATCAGTCCTTACGCAGCGCGGGGATGCGCTGATAAAGGCGTTTGCTAGCCATGATAATGATTATTTGGCTTTTCTAAATGTGAGGTTGATGCGTCGGAGGCCCGTGAGTGAGTGAGCGTGCGGCTTGACCACAGATACGCCATGGTAATAACGTCGGCTCGCGCCTCCCCACACCACGATGTCGCCATGTTGCAGCGGAATTTTCACGGTTGGATCACTGCGTTTGACCCCACCAAACAAAAAAGTGGCGGGCATGCCTATTGATACCGACACGATAGGCTGCGTAAAGTCCTGTTCATCTCTATCCTGATGCAGCCCCATTTTGCTGCCGGGCGCATATACATTGATTAAACAACTATCTGCCACAAAGTTTGCGTAGCCGGCTTGCAGTGCGGCGGCCGTGGACAATGCTTGCATCACCGCCGGAATCGCCGGCCAGGCCTGCTGCGTGGCGGGGTCTTGGGCGCTATACCCATAGCCTTGTGTGCTGCCTACCCAACCCCAATCGCCCATACTGCTGGTGGCGACAGACATCAGGTGGCCCATGGGCGTCATCATGCGCTGTGCGGGGTAGGCGGCCAGATGCTGCGCCAATACTTGCCACAGCGTCGGCATCACCGGCAAGGCAAAACCAGGCAGCCAATAAGCGCCAGTGGCAATCATGACGGGCGTGGTGGGGTGGTCTGAAAATAAATCCATCGTATTGCTCGCTTATGGCATCCACTCAATGGTCACGTTTTTTTGTTTGGCTAGTTGCTCCATGCGTGGGATGGCACGCTCCAAACGCAGCAGATAGTCTGCAGCAGACTCTTGATGAAAGCCCATCACCATCACCGGTTCATGCGCCACTAAGTGTTGTTCGAATAGGGCCAGCAATTGTTTGCTATTGGTGTAGTCGGCCAGCGCGGCATTGTTGGGGTATTCCATGAGTTGGTAGCCTAGCGCATAGGGTTGGTTAAGCTGCGCGGTGTGTGCGTGTAATTGTTGTAGCATTTTGATCAGTGGGCTGTCGCGATGCCAGCGTGTGGTTAATAACTGCGCATCAATCCGTGAACTATCCCATAAAAACTGGTTGGCCTCTAGCGCGGCTTGCAATTTTGGTCCTAATTGCCAAGCCCCGGCCCTAAAGTGCCGTGGTCGGTTGAAGCCATTACTCACTAGCATGGCACTGGCGCAATTGACCAGCTCGGTAAGTTCGGTCTGGCTGTAGGCAAACTCTAGACTGACCGAATGGCCGCAACTGCTTTGCGCGCATTGCTCATCGATATCGGCAATCGATGGCCCCGGTTGGTAGCGAATGCCGCAATATTCCACCAGTCTGCGCATGGGATGAAGATGCAGACCAATGGTGTCTTGCGGCAATAACGTGCTGCGTATCTGGCTGCCGATTTGCGCACGATTGACGCCGGGCTGGATAAAATAAACCGGGTTAATTAGATGTAACAGGGGAATATGCGGGAACTGTTGCCTAAATTTTTGCATGGCTTGCAGATTGTCCTCTTGCAGCCACAAGCCCTCCCAATCGACCGTGACCCACAGCTGCATGACTTCACGCGTGTTGCCCGCGATGGGCAGGGTTAACAGCATGAAAAGCACAAAATATCGAAAAAAGTCACGCATCTTGCGGGGCGCTCCTCGTCGGACAGTGTGTTAGGGCGGGTGCGCTCCATCTATATCGGCAGGGTCGCACGGAGTCAACGACGGCTCATCAGCGTTGCCGCCTACTGCCTGATTCACTGCACCCGTCGTCGTATTGTAGGGGATTCCGAGACAATCTGCCATGCAAGGGGATAGCGTATAATTGAGGCTATGTCCTTATCCGTCCGTCAGATTCTTGCCCATCAGGGCTTTGCGTTTCCCAAGTTGTTGGCTTTTCGTATCTTGATGGTGCTGTCGTATCAGATGATGATGGTCGCCATTGGTTGGCATATTTACGAGTTGACGCATGATCCCTGGTCGCTCGGCTTGATCGGTTTGGCCGAGGTGATCCCTTATATGGGCAGTGCACTGTTTGCTGGCCATGCGGTGGATCATTACTTTTCTCGCCGTGGTTTTGCCGCGGTCTCCGCTTTGTTTCTGGCCTTGAACGCAGCCTTGTTGGTGGTGGTCACGCAACACCAGTCCGCGCATACCGTGTGGTGGATTTATGGCATTGTGGCGCTGACAGGTTTTGCCCGTGCCTTGATTTCGCCAAGCTATAACACCTTGTTCGCCTTGATCATTCCACGTGCCTCGATTGCTAAAGCCTCGGGCATCGGCAGCTCCATGTTCCAGATCGGCCTGATTGTCGGCCCGGCGATTGGCGGCCTGCTGATCGGCTTTGCCGACAAATCGATCACCTACGGCTTGGCGGCATTGTTAGCGCTGAGCGCCGCGCTGGCGGCCATGATGTTGCGGGTCAAAGAACACCGCAGTCACGAACCGATGAAGGTCTTTGCCAGCATCGGCGAGGGCTTGCGCTTTGTGCAACGCACCCAAGTCGTGCTTGGCGCACAATTGCTGGATATGTTTGCCGTGCTGTTTGGCGGGACGGTCGCCATGCTGCCAGCCTTTGTGCATGATGTGTACCAAATGGGGCCTGAAGGATTGGGTGTGTTACGCGCCTCACCAGCGATTGGCGCCATCGTGTCGGGCCTGTGGCTGGCAAAGCATCCGATCCATGAGCACAGTGGCCGCTGGCTGTTGTTAGCGGTTGCTGGGTTTGGCTTAAGTATGATTGCCTTTGGCTTATGCGACACCTATTGGCTGGCGATTGTCATCCTAGCGATTTCCGGCATGATGGATGCGGTTTCTGTGGTTTTGCGGCAAACCATTTTGCAATTAGCCACACCGGACAATATGCGTGGACGCGTCTCTGCCATCAACGGTATTTTTATCGGTTCGTCGAATGAGTTAGGCGCATTTGAATCTGGCCTCACCGCGCGGCTGATGGGCTTGGTACCATCGGTGGTGTTTGGTGGCTGTATGACCATTGCCGTGGTGGCGGTGACGGCCATTAAAGCGCCCAAATTGCGCGATCTGCATTTATCACAGTTGCATTAAGCCCCATTGCGGCCATGCGACATTCGTTGCGCAGTGTGCGAGGATTCAGGCCGCATCGACGGCTGGTCGATGCCGGTCACTGATTAGGCCACCCCAAAAACAAAAGAAGCCCACGGGGGCTTCTTTTTGTTGGTTGGCGCAAATTACCTTATGGCTTGGCGTTCGCGCTGTCCGCCGATTGCCAACCGCCGCCCAGTGAACGATATAAATCTACCACCGCGGCAATTTGTTGCTGTTTGGTTTCAATTAACTCCATTTTGGCATCTAAGGCATCGCGTTGGGTCAATAGCACCTCCATGTAGTCAGCGCGGGCGGCTTTAAACAACTGGTTCGCGACATCAATCGACTGGGTTAAGGCTTCTACCTGCTTGTTTTTCAACTGGTAGTTTTTATCCAGATTGTCGATGTTCGCCACCTGATTAGCCACTTCCATGTAAGCGTTGATGATCTTTTGCTCGTAGTCATACGCGGCTTGAATCTGCATCGCATTGGCACTCTTGTATTGTGCTTCAATCGCATTTCGGTTGATCAAAGGCGCCACCAGTTCACCACCAAACGATGCCATCACCGAGGCTGGAATATTCAGCAAGTATTTGGGATCAAATGCCTGAAAACCCAACCCGCCTCGAATAGAGAACGAAGGATAAAAATTGGCTTTCGCCACATCAATATTCAGCTTGGCGGCAGATAGCTCCAGTTCGGCCTGACGGATATCCGGACGATTGGAGAGGAGTTCAGAAGGCACGCCGGTTTGCATCACTTTGTTTTGCATGGCCATAAAGTCCGCCGATGCCCGCTGAATTGGTTGCGGTGTTCTACCCAACAAATAATTGATGCGGTTTTCGGTTTCTACAATGCTTTGTTTCAGCACGTATTGGCGGCTCTGGTTTTTTTTCACTTCCGCATCAAACCGTTTCACCGCCAATGAGTTGGCGCGCGCATATTGCTGCAACGCTTTGACCACCGAGAGTGCGTTTTGCTGAATCTGAATATTTTGATCCAAGGTTTGCAGTTCGTTGTCGAGCGCGATCAGCTCGTAATAAGCATGCGCCACCTCGGCAACCAGATTGGTCACTAAAAAGTTTTTACCTTCAATGGTGGCCATGTACTCCATTACCGCTACCTTGGTCGCATTGCGCAGTTTTTTCCATACATCCAGCTCCCAAGAAGCTACCAAACCAAATTGGTAGTTGCCTAGGAATCGAGGGTTGGAGCGGCCGTCGCGGATATCCAAGTTTTCTTCGACGGCGCCATTACGCGTGTATTTGCCCACTTTTTCTTTATCAGCGCTGGCGCCGATGCCGACAAATGGTAAGTACTCCCCTTTACGCGCTTGGATTTCATTTTGCGCAACGCTGATCCGTTGCGCCATGATGTGGATTTCTTTGTTGTTATTGACGGCAGTGTCTATCAGAGACACCAGATTCGGATCGTCAAAAAAGTCCTGCCACTTGACGCTGGCGCTATTGCCGGCAGGGGTCACGGTTTCCTGATATTGCGTGGGCAAACTGGTGTCTGCCTGCTTGCTATTGATTAAGGGAATGGCGCAGGACTGCAGCATCAAAGCCACTGCCCCTGCCACCAGCCATTGTAAACGCTTATTCTTCATCATCATCATCCTGATGGGAGTTGTATTTGTAGGTCTCGGTCAGTGGTTCGGTCTCTTCCTTACGGATCAGCGATTTGCCATCTGCCAGCGTGCCAAAAATGTAATAAAGGCCCGGAATCACCACCACCCCGAACAGGGTGCCGAACAGCATGCCCCCCATCGCAGAGGTGCCGATGGTACGGTTACCGACGGCGCCCGCGCCGGTGGCAATCACCAATGGGATCAGGCCGGCAATAAAGGCAAATGAAGTCATCAAAATTGGACGGAACCTGGTTTTGGCCCCTTCAATCGCCGCATCCCGGATAGACATCCCCTGGCTATGTTTCTGTACGGCAAACTCGACAATCAGCACGGCGTTTTTACCTAACAAGCCAATCAACATAATCAGGCCGACCTGTGCATAAATATCGTTCGCCAATCCCATGATTTTGAGTAGAAACAACGAACCAAAGATACCCGCGGGCAGCGACAGAATCACCGCAAATGGCAGGATGAAGCTCTCATACTGCGCAGCCAGTACCATGTACACAAACACCAGCACGACGAGGAAAATCATCAAGGCTTCATTGCCGCGTTTTTCCTCGTCATAGGACAAGCCTTCCCATGCGATGTCGTAGCCTTTAGGCAGGGTGGCACGCGCCACTTCTTTCACCGCATTAATTGCCGCAGCCGTGGTGTAGCCTGGGGCTGGTTCAGCGCGGATGGCGGCAGAGTTATACAGGTTATAACGCGTGATTTCGTTAGGGCCCTGACGTTTTTTCATGGTCATGAAGGCAGAATAAGGCACCATTTCACCGTCCTCGTTTTTCACAAAATAGTTTAAAACATCACTCGGATAGCGGCGGAACTCAGGCCCGGCCTGCGTGTAGACTTTGAAGAAGTTGTTAAAGCGGATAAAGCCTTGCTCGTAGGTACTGCCGATCAGGATATCCAGATTGTCCATGGCATCAGAGATCGATACTTTTTTCTGCATGGCCAATTGGTTATCAATCACCAACTCATATTGCGGATAGTTGGCCGCATAAAAGGTGAACAGGCCGGTCAGCTCTTTACGCTTACCGAGGTTTTGCATGAACTCCTTGTTGATTTTGTCGAACACGTAGTAGTCGGCACTGGTGGTTTTGTCGAGCAGACGCAGTGATAAGCCAGAAGCTGCACCATACCCCGGCACGGCCGGCGGTTGAAAGTATTCCACCACAGCACCAAAGTTTTTGGTTTTTTCTTCCAATTCAGCAATGATCTGCTTCACGGACTGTTTACGCTCTGACCAATCTTTGAGGTTAATAATACAGGTACCGGCGTTTGAGCCGCGCCCTTCCGTCAACACCTCATAACCGGCCAGTGAGGAGACTGACTCCACCCCCTCGACTTGCTTGGCCAGCGTTTGTAAATGACGCGCTACCTTGTTCGTCGTCTCGAGCGTTGAGCCGGGCGGCGTTTG
Source organism: Methylophilus medardicus (assembly GCF_006363955.1). Classification (GTDB taxonomy): domain Bacteria; phylum Pseudomonadota; class Gammaproteobacteria; order Burkholderiales; family Methylophilaceae; genus Methylophilus; species Methylophilus medardensis. The sequence continues at coordinate 174,088 of NZ_CP040948.1, forward strand.
GATAATCGCATAAATCATGCCCTGATCTTCACCAGGAATAAACCCCGCTGGCAAGGTTTTGTCGACAAAGAAAATACCAACAGAAAACAGGGCCAACACAATAAAAGTCACCGACCGTAGGGTCACCACTTTTTCAAGAAAGTTGGTATAGCGCCCGGTGACTTTTTCAAATAACCAGTTAAAGCCATCGAGAAACAGCGAGATGGGTGTTTTGCGTTTGGGTTGGCCATGCGTATCTTTAAGAATCATGGCGCACAGCACCGGCGTCAAAGTCAGGGCCACAATCCCCGACAGCACAATAGAGGAGGCCATGGTAATGGCAAATTGGCGGTAAAACACGCCGACTGGCCCCGGCATGAACGTGATCGGGATAAATACCGAGGTCATCAACATGGTGATCGCTACAATCGCGCCGCCGATTTCACCCAGCACGCGCTGCACTGCAATGTAGGGGCCAACATGGTCTGAGGCCATTTTGGCATGTACCGCTTCTACCACCACAATCGCATCATCTACCACCACGCCAATCGCGAGCACCAGCGCGAACAGTGTGACCAAGTTGATACTGAGACCGAATGCCTTCATGACAAAAAACGCACCAATCAGCGAGATAGGCACCGCGAGGGTCGGGATCAGGGTCGAGCGCCAATCCCCCAGAAAAATAAACACGACCAACGCGACCAGCACGAAGGCCTCTGCCAAGGTGTGGATCACTTTTTCAATCGAAGCGTCGAGGAACTTAGACACGTCATAATTGATTTCATAGTCCATGCCTGCCGGAAAGCTTTGTTTCAGCTCTTCCATTTTGGTTTTGACGTCGGCAATCACTTCGCTGGCATTGGTGCCATAGTTTTGCTTAAGGACGATGGCGGCAGAAGGGTAGCCATCTTTATTCGAGTAGATATCAAAAAACTCACTGCCCAGCTCGACTTTAGCCACATCGCGTAAGTGCAGAATCTCACCGTTTGAATCGGCGCGAATGATGATGTTGCCATACTCTTCAGGCTTGTTATAACGGCCCTTGTAGACCAGTACATACTCCTTAGATTGGGCATAAATACCCGAGCTCTGACCCAAGCGACCGGGGCGGCCAATGATGCTCTGGCTACTGATCGCATCCATCACTTCTTTGGTCGATACTTTGTAAGCCCGCATGCGCTCGGGGTTGAGCCAAATCCGCATCGCAAACTGGCGGCTACCCAGGTTTTGCGCCTGTGCAATCCCATGTACGCGTTGGATTTCAGGAATCACGCTGACGTTGACATAGTTAAACAGGAATTTCTCGTCGGCGTTTTTATCTTTACTGTATAAGTTCACGTACATCAGCATGCTGGGCTGTACCGTGTTCACGATCACCCCTTCTAGCTGCACCAGCGGCGGCAGTTTACTCATGACCTGATCGAGCCGGGTTTTCACCAGCACCATGGCGGCGTTTGGATCGACGCCCAAGTCGAAAATGACTTGGATGGTGGCTTCACCCGCACTGGTAGCATCCGACACGATATATTTCATGCCCGGCACACCGTTAATGGCGCGCTCGATAGAAATCAGCGAGGATTGCACCAACACATCGGCACTAGAGCCAGGAAAAGCCAGCGTTACAATGACGCGCGGCGGGGCAATTTCAGGAAACTGCGAAATAGGCAGGGTTTTAATGGATAAAAACCCTAAAAAAATCATGACCAGCGATAAGACTATCGCCATCACTGGCCGTCGGAGAAAGATATTTAACATGGATGCGTCACTTTCGTGTGAGGGCGGCCTAAGCCTTATTCTGCGTACAGTTCCAGCTCTGGAATGACTTTTTCAGGTGCTTTGTAATCCAGGTTGATTTTTTGGCCGTTTTTAACGCGGCGCAAGCCTTCCAGCAATACGGTATCGCTGTCTTTGAGGCCGGACTTCACAATGAATAAATGCGGCTGTTCTGCAGCGATCTGAATCATGCGCTGTTCCACTTTGTGGTCTTTGTTGACAACGTACACAAAGGTTTTATCCAGCACTTCAAAGGTGGCTTTTTGCGGAATCAATAATGCGTTTGGATACGGCACTTCGAGCAAAATCGTGCCTGTTTCGCCATGGCGTAACAGACTGTGCGGGTTGGGAAAGTCAGCGCGGAACTCGATGTTGCCGGTTTTGTTGTCAAAATCGCCTTCAATCGTTTCAATCGCACCTGCTTGATCAAACAGCGCGCCGTTGGCCATACGCAGTTTTACCGGCACCCCTTTTTCTTGTTTCTGATGGATTTTAAAGTCCAGATATTCGGCCTCTGGCACGTTAAAATACACCCACATGCGGCTGTTGTCAGACAAGGTGGTTAATAAGTCGCCTTCATCCAGCAAGCTGCCTTTTCGCACCAACAAGTGATCCATAATGCCGGTAAAAGGGGCATTAATATTGGTGAAATTCAGGTGCGTCTGCGCCAACTGTACTTCGGCATTGGCTTTATCCAGCTTGGCTTTACCCAGCGCCAGCTCATTTGGCGACACGATATTTTTTTCGGCCAAGGCTTTGGTGTTTTCATATTCAATTTGCACGGTCTTGGCTTCTGCTTGTGCTTTGAGCAAATCGACCTGATACACATTGGGCATGATCTTGAACATCGGTTGGCCCTGTTTGATGACCTGGCCTTCGCCAGCAAACACGTCTTGCAGGTAGCCGCGTTCAAGCGCGCGCAGCTCAATGTGCTGAATCGCATGAATCTGGCAGACATATTCTTTGGTGATCATGGTGTCTTTGCGCCATGGGGTGGTGACTTCGAGTTTTGGCGTCGCTTCTTCATGCGCCTCCTCTTGATGACAAGCGCTGAGTAGCGCGCCAAGCAAGCCGATAACGATTAAGTGCTGTTTAATCATAGTGTGTTCTTATCTTAAAAATGAAGAGGGATTCTTGCAAAAACAGGTGCTTGGTGGCTTGTGCGCTTGCTGCTGGATGGTCAGCCTAGCCTCTCTTGGCTATGAATCACAAGCACGCTTAAGGCTTGGGCCTTAACGGGCATGGGTGGTACGCAATCAGCAGAGAGGAAAAGGCGGCAATCCACGGCGACATGCGAAGCGCATACGCGGAAGATACCTGTGTGCTAGCGGGGTGGGGCGCGCGACTGCAGGTGGCGAACAACGACCGGGCGTGGAATCACGCGGCGGCGAGGCAAAGCCAGCAATGCAAACAGAATCACGCAAGCAACGGGGAGGCTTGCGATGGTAGAAATGAGTGGGATGACCGGCGTGAAAGGGGGTTCACCATCGGCGGTGTATTCAATGATTTCTGCCACCCGCACGCGAACCGTATCGTCACTGTAGCTAGAGTGGTCAGAAAACTCCGCGACTAATGCAAAGCCGAGCATCGCCAACAGCACTGTGACGACCCACAGTCTGAGCTGTAATGCAGCGGTATTTAAATGTTTATGCATAAGTGTATTTACGGAGATCACGCGTCATTTCTGTAGCGATCAACAGTCGCTTTGGTCTATCGCGATAAATGCGATTTACAATGCTTACATTAAACGCTTTTACCACGGGAATGACAATACGCTAGGCGATGCAGTTCTGATAAATTCGCCAAATGTAAGCTGGCTGTCAGTTTCAAGGCGATTGTGACGCTCACCGGCGATGTAAAACCGCTCAAAAACCCAGATGTGGCCGCAAGTAGGTGAGCACAATGGGTAGGCCGATCGCGCTGATCACGCCATTCAGGCCCATGGCCATGCTGGCAAATACCCCGGCTTCTTCGTTGACGCTAAAGGCGCGGGTGATGCCAAGGCCATGCGCCCCCACCCCAATGGCGGTGCCGCGTATCCACCATTGATGGACTTTCACCGCATTCAGAATGTAAGGCGCCAGAATAGCCCCCAACATGCCGGTGATCACCGTGAACACGGCGGTCATGGTCGGAGACACATTTAAACGCTCGGCAATCCCCATGGCAATCGGGGCGGTGACCGACTTGGCATACATGCTGCCAACAATATTATCCGAAGCGCCCATCCAGCGCGCAATGCTGACTGCGCTGGCAATGGACACCGTACTGCCAACGGTGAGCGCGACCCAGATATGAAAAATCTTGCCCTGCATGCGTTTGAAGCCGTTATAGATGGGCACCGCTAATGCCACCGTCGCTGTCCCCAGTAAAAAATGCACGAACTGCGCGCCCTCGAAGTACTTTTCATAAGGCATCTCCAATGCCTCAATGATGATGCAGGTGAAGATGACTGATATGGCTACCGGATTGACCAAAGGGTTACGTTTGGCGCGTACATAGAGCAGATAACCCAGTTGGTAAGTGGCCAAGGTGATGATCAGGGCAAACAGTGGGTCGCCGGATAAGTAGACCCAGATGTCGGTAATCGGAATACGCTTATTCATGACGATGCCCCTTGTGACGCTTGAGCGAGAAGAACCAAAACGCCTTCAGCACAATGGCCGTCACCGCGATGGTCAGCACCACACTCACTAGCAAAGACGTGCCGACAGCTAATGCATGGGTTTGCAGCTCAGGTAAAAACAGCACAACACCCACCGAGGCAGGCACAAACAGCAATCCCAGATGCTGGCGAAAACTGTCGGCCACGAATGCCAGATCTGGATGCACTTGCTTTTTAAAACATAAAAACGCTAACAATAAGAGTAGGCCAAGCACGGGGCCGGGAATGCCAGGCAAAAAGAACTTACTCAACAACTCACCCAGACCTTGCCACAAAAAGAGTTGAACCAAACCTGATATCATGCGATCCCCTAACGTATCCGGGCAGCGTTAATCGCCCTTGTTTATCCACAGAATGCCGCGATGTTAATGTCATTTTTCCGATTCGCCAATGTTTTCGTGTTGCTCGCGCTGAGCGGCCTGTTGCCCGCCCATGCGGATACCGAGCAAGATGGCCGCTACTGGTTTAGTGTGTATGCGCAAGGCAAATTGCCGGCGGAGCAGTTGTACTGGAGCATGGACATGCAGCCGCGCTGGCGCAATGAAGGGCAGCACTTTGATCAGCTGATTCTGCGGCCAGCCGTTTTTTATAAATTTGACCCGAAAAGCAGTGTCTGGCTGGGCTATGACACTGTTGTCAGTCATCCCGATGGGCAATCGGCGCAGCGCGAAAATCGTTTATGGGAGCAGTTTCAATACCAGTTTGATGCGGTCGCTGACCTCACTTTCACAAGCCGCACCCGCTTAGAGCAGCGGCGGCGCGAAGACTTTGATGAAATTGGCCATCGATGGCGGCAAATGGTGCGCATGACCACGCCGGTGTCCGGTCATCCTCAGTGGTTATGGGTTGCCTCTAATGAGTTATTTATACAACTCAACCAGACGGAGTGGGGCGCCCGGCGCGGGATTGATCAAAACCGTTTTTTTATCGGTGCGCAATGGCGGTTTAGCGACGTTTCTAATCTTGAATCGGGCTATCTGCATCAATACGTTAATACACGCACGGTAGACCGTGAAAATCATGTGTGGATGACCACGCTTCGTTTTAATTTCTAATCGCCCACAGGGCAGGGTCGTTCCTTGCCTTGTGATAAAATAACGCTTTTGTTTTCAAGTTGATACGCATGACGCCACTGCCGATCTCTGCCACCGAACGTTGGTTACGTGAAGCGCTTTCCAAGCGCATTCTGATACTCGATGGTGCGATGGGAACCATGATCCAGCAATACAAGCTGACCGAGGCCGATTATCGTGGCACGCGGTTTCAGGACTTTCAGGGTCCTGCCGGTGAGCGCGAGTTATTCGTCAAAGGCAACAATGAGTTGCTCACACTGACGCAGCCACAGGTGATTCAGGAAATTCACGAAAAATATCTGGCAGCAGGCGCAGACATCATCGAAACCAATACTTTTGGCGCCACCAGCGTGGCCCAAGACGATTATCACATGGCACATTTGGTGTATGAGATGAACGTCGAAGCCGCCAAGCTGGCCAAGGCTGCCTGTGTCAAATACAGCACGCCGGACAAGCAGCGATTTGTGGCAGGGGCATTGGGCCCCACGCCCAAAACCGCCTCGATTTCACCCGATGTGAATGACCCCGCAGCGCGTAACGTGAGTTTTGATCAGTTGGTGAGCAGTTATCTGGAGCAGATCCGCGGTTTGGTAGAAGGCGGTGCTGATATCCTCATGGTCGAAACCATTTTCGACACGCTCAACTGTAAAGCCGCGCTGTTTGCCATTGAGCGCTTTTTTGATGAGCAAGGCAAAACTTGGCCAATCATGATCTCAGGCACGGTGACCGATGCCTCCGGGCGTATCTTGTCCGGCCAGACCGTCACTGCCTTCTGGCATTCCGTGCGCCATGTCAAACCGCTCACTGTGGGCCTCAACTGCGCCCTCGGCGCCACCCTGATGCGCCCTTATGCTGACGAACTCAGCAAAGTGGCGGATACCTTCGTCTGCATTTACCCCAACGCCGGTTTGCCGAATCCGATGTCGGATACCGGCTTTGATGAAACGCCGGATGTGACTTCTAGCCTGGTCAAAGAGTTTGCAGAAAGCGGCTTTATTAACATTGCGGGCGGCTGTTGCGGCACCACGCCAGACCATATCAACGCGATCTACACCGCGATCAAAGACCTGCCACCGCGTCAGGTGCCGACACTGCCAGTGACCACCAAGCTGTCTGGTCTGGAGCCATTTGTCATCGACGATCAATCCTTGTTCGTCAATGTGGGGGAGCGTACCAACGTCACTGGCTCCAAAGCGTTTGCGCGCATGATTATCAATGAGCAATATGAAGAAGCGCTGAGTGTGGCGAGACAGCAGGTTGAAAACGGCGCGCAGGTCATCGACATCAACATGGATGAAGGCATGCTGGATGCGGTCAAGGCCATGACGCACTTTTTGAATCTGGTCGCCTCAGAGCCCGATATTGCGCGCGTGCCGATCATGATCGACTCCTCTAAATGGGCGGTGATCGAGGCCGGCCTGAAATGCGTGCAGGGCAAAGCAATCGTTAACTCGATCTCGATGAAAGAGGGCGAAACAGAATTTTTACGCCAGGCCAAACTATGTCAACGCTACGGCGCCGCCGTGGTGGTGATGGCGTTTGATGAAACCGGTCAGGCAGATACCTATGCGCGCAAAATCGAAATTTGTAAGCGCGCCTATGACATGCTGGTGGGCATGGGCTTTCCGCCCGAAGATATCATTTTTGATCCGAATATTTTTGCGGTCGCCACCGGCATCGAAGAGCACAACAATTATGCGGTCGATTTTATTGAGGCGACGCGTTGGATCAAGCAAAATCTGCCGTATGCCCGTATTTCTGGCGGCGTCTCCAACGTTAGTTTCAGCTTCCGCGGTAATGAACCCGCCCGTGAGGCGATACACACCGTATTCCTTTACCACGCCATTCAAGCAGGCATGACCATGGGCATCGTCAACGCCGGCATGGTCGGTGTGTATGACGATATTCCCGCCGAGTTACGTGAGTGTGTAGAAGACGTGGTGCTCAATCGCCCGGTGGACCCTGACAATCCACTGGCTGCGACCGAGCGCATGATCGAAATGGCCGGTACGCTGGTGGCGGGGGGCAAAAAAGCCGAGGCGACGCTCGTCTGGCGCGGCAGCCCTGAGACGCCAGTGCCTGCGAGCAAGCGCCTAGAATATGCGCTGGTGCATGGCATTACCGACTACATCGTCGCCGATACCGAAGAGGTCCGTCAGGACATCATGAGCAAGGGCGGTCGCCCCATCCACGTCATTGAAGGCCCGCTCATGGATGGCATGAACGTGGTGGGTGACTTGTTTGGCCAAGGCAAAATGTTCTTGCCGCAAGTGGTCAAATCGGCACGGGTGATGAAATCTGCCGTCGCGCATCTGATCCCATTTATTGAAGAAGAAAAGGCCGCTGAAGAGCGCCGCACGGGCAAAGTTGCTAAGCCCAAAGGCAAGGTAGTGATTGCCACGGTTAAAGGCGATGTGCACGATATCGGCAAAAACATCGTCTCAGTGGTGTTGCAATGCAACAACTTTGAAGTGGTGAACATGGGGGTGATGGTGCCGGCGGCGGAGATTCTAGCCATGGCCAAAGCCGAAAACGCCGATATCATCGGCTTGAGTGGGCTCATTACGCCCTCACTCGAAGAAATGGCTTATATCGCCAAAGAAATGCAGCGCGACCCGCATTTTGTCGAAAACCAAACGCCTTTACTGATTGGTGGGGCGACCACTTCACGCGCACACACGGCGGTCAAAATAGCCCCCAACTATCAGGGCCCGGTGATTTATGTGCCTGATGCCTCGCGCTCGGTCAGTGTGATGCAAAATCTGCTCTCACCCGACACCCGTGGCGCCTATCTGGCCGAGATTCAGGCCGATTATGAAAAAGCCCGCCATCAGCATGCCAACAAAAAAGGCGTGCCCATGCTACCGCTGGCCGATGCGCGCGCTAACGCGACAAAGGTCACGTTTACGGGGGACCACGCGCCCATTAAGCCGAAGTTCATCGGACGTCGCGTGTTTAAAAATATCGACCTCGCCTTAATCGCGCAATACATCGACTGGGGCCCGTTTTTCCAGACCTGGGATCTGGCCGGCTTTTATCCCGCCATCCTCAGCGATGAGATCGTCGGCGACGCAGCCACCAAAGTGTTTGCCGAGGCGCAAGTCATGCTCAAACGCATCATTGATGGTCGCTGGCTGTCCGCCAACGGCGTGATCGCCTTGTTGCCTGCCAACCAGGTCAACGGTGACGATATCGAAATTTATACCGATGAGTCGCGCACGCAGGTTGCGCTCACTTGGTATGGCATGCGTCAGCAAACCGAAAAACCAGTGATTGACGGCGTGGCGCGTCCCAATCAGTGTCTGGCTGACTTTGTTGCGCCGAAAGGCATTGAGGATTACATCGGCCTGTTTGCTGTGACCGCAGGGCTCGGCATGGAAAAACGCCTGGCCGACTTTGAAAAACAGCACGATGACTACAATGCCATTATGTTTAAGTCTCTGGCCGACCGCTTTGCTGAAGCCTTTGCAGAATACATGCATGAGCGCGTGCGCCAAGACTTTTGGGGCTATGCCGCAGGTGAAGCCTTAGACAAAGTTGCGTTAATCAAAGAGCAGTATCAAGGTATCCGACCCGCACCGGGCTACCCGGCATGTCCGGACCATACGGTCAAAGCACAAATGTTTGAGGTGCTACAGGCTAGCGAAATTGAGATGCAACTCACCGACAGCTATGCCATGATGCCTGCGGCAGCTGTCAGCGGCTTCTACCTTGCGCACCCTGAGTCACGCTATTTTAGTGTGGATAAAATCGGCAATGACCAGGTGGAAGACATGGCAAAACGGCGCAATGTTGATAAGGCTTGGTTGGAGCGGTGGTTATCGCCTAACCTTGGGTAATTGGATTTGTGGATTGAGCGAGAAGGGCGTGCTGAGAGGTGCGCCTTTTTTGTTTTTTTGATGCGTGGAGAAGGTCCTTTTTAGTGTTTATTTTGGTGGCAGGACTGGGATCGGTTGCTTTTCGCCTTGATGGCGAGTCACTTTCTGGTGCTTGCCCCCCAGAAAGTAACCAAAGAGGAGGGCACCCAGCCATCACGGCCTAAAGGCTCCCTTGCGTTGCTCGGAAAAGTGGGCGTCCATCGAAACTCGCCCTGACAAGCCACACAAAACGTGGCTTGTTGCGGAACTCGAACAGCCGATGGTCGAAACCTCCCACTTCGCCTCCGCTACTCAGCGTGATGGAATGGGATTTGTCTCGCCAAACTTACATTGTAGAAATTTGTGATTTTCTAAAAACAGATTGTGTTATCAAAACCACAAATGGTGGCATCCTGTTGGTGTTCGGGGTCCCCATCTGCCGCGCCGAGTAGCGCAGGCAAAATAAGGATAAAGGGAGCGACTGTCCGAATCCCGCAGTAGCTCACGTTGTGTGTGAGCTGCTAGGTTGAGTTTCGTGACCGCTTATTTTGTCGAGCAACGCAAGGGAGCCGAAGGCCGTGATGGCTGGGTGTCTTCCTCTTTGGTTACTTTCTGGGGGACAAGCACCAGAAAGTAACTCGCCGAAGGCGAAAAAGAATGACGCCCTGGAGTGAAAGCTTGATTGAGTGCTCTAACGATTGTGCGCACGAAGAGTTACTTTTTTAGAAGTTCCGCAATCGCTGTCATCAACCTCTGTGTGGTCCCTCTATGCTGCAACGCAAAGCCTTTTGCCGCTTGCGACATGTTTTGTCGTTTGGTTTTATCCGCCGCCAAGGTAGCAATCATGGCTGGCAAATCGGTCACGTCATTCAGCTGTACTGCTGCATTGGCAGCCACCGCCGCTTGGGTCACTTGCGCAAAGTTAAACATGTGTGGGCCCAATATGGTGGGCACGCCCATGGCGGCCGCTTCAATCAGGTTCTGTCCGCCTAATGGCTGCAAACTGCCGCCCATCACAGCAAAATCGCTGGCGCCATAATAGGTATACATCTCGCCCATGGTGTTGCCCAACACCACCTGCACATCGTCTGCCAGTGGTTGTGATAAGTCAGTGCGCAGCACATAACGCACGCCTCTGGCCTTGAGCAGGCTTTCAACCTCATTAAACCGCTGTGGGTGACGCGGCACCAGCAGGGTAAGTACCGGGCAGCCGAGCGCTGCATCGAGGATGCGGGATTCTTCTCCCTCGCGGGTGCTGGCCGCCATCAATACCGTGCGGTGCGTGCCTAACAGTTGCCGCAAGGCCGCCGCGCTGGCAATACTGGCGGCTGGCGGCGTCACATCAAATTTTAAATTACCGCAAATCATCGGATTGTGGGCACCGAGTGCTTGCAGCCGCTCGGCATCCGCCGCAGTTTGGGCGGCCACCAGTGAAAGCTGTTGTAAAGCTGTTTTTGTCAGGCGCCCCAGTTTAGCGTAGCCTGCGGCCGATTTAGGCGAAAGGCGCGCGCTGAGTAGCGCCATGGGGATATGCAAGCGGCTGGCCTGATCGATTAAATGAAACCACAGCTCGGTTTCCATCAGCAAGCCGATGTCAGGGGTAAACGTACGCAAAAACCGTCTCGCGGCGCAAGGCGTGTCGATGGGTAAATAGGCTTGTCGCACGCGGCCAAGGCGAATATCGTCGGCAAATAATTGGCTGCTGGTATCACGGCCTGTAGGGGTGCCGTGGCTAATGAGAATTTGGTGTTGCGGATAATGCGCCAACAAGGCCTGAATCAGCGGCTGTGTGGCACGCGTCTCGCCCACGGAAACGCAATGCACCCAAATGCGCGGTGCTTGCACAGGGGGCGCATAAAAACCATAGCGCTCACCAATGTGTTGGCGGTAGGCCGGTTGCTTGAGGCCACGCCAAAAAAGCTTAAGCGGTAGCAGTGCGCCCACCGCAAACATGAGCAGGGAATAGACGAATGTTGGCATGGCGTTATTCTCGCATATTTGCCTTGTTGTATTGCCGACACAGGCGCAAAAACAGGTGAGTGATGACTCACCTATGCCGCGACGCCTGATTCTTAAAGGCTCTAAAAAATGCAAGACTTTGGGCACAAAAATATGCACAAAAAATCGGTTGACGCCAACAAGCGATAGGCATAAATTATGGCCGGTAACACAATATCTTGTGTTTGGTCGGTACTTGCGCCCCAGCTATCGCGTAAGCACGCAAAGCATGCAAATGCCTTGTCAGCCCGCCGACCGCCGTTGCAAAACGCTGTCAGTCCGTTGCAATGTTTTGTTGCTTGCGGCTGTCGCTTGTTATCAAACCAATAAGAATCACCAAGCTGTGGGAGAACTCGATGCTAAAAGCTGTTGAACAAAAGAAGGTCCTGTCAGAAGGCGTTGCCGTTGAGATTCCAGTGCAACCCGTCTCGCTGGATATCTGGGATAAAAAATACCGCCTGAAAACCAAGTCCGGCGAGCATGTAGACCTGGATATGGATGATTCTTACAGCCGCGTTGCCCGCGCATTGGCCGATGTTGAAACCACGGATGACAAAAAAGCCGAATGGCATGAAAAATTCTTATGGGCACTGCGTCGCGGTGCCATCCCGGCGGGTCGGATTACCTCAAACGCCGGTGCTCAAGAACACAAACCAGCGACTTCAACCATTAACTGCACGGTGTCTGGCGTGGTTGAAGACAGCATGGACGATATTTTGGGCAAAGTGCACGAAGCCGGCCTGACCCTCAAAGCGGGTTGCGGCATCGGTTATGAATTTTCTACCCTGCGTCCAAAAGGTGCGTTTGTGGCAGGCGCAGGTGCCTACACCTCTGGCCCGCTGTCGTTCATGGATATTTACGACAAAATGTGTTTCACCGTGTCGTCGGCTGGTGGCCGTCGTGGAGCGCAAATGGCCACGTTTGATATCAGCCACCCAGATGTGACCGACTTTATTAAAGCCAAGCGTGAAAATGGCCGTTTGCGTCAATTCAACTTAAGCTGCCTCATCACCAAAGAGTTTATGGAGGCGGTGAAAGCCGATGACGAATGGCGCTTGGCATTCCCCGTCACTGAGAAAGAAGCCATTATTGATGGCCTCAATGTGAACGACGAGTCGCAAGTGGTCTGGCGTGATTGGCCCATCAAGGGCAAATATCTGACCAAAACCGAGGGCCCCGAAGCGGGTAAAGTGGCTTGCCGCATCTATAAAACCATCAAGGCGCGCCGCTTGTGGGATGTGATTATGTCCTCCACCTACGACTTTGCAGAGCCGGGCTTTATTTTGATCGACCGCGTCAACGAGATGAATAACAACTGGTTTTGCGAAAACATCCGCGCCACCAACCCTTGTGGTGAGCAACCACTGCCGCCATACGGAGCTTGCTTGTTAGGCTCGGTGAATCTCACCAGATTTGTGCGGCAACCGTTTACCGACGAGGCCTACTTTGATTGGGACGAATACCGTGAAGTGGTCAGCGTGTTTACCCGCATGCTCGATAACGTGGTTGAAATCAACGGCTTGCCCTTAGAGCAACAACGCCAAGAAATCGCGCGCAAACGCCGCCATGGCATGGGCTACCTCGGTTTGGGCTCCACCCTCACCATGCTCAAAATGAAATACGGCGAAGAAGATTCAGTCAAATTCACCGAAGAAGTCACCCGCATCATGGCCGAAGTGGGCTGGGAGATCGGCGTGCAACTGGCCGAAGAAAAAGGCCCGGCACCGATCATGGACGAAAAATTTGAAGTCACCGCCGACATGCTGCGCGTGCGCCCAGAAATGGCCGCCGATGGCATTAAAGTGGGCCAAAAACTGGCCGGTAAAGTGCTGCTGGGTAAATACAGCCGCTACATGCAGCAGTTTCCCGAAGGCCTGCGCAACCAGATCGCCACTAAAGGCGTGCGCTTTACGCACCATAGCTCTATTGCGCCGACGGGCACCATTTCACTGAGCCTTGCCAACAACGCCAGCAACGGCATCGAGCCGAGCTTTGCGCACCACTATGCGCGTAACGTGATTCGTGAGGGCAAAAAATCCAAAGAAAAAGTCGACGTATTTAGCTACGAGCTGTTGGCTTACCGTGAGCTGATTAACCCTAACGCGATGCCGTTTAGCGATAAGCCCGAAGAGCAGCTGCCAGACTACTTTTTAGATTCATCCACCATCATGGCCAAAGCCCATGTGGATATTCAAGCGGCCGCACAAAAATGGATTGATAGCTCTATTTCAAAAACCATTAACGTGCCCACCGACTACGACTTTGAAGACTTTAAAAACATCTATCTCTATGCCTACGACAAAGGCCTCAAAGGGTGCACCACTTTCCGGTTTAACCCAGAGGCTTTCCAAGGCGTGTTGGTGACCGAAAAAGACCTCGAGAGCACCACCTACAAGTTCACGCTTGAAGACGGCACCGAGATCGAAGCCAAAGGCAACGAAGAGATTGAGTACGACGGCGAGATTCATACGGCGGCAAACCTCTTTGATGCATTTAAAGAGGGCTACTACGGAAAGTTTTAGTGTTTGCCTGCTGCGCTCGCCATTGCGGCGTTAAAAAGCAGTTTTAAATCCTCATGTACTATTTGTACACTCCGGTTTAAAACCGCTTTTCGCCTAGCACTGGCATCGCTCGCGACGGCAACCATCTAACACTTAAGATGAATTAATACAGAATATTTAGCACTCCAACTGAGGAGAACAACATGGCAATCAAAATCGACAAAAAAATCACCGCTTACAAACTGGTGACCGATGAAGACAAAAAAGCAAGCGAAGCCGCTGCGCAAACCGCCAGCAACGTGATTCAAATGGGTGAGCCGCTTGGCCGCCCAGACATGCTGGTCGGCAACACCTACAAAATCAAAACGCCGGTGACCGAGCACGCGCTCTACATCACCATCAACGACGTCATCATGAACGAAGGCACGCCGCACGAGCACCGCCGCCCGTTCGAGATCTTCATCAACTCCAAAAACATGGAGCACTTTCAGTGGATCGTCGCGCTCACCCGCGTCATGTCCGCCGTGTTTCGCAAAGGCGGCGATGTCACCTTTTTGGTTGAAGAACTCAAAAGCGTATTTGAGCCCAGCGGCGGCTACTTTAAAAAAGGCGGCAAATTTGTGCCGAGCTTAGTCGCTGAAATCGGCGAGGTGGTTGAAAAACACCTGCAAGAAATCGGCATGCTCAAAAAACCCGGCTTAGACGAACACCAGCAAAAATTGGTCGAAGAGAAAAAAGCTGAATACCTGGAAAAACACGCCAAGTCAGGCGAAGAGTCAAACGACGAAGGCTTCCCCAAAGGCGCACAGCTTTGCAAAAAGTGTAATACCAAGGCAAGCATATTGATGGATGGATGCATGACTTGCTTGAATTGTGGTGATAGTAAGTGCGGATAAGTTGATCTACGTTTTTAAAGGAGCTTTTTTGCTCCTTTTTTAATATACACAGGGTAAATATGGTGAAAATTAATAAGCCTAAAAGGGCAATAATTGCTTATTGTGTTTTAGCTCAAAGATTACAAAATAAAAATATTTCGCGAATGCAAGCGCTGACGCCATTTTTAGCAGAAGCATCCCAGGATTTTGTTGGAGAGCTTTTTAATTCCGAGCTTTTTTCGAAAGCTGTAGAAGATAGATTTGGTTTAAAGATACCAAGGCTTGCTGTATTGGGACTGGCAGAACAAATGGCCGCAGATGGCTTATTAAAAAATGTTTCTGAAGATGTTCAGAAACCCATTTACCAATTTTCGGAAGTTATCTTAGATGAGAGTTATTTACCACTAACTGAGCCGCAGGTTGAGGCAATATTGGGAGACTTTGTTGAATATGCTAGAAAAGACTTAGTAATTGGGGACTTAACAGACGATCAATTGCATGAAGCCTTTGTAAGTAGATTACTGAATATTGACTCGCTTAAAATTCTTACTAGAAAAGAAACAGGTACCTCGGTAAAAAGAACATCAAATACTCTAATTTTAAACAAGGGCAGCGAGAGTCAAAGCGCAGACGAAAAACTTTCTTATCATCTAGATTATTTGGTTTCACAATTTCTAATTGATTTAAGAGGCAGTGACCCCCGAAGGTTCGAGCAAATTTCTGATGTTGCTTTTGCAAGTATGGCTGCTGAAGCGTTGGCATGTTTTAGTGATCCAATAGAAGATTCCACAGATTTATCTACTCTAACTGTGTATTTGGACACTCCTCTGTTGTTAGATATGCTAGGAGTTAATAGTGAGTACTCCGAATATGGTACAGAGCTTCTTGAGGCAATCAGGGCTTCTGGAGCAATGCCCGCTGTATTTGAGCATTGTATTGTCGAAGCTGAAGTCGCTATCCAAGCTCAGCTCACTTATTTGAGATCGGGTATCAATCAGCAAAGTGAAAGGTACCATTATTCAGCAAAACCAGATTTATTAAATGCCCTAGTTAATAATGTTGCTGATCGCGTTTACAAGCGTTTGAAAATCCAAGTTCAGCGTGATCCAGAAATTCAACTTCACAAACGAAATCCTAAAATAATTGGTGATATTGAATCGGAAATGCAGGCGAGAATGGCCCGCTGGGGTAATGATGAAGCAATAAGTCATGATAAAAAATCAATACTTACTTTAATAACTATTAGTGACTCAATTAAACCCCCATCAAGAGTTTGCGATAGTAAATGGATTTTTCTTACAAGAAATACAACATTAGTTGCGATTGCAAATGATGTATGGAAAATTTGGTTAAAAGGTACTAATAATGGACTACCCTTTTCATTTATTGAGCGTGTTTCGCCAATATCAATGTCTGATAAGCAATTTTCAGGATATTTATGGGCTAGATCAGGTCATGGCAACGGTAAGGTTACTAGAGCTAGACTATTAGCATATTGTTCTTCAGCGATAAGACCAAGGGCGGATATTAAAGCTAAAGCTTACAATATGGCGATTGATTTATTTGGTAAACCTGAAGCAGAAGATATTGCGGCTTTATTGGAGGACACTGAAGGGGTTAAAGCTCTTATGAGAGTTACAAGGGGTGATCCAGAGGATATAACTCCAGAAAGACTACCTCTTATAATTGAGAGAGTTAAGACGGCAGCTGGTGAATTTGCTGCTGGTAAGGTAAGAGAGGAAAAAGAGCTCGAAATAACTAAGCAAAAGGAAGATTTCGATACTGCTATAAAAGAGACAACGACAGAGTTTTCAACACAATTAAATCTGAAGGATAAGCTACTTATGGATAAAGAGCTGGCCATTTCAGCATTAGAAATTCAAAATGAAACATTAATAAACTCCGTCAGAAGTTCACAAGAAGAAATAGAAGCCAGATCCACGCAAATTGAAAGAGTAGCACACAATAAAGCACATAGATGGTATAGCGTATCAAGGTGGACTATTTGTATCTTTCTAGTGGTGCTTCTGACTTATTTGGCTGATGTGCCTATATTAAAAAATCCAGACAATTCCTTTTATTTGAAGCTAATTAGCTTAATCATAACTTTTTCATTGGCTTGGTTTGTTCCCGAAGTGGTTTTGGGAAGCGTGTTTATTAAAATTGCACAATATCGATTTAGAACTGTCGTCGAATTAGCAGAACCTAAATTAATTGGTAGAGAGAAAAATAGAGATTATTCAAAAAAATGGATTGATTGATGATTAGGCTAGAAATAGATAGGGGAAAACAGGGTCAAGTCTTGCATTCCAACATTTCGATTGCTAAAGCCGCAAATTGCAAGTGTTTAAAAGTTGCTATACACTAGTGCCATATACACTTTGACGGGGGGTATGAGCGATGGCTAAAAGCACAGTTTTTATTAACAATCGCACTCAAGCTGTACGCCTGCCTGCTGAAATGCGTTTGCCAGAGGATGTGAAGCAGGTCAACGTGCGAGCACGTGGTAACGAGCGCATCATCACGCCGATTGCTGAAACCTGGGATAGTTTTTTTAACGCTAACGTCACTATTAGCGATGATTTTATGCCCGCACGGGCTAGCCAAACCCAGCAAGATCGTGAAGCTTTTGAGTGATTACCTATTTACTCGATACCAATATTGTCATCTATGTGATTAAGCGCCGCCCGGTTGAGGTGCTGGGGGTGTTTAATAGCAACGCTACGCGTATGGCTATCTCGGTGATTACGTTAGCGGAGTTGATGCACGGCGCAGAAAAAAGTAGCAAACCTGCTGAAAACCTTGCGGTGGTGGAGGATTTTTGCAGCCGATTAAGTATGCTGCCCTATACAGAAAAAGCCGCTCAACATTATGGTCAAATACGCACCGCGTTAGAGAAAAAAGGCGAGCCGATTGGTGTGAACGATTTGCATATTGCTGCTCATGCGCGTAGCGAGGGGTTGATTTTGGTGACAAACAACGAAAAGGAATTTGCAAAAGTGCCATCACTGCAAATAGAAAATTGGGTGACTAACCTTTAGCGTGGCACGCAAGGGCGGTATTGTGAACTCGGCAATATTCTGCGGCATCATCCCTTTCAAATTTGGCGCACCATAAATCAATGCGCCCTACATTTCAACTAAAGCCGCCAATGGCGGCATTCTTGGTCATTAACTCACATCCATCCATTGCGCTGCACCTCGTGACGAGGCCCTTACCGCTTGTTGGTAGGTGGCAGTCCTTGGCAGATGGTCAGCAATTTCGTTGAGGGATATGTAGCCGGGGTCTAACCGATAATCTTTTTCACGGAATATGCTGTGCTCTTGGGCATAGCTTTCTGCCAATGCCCTGAGTGATTCGGTGAGAGGTTTGGTTGGGTCGCTGGGGGTAAAGTCGCCAATCAGCCAAAGGTGAACATCTTCATCTTGGGTATAGCCCGCTTTGGGGTCGGCCAGTTGATAGGCATGGGCTATTTTGGCTTGGTTTTCAACCTCGGCTGGGTCGCCGTAGGCCACTTCATAATATTTCACTGGTGCGGTAAGTAGCGAGGTGGGGCCGTCAATCGGCACTTGGCCCACTGCATAATAGCCTGCCATCGCCCGCAGGCTTTTTAAATGGTGCTCTTTGCCCACAAAGTGGATGGTTTCACCGCCTGCTTGCAGTTCTTTAATGCCCGCCGCCATGTCTTTCGTGGCGGTGTAAATGAGCGCGGCAGCATGGTTGGCCGCTTTGTTTGCTAGGCTGTAGTTGATCATCGCCGTGCCATTGCAATAGCGCTCCATCGCACTGGCGGCGGCGACTGCATTTTGCGCATCAAGCACCACCGAGACTGCCATTTTAGTGCCGTTTTGATTACCCCCAGCCAATGCCGCCAGCCAGTTGTGCAGTTGCTCTGCGGGCCACTCAGGGTATTGTTCACTGACAAGTGCAAACACTTGTGGCAATAGCGCGGTTTGTTCAGCAGTGCTTAGGTGTTGTAGCCGTAATGTTTTGTAGGTTGGCGGTAGGGTGAAATCGTCGGGCGTGGACATGGTAATGTTGTTTGCTTATTTTTAGAGTGTTCAGTTCGGCTGCTTAAGTCAGTGCAACACAGCGAGTCAATAGTCTATATTGGATTGAATGATAAGGGCTGCGTTTGGCAGCCCTGAATTTTTATTGCTGAAAGGGTATTTGCTGCCCTATTTTTTTATCCATTTTTGACGACGCCTCAAATATAGTAAACCTAGCCCTGCGAATAGCATCGCAGGTGCAGAGGGTTCAGGCACATAGAGTGGTGGCTGGTCGGGGAAGGGTTCTGGGATTGGCGTGGCGGTTGAGATGAATTGTGTTGCTAGGCCATATCCGGCTTCAGAAAAGACATTGGGGTTTCCGCCATACACTCCATTCACAAATCGGCTGATTAATGGAGAGCCACCTGCTGCAAAGCCTGTGAGTGGAATGCCTCCGTTGATGTTTGAGATTCCGATTAAAAGGTTGCCTGCATAAGGGTCGTACAAGTAAGGCGTGGCAAATGGTATTGCAATATCAAACACATCGTCCCCACTGGAAGATAACGAGACGGTGCCTGAGAAGATGGTCACTGTATTCACGCCAAGGTTAGCTGCAAACGAATTTGAAAGGGCTTGATTCGCGTAGTCCCCATAAAAAGAACCGACATTGCTGAGTGTGGTGGATAGCGTCAGGGTGAAGCTGAGGGACGTGGGCTCAAATCCACCTGAGCCGCCTTGTGCGGGTTTAAAACGGATGCCCGTAATTTCTAAAGGATCAGTGCCAAACTGGTAATGCGAGTAAAACTGCTGGTACTCGATGACTTCATTGACCGGGCAACTGCCAAAAGGAAAGCAGTTACTCGAATTGTCGTAATCAAACGTGACGTTTGCGTTGACTGATTGAACGCCTGCTAAAGAAGACAGCAGGAGGAGGAGCGTGCCAAATTTCTTAGGGAGCATCATGTGTATTTCCTTTTCAAAAAATACTGCGCTTCAACAAAATCAAAATGAACTGCACATTAACTCTAGGCGGTCGTGTATCTGCTACACTAATCCTATTTTAATCAATTAGATACAACAATCGTCTATTGGCTGATTTGTCAGATCGGTTTTTCGCATACCCCCAATGCCAAGGCCTGCAAAACATCCCCTGTGGCGGTATTTTGCACAAAGGCGACGACGCTCAGGTCGCGCTTTTTCCAGCTGGATTGTAATTGGATTTCGTGGTTTGTATTGGTTTGACCATCTGCACTGAGTTGAAATGGCCCCAGCCATTTGCGCACGACGAAATCATGTTGCAATTGCTCACCACGGTTTTCACCCGCGTTGACGGTGGAT
This sequence comes from Methylophilus medardicus, assembly GCF_006363955.1. Taxonomy (GTDB): domain Bacteria; phylum Pseudomonadota; class Gammaproteobacteria; order Burkholderiales; family Methylophilaceae; genus Methylophilus; species Methylophilus medardensis. Next base: position 194,136 of record NZ_CP040948.1, read on the forward strand.
TGCAGGTTGTTTTCTTGTAGTGCGAGGTAATACACCAATGGCCCTGTGGCGCTGCTTTTAATGCCAGTGAGCACTTGCAATGCGTCAGCCTTGGCGGCAGTGGCGGTGAGTTGAATCTCGGCTTTGGCTGGCATGCGATAGATGTTGGAAATCTCATTTTTAAACCGCGCCTCATTTTGCCAACTGCGGCTATCTTGCCCGTTAATGGCAATTTGTGGGGTATACACGCCGCGTGCATGCCCTGTTGCGGCCATTTCACGCTGTCTTTTGGCAAACGCAGGTTGCGCAAAGCGGTCTTGCCAACCGATGTAATCCCAATAATCCACATGCAACGCGATGGGCACCACGCTAGCGCTGGTTTTTGCTTGGCTTTTTAGGCGGCTGAGCCACTGGTCAGCGGGTGGACAACTGCTACACCCTTCAGAGGTATATAGCTCAAGTAAGGTGTTTGTTTGTGGGCCGCTCACGGCGCTGCATTCTTGCGCCACGGCATTGGCGGTGAATACGATGAGGCACAGCGCTGAGAGTAGAGATTGTGTATGCATGGTGACACTCCATTGGTTGATTCACCATGCTTGGTCGTGTGGTTGGTTTAAACCTTACAACATGACGATGCCTGCCTGTGGTTTAGCCAATCTCTTTAACCCTTTGAGGCGGCAAAAAGGGCGACAAACTGCTCAATTTCTTGGTGAATGGCATCATGCGCGGTGAGGCCGTGAATCCAGCGTTGCGGAATCGCCGCCACGCCCAACGAAGCCCCGAGGATGGCGCCTAGCACCGCGCCACGATGGCAGTTGTCTCCGCCGACATTGGTGTTTGCGATCAATGCGCTTTCAAAATCATCATGGTAGCGTGCTGCCAGGTAGAGCACGGCTGGAAACGATTGGTCGATGTAGCAAGCTGGGCTGAGGATGCCACCGATCACGTCGAGGTCTGCGCTTTGGTTGGCACGCACGCGCTCGATGACTTTTGCTGCCGGAAAACCCAAACGGCTGGCGGCTGCGCAAGCCAGCGATTCGGTTTGCGGTTCGGTGTCATTAAACAGATGAAACAATAACTGGCTGAGCTCAAGCGTATGGCGTTCGAGTTCGGCAGAGCGATGCGTGAGGCGTTGCTGGGTGAGCGCTGCGGTGTTTGTGCTGTTGAGCTCGCCTGCCTGCAAGCTGGCCATGATCACCATGGGTAGGCTAACCAAGCCGCCCATAGAAGCCGTGTCATGGCCCTCATTGCCCGCGCAGGCTTCTGGCGCATCGCCCTTGGCATAATTGGCAAAAAAGTCACGGTGGTAAGATTCAGCGTAGGTGTCGTTGTGCTGATCTGGCTCGGTCATAAAACGCACATAGGCGTTTAAAAAATCTGTAGGGTTGTAGGCATGGTTTGCAATCAGTGAGCGCAACAAAACGCGGGCGCATAACAAATTGAGTGTGTTATCGCCGGCGTGCATGCCTTGGTGATAATGGCCGTTAGGCAATCCCCAAAACTGTTTTTTGCCTTTTAAAATCACACTGCCGACAATATCGCCCGCTTGCGGGCCACGGCCGGCTTTGCCGGTGCTGGCCAAGGGCATAATCGAGTTAGGATGTTTTGCTTTGGGCGCTTGATAATCACGTATTTGCCCAAAGTCTTGCCAAAGGGCGGCGATGTTATAGTACCAATGCACAGGCATCGCCAGTGCGTCACCGATAAACATGCCCCACAGTGCGCCGCGCATACGATCGGCTCTATTGAGTCTTGGGGTGGTCATTGGCTTTTCCTGTTCATTTTGCGTTGGTTAGTGTTGATGTCCGAGCATGAGGCCATGATTTTTTGGCGAAGTTCACCCCGCAGGATTTAAAAGCCAGCCCCGGGCAGACGCATCTGGCGGATATATTTTGTCTGCGACCCGGCGCAGATGGCGGCGCATCATTTAAAATATTTTGCAGCGCTGTGACCGAACTAGTTTTTAAGAACCTTATCACAGAAGGTAGTCTTGCTCCTTAACCTATTGGAACCTTACATGCTTACTTGGCTAGATATTGAAAAATTTGTGACGCAGGGCAATCCGGCTGCGCCGCAACGTGTGGTTAAAACCGGCCAGCAATGGCGCAGTTTGCTGTCTCAAGACGTATTTGAAGTGACCCGTAATGCTGGCACAGAGCGTCCATTCAGTTCGCCGATGTGTACGCACTTTGAGCCGGGTGTGTATGCCTGCGCCTGTTGCGATACCTTGTTATTTGATTCAACAGAAAAATTTGATTCAGGCACTGGCTGGCCGTCTTTTACCCAGCCGATTGCCGAAAACACCGTGGCTTATTTTAAGGACGATAGCTTGAGCCGCTCGCGCGTAGAGATCACCTGCAATGTGTGTGATGCACACTTAGGCCATGTGTTTCCAGATGGCCCCGCACCTAGCAGGCTGCGCTATTGTGTCAATGCGCTGTCATTGACCCGTAAAACCTAAGCTACCTTGGCCTGGCTGGGCGCATACGCGTGCCAGCCGCTTAGGCCTCCGATTGTGATTGCTGCGCACGCCACATCTCAGCATAGCGTTGGCCTTGCATTAACAATGACTCATGCGTACCTCTCTCGATGATTTGGCCCTCTGCCATGACTAAAATCTGATGGGCATGCGTGATGGTTGAGAGGCGGTGCGCAATGATCAATGTGGTGCGGTTTTTGGCCAACTCGTTGAGTTCTTTTTGAATCGAACGCTCGGTCTCTGAATCCAAGGCAGAGGTGGCCTCGTCAAACACCAGCAATGCTGGGTTTTTGAGCAGTGTGCGGGCAATGGCCACCCGCTGTTTTTCTCCGCCCGATAGCTTGAGCCCGCGCTCGCCTACGTCTGTGTTGTAGGCATCGGGCAGCCGCATAATAAAGTCATGAATCTGCGCAGCGCGTGCGGCCGCTTCAATATCTGCCTGACTAGCGCCTGGTTTGCCATAGCCGATGTTAAAGCCAATGGTATCGTTAAACAGCACGGTATCTTGCGGCACAATGCCGACTGCTTGTCTGAGGCTATCTTGCCGCACCGATTTAATCGCTTGGCCGTCGATGTAAATCGCGCCTGATTGCACATCATAAAAGCGAAATAGCAAGCGGGCTAAAGTGCTTTTGCCAGCGCCGCTGTGCCCAACCACCGCAGTGGTTTGCCCGGGTAAGATCTCAAATGACAGCTGATTTAAGATGCCACGGTTTGATTCATAGTGAAAACTCACGTTTTCAAACTTCACATGTGGGCCCAGCGCCGGGGAGTGAATCACCAGCGCGGGCGCATACGGCACATCTGCGATTTCTTGATCGGTCTCCAGCAAATGGAACATGCGATCAATGTCTGTCAACGATTGCTTCATCTCTCGATAAAGCACGCCTAAAAAATTGAGTGGAATATACAGCTGAATCATCAGCACGTTCACCAACACCAAATCGCCGATGGTGAGTTTGCCGCTGGCAACGCCTTGGCTGGCTAAGCCTAAAATACACACCAGACCAATCACGATGATGGTTTGCTGACCAAAGTTTAAAAACGCCAGCGATTTTTGCGATTTCACCGCCGCTTGTGCATATTTTTTCAGGTTGACATCATAACGGGCAGATTCGTACTGTTCATTACCAAAGTACTTCACCGTCTCAAAGTTAATCAAAGAGTCGACCGCATTTTGGTTGGCTTTAGAATCCAATTGATTCATCTCGCGTCTGAAGTGGGTGCGCCACTCGGTCACCACCACGGTAAACACCACATAACAAAGCAGCGCAATAAACGTGACCAGCACAAACCAGATGTCATAGGCGAATAAAAAGTAGCCCAGCACCATGGCTAACTCAATTAGCGTGGGGATGATGCTATAGAGTGAAAACGAAATGAGAGATTGAATGCCGCGGGTGCCGCGTTCAATATCGCGCGTCATGCCCCCGGTTTGCCGCGATAGGTGAAAGCGCAACGATAACGCATGTAAGTGATTGAACACTTGCAAGCCAACCTGCCGCACAGCTTGCTCGGTCACCTTAGAAAAAATCAGTTCACGTAGCTCGGCAAATAGCGAGGCCGATAGCCGCAACAGCCCATAGCCGACAATCAAACTCACCGGCACCACTAACAATGCTTGCGCCGTGGTTTGGATGCTCATCGCATCTATAATTTTTTTCAGCATAATCGGCACGCCCAAGTTGGCGGCCTTGGCCACCACCAGGCACAACAAAGTAAAGATGATGCGCGCCTTGTAAGCGGTCAGATAGGGCAATAAGTTTTGAATCACTTTCCAATCTTGCGATTGGCGTTTTTGCATCGCCGGCGGGGGATCACTTTTAAAGTGCTGCATAGGGGTGACTCAAATCAACGTTAGAAAAAAATGGCAGTGTCAAAGCGCGCATGTGGCTTATTCACAGCCTTTGAGCTGTTGGTTTTTGCACTGCGCCGCCAACTGGGTGGCAGTGGTGACTTGCTCGGGGGTTAACTGCGCGACGGTGTAGTTGAGCATTTTGGCGTGGCGGCTGGCAAAGCGCTTGTCTTCGTTTTGCGTGGCCAGCATTAACCACATGGCCGCTTTGACCGTATCTTGTTGCACCCCCGTACCATGCATGTAGAGGTTGGCCAGATAGCCTTGCGCTTCACTGTTATTGTTGCTTGCGGCCATATTCAGCCATTGATAAGCGGCAGCTAAGTCTTGCGGAATCACATCGCCGCGGTAATACAACATGCCCAAATTCAGCTGCGACTTGACGTGGCCGAGGGTGGCCGCCTGTTGGTAATATTGCGCGGCTTCGGCATAACTGATGCGCTGAATTTCACGTCTGAACACCATAGAGGCCAGCGTATACTGCGCTTCTTTGTCATTTAACGCGGCAGATTTTGTAAACCAGTTCACCGCCTCGTCTAAGTTTTGCGCCACACCATCGCCATATTGGTACATCAGACCTAGGTTGTAGCAGGCCTTGGCATCGTTTTGATTCGCCAGCGACAGGTAAATGGCATGCGCGCCGGCAAAGTCTTTCTGGGACAGCTTGAGTTTGGCTTCTTCGAGGGTATTGGCCTGCACCAAACTACAAAGCAACATGCCTAAGATGAACCACCGTAATTGCATCATGTGTAACCCTCAAGTGAATGGATGTTGAATTGGTTGAAACATTGCGTGAAGCCGTGGTGATCGCTTAAGCCTCATTCAACGCGATGTGCTTTCAAGGCGTCACGCAAGCGCGTGAGTGCCGCAATGACATTGGCTTTGGGGGTGCCGATATTCATGCGCATAAAGCCCTCCCCACCGTGGCCAAACATTGCGCCGGGCGATAAGCCTAATTGCGCTTCTTCAATAAAAAAACGATTCAACGCAGCATCATCCAGCTGTAATTTTCGGCAATCTAACCAGACCAAATAGGTGCCTTGCGGGCTGATGACGTCGATGGACGGTAACTGCGATCGTATGAAAGCAATCGCCGCATCGCGGTTGTCTTGTAAATAGGCCATCAGGTCTGTTAACCAGTCCGAACCCTCGCGATAGGCCGCTTCAAAGGCGACCAGATTGAAAGGGTTGGTGACAGAAACGCCCATGTTGCGCAGGTGGGTCTGGATGGCCTGCCGCTGTGCCGGATTTGGGACAATCAAGGCAGAGAGACCCAAGCCCGGAATGTTAAAGGTTTTGCTCGGCGACACCGCGGTGATGACCCGGTGTGATGCCTCTGCCGCATCGCTGGCGTCAGCCTCTAGCGCTAAGCGACTCAAGGGGTGATGCTGTGCCTCGGTATAGACCAAATCGGCATGAATTTCATCAGACAGAATCGTCAAGTCGTGGGCTTCAGCAACAGCCAACAATGCTTGCAGCGTTTCTTTTTGCCACACACGGCCTACCGGGTTGTGCGGCGAGCAGAGCAGCATCAGGCGAGCGTCTTTGGCGCATACTGCTAGCTGTGCCATATCCATCTGGTATTGCGGATTGCCGGTGCCATCGTCTGTAAGCACCAGTGGGTTTTCAATTAAACGACGGTTTTGCTGGGTGACTGCTGAAAAAAATGGAAAGTAAACCGGCGGTTGCACAATCACACCGTCTTGCGCCGCTGTGAGCGCGGCCACCACTAGGTTGAGTGAGGGCACGACGCCAGGCGTGAGCACAATCCATTCACGCTTGACCACCCAGTCATACTTGACGCGCAACCAGTCGATCAGTGCTTCATACAGGCTGTCAGGTGCTAAGGTATAACCAAATACCGGGTGATTGGCTCTGGCTTGTAGCGCATTGGTGATGGCCGCAGGCACTGCAAAGTCCATATCGGCCACCCACATCGGCATGACATCGCTGCGACCAAACGTGACAGATCTGCCATCATATTTGAGCGATTGCGTATGCGCGCGTGCAATGGGTTGATCAAACAAATGGGTCAACGGATGCGTTCCCAAAGCGTGACTTCTGACAGGCTATGCTGAAACTTGTGCCGTGTTTCACGAATCACAAATGGGATTTCAACCGGCGCTTGCAGCAACTTAAAGTGTTGCCCCAGAATAGTTTTTAAACCATCGAGCGTAGTCACATTTTCACCGTCTTTTTTATAGCCACCGATCCACTCTTCTTTTGGCGTGTGTTCTTCCAGCCAAGTATAGGGTGAAGTCAGCATGAGCACGCCGCCGACATTTAAACGCGCGTGTATGCTGTTTAAAAATTGGCGCGGGCTATAAAGCCGATCAATTAAATTGGCCGCAAGAATAAAATCGTAGCCGGTGAATTGTGGTTTGAGGTTGCAAGCATCCCCTTGCCAAAAATCCACTTTATTTGCCACATCATTTAAACCAAGCGCTTGCAAGCTGCGCTCTTGATAGCTGACTAAATCTCCCTCGTTGACCATGGTGTAACGCACCACGCCTTGCTGGGCTAATTTGAGGGCTAAACCAATAAAGCGGGCAGAAAAGTCGATGCCGGTGACGTGGTCAAAATGTTTGGCTAGCTCAAACGTCGCACGTCCGGTGGCACAGCCTAAATCCAGTGCCGTTTTGGTTTGTTTGGAGGGAAAGTGCTGGATGGCAAAATCGCTCAGCGCTTTCGGAAAATTGGGCACACCATAGTAGGTGTCTCCATAATGAAACTCAGCATATTCAGACAGTTGTTTATCTGATTCATAATGCGATGCATTATCTTCAATGGGGGTGTCGGTCACGATGTAGCGGAATCCTGCATGTTGAAAAAAATGTCGTCTAAACGCATAACGGGCACTTTTAATGGCCTCGTTACCGGTTGAAATCCATGAGCCGCCCTTGATCAAATTATGACGGCCATCATAGGTCGGCGTCGTAAAGTCATCATACAAGGGGTGCACTTTAAAGCCATCAAATGGAAAAATAGGCGTTTCGGTCCATTGCCAAACATTGCCTACCACATCATGTAAGTCACCATGTGCAAACTGGTTGACCGGGCAGGACGAGGCAAAATGGTCCACAAACAGGTTGGCGTTGGTGCCCCCGGCGATTATTTCATCCGACAAGCCAGCGTGTTCATACATGCTATACCACTCGTGTTCGGTGGGCATGCGTACCGGCTTGCCCAGTTGAATGGCTTGCCAATTGCAAAATGCTTTTGCCTCATGATAATTCACCTCCACCGGCCAGCTCCAAGGCATCTCGATTTCAGTGGTCATTAAGCGCAGCTTCCAGCCGTTCGCCTGTTTTACCCAAAAAGTGGGATGCTCGGCATGGGTGTATTGTTGCCAAGCCAACCCTTCTTCTTGCCAGTATTGCGCATCCTGATAGCCGCCAGCCTCAACAAAAGCTAAAAACTCCGCATTGGAAGTGAGGTATTTTGCGGCTTGAAACGCCGGGCAATCTGCGCTGAATTGACCATATTCGTTATCCCAGCCGTAATAATCGGCGGATTTGGTTAACGTAATACTGCGCGCTGGAATCCCCACCAGTTGGTTGGTGGGCGCCGGCACATCCACCGCTTGGCAGGGTGCCCAATCGGCTGTGGATTGCACAAATTGCAAGGCATGTTGCCGAATCAGGACGGAGCTGGTTTCTAAGTGGATGCGCTCATGCTCAATGCCCATCAAGATTGGCCACCATGGGCTATCCCAGTCGATAGGCAAATTGAACGGTAAGCTATTGATCAGCGCGTCAACCACCTGGCGTACGTTGGCACGATACGCTTTGACCGCTGCGGGCGTCGGCCATTGGTAGTTCATCTCGTTTACATCATCCCAGCCCATTTCATCGACGCCTACTGCAAACATCGACTCAAACTGCGGGTTCACACGCTCAGAAATTAAGCCCGCCAAGATCAGTTTGTTGATGAAAAAAGTATTGGTATGGCCGTAATAAAAAATCAGAGGATGTCTTAAGGCAATCGGTTTGACGTAATAGGCCTCGTCATTTTTTAACAGCTTGAATAAAGCTTCGTATAAATCTGCAGTTTCATGAAAATAAGCCCGTACTTGCTCACGCGTGACAATGGTTTGCTGGTTACTGATTAAAAGGCTGCGATTGGGATGTTGGTTCATATCTTCTAATAATTGGGTTTGTGTCTGCGGTGACAGACAATCAGTGCGGTTTGGTGATTCATCCTTAAAGCGATTGTGTTCAACCTCACAATGCGCAGTTAAAAAGCATGGATCACCCAGTTCAAAGGACCTCTCTTTGTGAGGTCTTTCACCGTATTAGTTCATTCAATGCCCGTGAAAAAATGACACAACGGTCAGCGTGATTCAGTAGTTCAACAATTGCGTACATATTAACACTGCGCGACCATGGCGGCGTCACGGTTGCCATCATTCAATGGCGTCCTCCAGTCCATTGCGCGGCATGGCAGGTGAGTCTCACAGCGGCGATTGCTTTTGATCAGGTTTATTTTGAATTGTTTGTAAGGCGGCGGCTTTTCTGGCGACGAAGTGATGTTAGCTAACACCTTTTCTAATTCTTTCTGGAGTCAATCAAATGAACCGTCAATTAAATATAGGGGCCGCGCTATTGTTGGGCGTGCTTGCAACCAATGTGGCCAATGCCGCAGAGCTCGTCACCGGGGGGTATGCCAGTGAATTTCAAAAAATGGACATGATGAAAATGTTGGATGCGGATGGTAACCATATGGTGAGCCAAGCAGAATTTAATCAGTATCACACCGCCGTATTTGACGCATTAGACAAAAATCATGATGGCAGTCTGGACAAGTCGGAATGGACAGGCACCAAGTCTGAGAAGCTGGCGATGATGGCGACAGGCGGCTATTTGCGTGAACTGGGCTATGTGGGCATGATGGATGCAGCGGATGCCAACCACGACCATCTGGTTACCAAAGAAGAGTTCTTGCAGTTTCAGGGTAAGGTGTTTGTAAAACTGGATACCACGGCCGACAAACAACTGGACGCGCAGGAGTTTGTGGCAAAACTGGTGGGCCGCTAGCCAGCAAGGCGACACGCGGAACCGCGGATCAACCGTTGCTCCGCTTGGGCGCTTAAGCCCGTTAAAGCCGCTGCGTGCGGCTTTTTTACTTTTTATTTGGCATGCAATCTGGCATTGAGCTGATCGATCACTTCTGCCCAATCGGCATCCTTGAGTATTTCTTCACGCAAAAAAGTGGCTTGGGCCGGTGTCCAGTAGGGCGCATCTGCCAATGAAATATAGCCTGCCAAGTGACGGTGCTTGTGAATAAAACTGTCGATCTCGGCATCACTGGCGGGCAAGCCGAGTTGGGCAAACAAGTGGTTGAGCGTATGTAGTGAAGCTTCCATGATATTGACTCCTGCAAGGGTGATGACGCTGAAATGTGAGGCCTGTTTCATTGGGGCAAGTGGTGACATCTTAACGCAAGGAGAATTCCTACACGTTTTTAGGCTGAGACTGATGGTTGCCCCTGACGGATTCCCCCATAGTAGGCATTGATATGGTTCAACGCAAATACAGGAGACAAAGTATGGTCGATCACAAGGATGTCATTGCCATCTTGAATGCATTAATCGAAGCCTCGAAGGATGGTGAAGCGGGATTCCGCAGTTCGGCAGAACATGTTGATGATGTGCGTTTGAAAGATTTTTTCTTGCGGCGCTCAAAAGCGGTCGGTGAAAGTGTGCGCGAGTTACAGGCGCTGGTCACTGCTCTGGGTGGCGTGCCGGTCGATGCGACGTCGATAGGCGGCACATTACATAGACGCTGGATCGACATTAAAGCCGCGTTGACCGCGAACGATCATCTGGCTGTATTGAATGAGACTGAGCGCGGCGAGAATGTGCTGTTGGCTGCTTATCGCGAGGCTTTGGAAATCGACTTGCCCCCAGAGATCAGGGCGGTGGTGCTGCGCCATCTGCAAGGCATCAAACGCAATCACAATTTAGTGAAACATGTGCGCGATATCTATACGGTAGAAACCGCTTTTGACTAAACATCCCTAATAAGCGCCAGCGGATCATTGCTACCCTTTGTAGCAATCTTGCGGCTGCCGGCAAACGGAGAACTCAATGATGACATTACAACATTACAGATGCGGCTTAGCCGTGGGCTTGCTCACCCTGGGCTTAGCCGGGTGTGACCAGGCACCGGAAACAGAAAACGCAAGGGATAACACGCGCCTTGAAGAGCAAGCGCCATTGGAAACAACCGCAAGCGAAATTGCCAAAGAGTACGCCGATAACGCGGTCGCCGCAGATAACAAGTTCAAAGACCGGACGTTTAATGTCAGCGGCACGATTGTGGATGTGAATAAAAATGCCATTAATGAACCCTTTGTCAGCTTGCAAGGCGGCGTAGATGCGACCAAAGAGCCGCAGTTTGCCTTTATTGTGAGCGATAGAGAAAAAGCCTTTAAATTAAAACCCGGCCAGCACATCAAGCTGCAATGTAAAGGGCTGGGCGATCTGGCTGAAGCCCCGATGGCGGGCGAGTGCAAGGTGCTTGAGTAAGCGCATCGCGCATGGTTGCGACAGCCCCTGCTAGAAAAAACATTGGAAAAATAAACTGAACATATAAACTGAACAAAGGACATGACTATGGCCAAAGACGCTCCCAATCTCATTGAAGAAATTATTGATAATGCCCTCAACCCAGCGACGCATCTAGAACATGACGGTGTCACACCCGCACCGCCAGAGGCCAAAAATGGGGATGCTCTGAAGCAAGCGCCTGATGACCCCCGCAATGGAAATCTGATGCCAGAGTTAGACCAGCCTTAGGAGCATCTGCCCGGCTTCGCCTGTATCGCATGGCGCTAGTTAGATTTGCGTTGTATTAACGCCTAGATGGTCAACATAAAACAGCCGCATTTGCGGCTGTTTTTTCGAGAAAATGCCTGACGATAAAGTTTAAAGCAACTCTTCGACGTGCTTTTTAATATTGGCGGCCAGTTTGGGCGTGGGTAAGTCATTGGTATCTGTGCCAAACGGGTCTTCAATTTCTTCGGCGATAAGCTCTAAACTCGCCAACACATAAAAGATAAAAACCACCACCGGGATGACGTAGTAGCCGAGGCTAAACACAAAGCCAAACGGGAGCGTCATGACATAAAAAAAGATGAATTTTTTAATAAACGCACTGTATGAGTACGGGATGGGCGTATTTTTAATCCGCTCGCACACGCCACACACTTCTGTAAAGGATTTCAGCTCATCGTTGAGTATAAAAAACTGTTCGCCGGTGAGTTTGCCCGCGGTGTAAAGCGCGTTGGTTTTTTGAAACAGGCGCTGCGCGATTTGGTTGGGATGGTGCTCGTGGTGATCGATTTCTAAATCTAAGCCCTCAAACAGCATTTGGCTGACTTCGACATTCATGAGGTGCTTGGACAGGACGTCGGCATAGGTGGGAATGATTTTTTGAAAGAATTGTTTGTCTGCATCATCGCTTAAAAATGCCGAGAATTTGATCGCCAAATTGCGACTATTGTTGACCAATGCTCCCCAAGCCTTGCGACCCTCCCACCAGCGGTCGTAGGCCGTGTTGGTGCGATAAGCCAGCAATAAGGATAAAACGAAGCCGACGGTGGTGTGGATCAGTGACAGATTTTTGACATGGCTGCTGTCCGCCAGCTTCCAGTACTCCAGTTCGAGATAAGCAATGCCTCCGGCATAAGCGCCAATCAACAGCATCATCGGCATGAGCTGTCTAAAGGTATCCGACTCGTGAAAGCGGAAGATGAAGGTGAGCCAGTCTTTGGGATTGTATTGAATCATGCCTTGTTGCCTGTAAAAAATCTGCACCAGTTTAACATGGCGTATCGATGCGGGCATGGTCGCTGGCGACTCTCTCTATGGGTGCTGATGACAGACGATACTGACAAGAAAGTCAGCATCGCTCGTCTTTTTTAGCGGACGGTGATTTGAATACAATACCCTCATGATCCCGCCACTCGCTCAATGTCGCGGATCCTCTATTCAATATCTTCTGGAGGTTATGATGGATTCCGCCAACGTTGCACGACAATCTGATTTGCGCACTGAACAGCCATTGCCCGGGATGGGGGCGATTCCGCATGCCGAAGGAGTCGCTTTCAGGGTATGGGCGCCACATGCCGAGCAGGTGTCTGTGATTGGTGATTTTAATGATTGGCAGGCGGGTAGTGATTTGTGCAGCCAGGAAGGTAACGGTTTTTGGTATGCCAATTTGGCACATGCAAAGCCCGGGGATGCCTACCAATATCATTTGATTAACGGTGAACAGCAGTTGCAACGCATAGACCCCTATGCCCGATTGGTGACCCACTCGGCCGGCAACGCACTGGTGCCTGACTTGGATTTGTTTCGTGCGCCTGCGGCCGAATTTAAGATGCCGCCATGGAACGAACTGGTCATCTATGAGCTGCACATTGGGACCTTCAACAGTATTGACGGTAAGGTGGGCACTTTTGATTCGGCCATTGCGCGTTTGCCGCATCTGCAAGCGCTAGGCATTAATGCGGTTGAGGTGATGCCGATTGCCGAGTTTGCCGGCGATTACTCTTGGGGCTATAACCCGGCGCATCCGTTTGCCGTTGAGCGCGCCTATGGCGGGCCAGCCGCTTTTCAGCGCTTTGTAGCCGCCGCGCATGCGCTAGGCATCGCGGTGATTGTGGATGTGGTTTATAACCATTTTGGCCCATCGGATATCAGCTTGTGGCAGTTTGATGGCTGGCAGGAAAATGGCAAGGGTGGCATTTATTTTTATAACGACTGGCGATCCACCACGCCTTGGGGCGATACCCGGCCAGATTATGGCCGAGGCGAGGTGCGGCAGTATATTTTTGACAATGCAATGATGTGGTTAGAGGATTATCACGCTGATGGCTTGCGTTATGACATGACCTTGTATATTCGCAGTGTTGAAGCGAGTACGCAGCAGATGATTGTTGAGGGCTGGAGCCTATTGCAGTGGATTAATAGCGAAGTGGCGCGGCGTTATCCTGGCAAGATCACAATCGCAGAAGATTTGCAAAGCAGCGCAGAATTGACGCTGAAACACGAAGACGGCGGTGCGCATTTTAGCAGCCAATGGGATGCCGCATTTGTGCATCCGGTGCGGGCTGCACTGATCGAAATGGATGATGCTAACCGTGCCATGCCTGCTGTGCGCGATGCGCTGCTCAAGCGTTATAACGATGATGCATTTGAACGGGTGGTCTACACTGAATCGCATGACGAAGTGGCAAACGGCAAACAACGCTTGGTTTCTGAAATTGATCCCAACGAGCATCCTGGGCGCTATGCCATTAAACGCGCTTGCCTAGGCGCTGCGCTGGTGATGACGGCGCCGGGCATCCCCATGCTGTTTCAAGGCCAAGAGTTTTTGCGTGATCAGTGGTTTCGCGACGACCGGCCTATAGATTGGCAGCGCGCTGAGGATTATGCGGGCATAGTGGCGTTGCACCGCGATCTGATTCAGTTACGCTTGAATCGGGGCGGGCATGCTGCGGGGTTGAGTGGGCAACATGCTGCGGTGTATCACGTCAACGACGATGCCAAAGTCATTGTCATGCATCGCTGGAAAGAGGGCGGCGCCGGGGATGATGTGATCGTGGTGTATCACTTTGCCGAGGGCCGGTTAGAAGATTATGCGATCGGCTTGCCGCAGGCCGGCGAGTGGAAGCTGCGATTGAACAGTGATGCGACAATTTATCATGCAGAGATGGATGATACCGTCTCTGGCGATGTCATTGCCAAGGCCGAGGCGCGCGATGGTCAAGCGTTCTCAGCGGCGGTTAACATTGGCGCTTATAGCTGCCTGATTTACACACAAGCGCAATAAGGCTTCAAGCAAAATCAGGCTGCCCGGTGCGCTACACCTGCGTGCTCTCAGGCAGGCATTGCGCCCACTAAGGGAGCCCAATGAGTTTGAGATATTCTTCTAAGGTGAGCGTGAGGGCTTGCAGTGATTGATTCACCTCATCTAGGTGCTGGTTGCCGTTCAAGTGCAGTTGTTCAAGCAGGGCTTTGTGCGCTTCAACGGCCTCTAAATGCGCTTCTAGTTTCGCTTCTTTGAGTGTTTGGGTCATTTTAAATGCTCCTTGTGCATCCGGTTACTCTAACAGGGTTTGCCGGCCTAAGGTGGATCTAGCCCTCATGCATGCCGGTTTGCACCAATCGTTGGCCACTGCGCTGGCCTGAACTGTTTTAAAATACGGGCATGTCTAGCGCTTTAATTCAGCAATATCTTCCCGGTTATCCTGCCCATGTGCATGCGCAGATTTTGCATTTGCATACGCAAGGCCAGTTACAGACCTATCTGCAAACGCGTTACCCGCAACCGCACACCATTCAGAGCGACAAAGCCTTATACGATTTTTGTAGTGCGTTAAAACAACGCTATTTAAAAAACGCGCCCTTGCTCGACAAGGTGCATTTTGATAACCGCTTGACGATTGAAAAGCAAACCTTGGGCCTCAATCGGGCGGTTTCGCGCGTGCAAGGCGGTAAGCTCAAGGCGAAAAAAGAGATTCGCATCTCGGCATTTTTCAAAAATACACCGCTGGCATTTTTGCAAATGATTGTAGTGCATGAGTTAGCCCATTTAAAAGAACGCGATCATGACAAGGCGTTTTACCAATTGTGTTTGCATATGGAACCCAACTACATGCAATACGAGTTTGATTGTCGGGTGTATCTGTTGTCACAGGTGTTAGCCAGCCAATTAAACAGCGCGGCGGTCGAGCCGATTTAAGCGATTGTTTAAAGCGTAGCCTCAGCACTGATCAGTTGCAACAACAGGTCGGTTTCAACGGTGGGGCGGTTTACCAACAGCCAGACCGCTGCAATTCTATCTACCTCGGCATAGGCCTGCGTCACCAACTCTTCACTGAAAATATCGGGGTCTAACTCGGTATATTGATAGGTGCAGCCCGCGGCTTTAGTCATGTGTTTGACCGCCTCTAAGAAGGGATCGTGGCCATGGGTGATTGCCACGCCGGTGTATAGCATCAGGGTGCCGCCGGGCGCGAGGCGGGTCAGTGCAGCCTCGACAATGTTGAGTGAGAGCTGTGCTCCCAGCGGGCCGTCACCATGCCGATAAGCGCGGGCGCTGGGGTCTACCAAGTAGGGTGGGTTGGCAATAATTAAATCAAAGTCTCCGGGCAACGCTTGTAACAAGTCGCTATAGCAAAACGTCACGTTGCTAATTTGATTGGCTTGGGCATTGATGGCAGCAAGTGATAGCGCCTGTTGGTTGATATCCACGCCGATGCAGCTAGCATAGGGCAACGCTTCTGCCAGCAAGATGGCACCCACCCCACTGCCGGTCCCAATGTCGACGCAACGTTGGACTTTGCCCTGCAACGACGCCAGTGCCGCATAAACGGCATGCATGAAACGATAGGTATCCGGGCCAAAAAATACCGCATCCGCCGCGTCCGTCGGAAAACTCGAATGCGCAAACAGTTTGTCTTGCAGGCGAGAGACGCGCAATGTGGACTGCCAACCTTGGTCAACGGGGCGTAAGATTCCCGCCGCTTGCATCAGCGCAAAGAGTGCGTCGTCTATGATGGCCGGTTTGAAGGGCCGGTTCCAGCCAAAAATATCCGCAAGGCTGTTTGCCCAGGCGTTCGCCGGGCGTTGATTCACCCGTTGATGCGTGACGGGGGTCACGCTTACAAATGCATAGTCGCGTGCGTAGAGTGCTTGCAGCAGCTTTTCTAATGCCGATGAGCTAAGGGTATCCATGATGCCGTCCTCTACAAGTGAATGAATCTAGCTTAGCAGAGTGTGGCGGGTTATTTAATCAGCAAATTCCTACATCAGCCTCCTCAATCGTCTGATAGGTGGCTTGCCCGCATCTGCGTAACTTGTCTGTCTTCAACTTGCTATTTCAACGTTTGGTTGAGCAATCAGTTCGCAGGTTCATCTATGGGAGGCAGCAGGGATGTCGGTGATCCACAATGCAATCGAAAAACGTGCCTCAGTCGCGCCTGACTGGGATGCGAAAGCCATGTATTTTTCACTGCTGGCACCTGCCGGTTTTAGCAAAAATCGCGCAGAAACTAGTGATTTTCTGTTCGCCAAGTTACGGGAGACCAGCCAACAGCCCAGCACCGTGCCAGTGCACGTAGAACAATTGGAAGCATGGTTGCTAGAGCAGCATGCGGTGGTTGGGCGTCAATACCAAGCGTATTTAGCCGCCAGAGCGGCGGGCGAACCACGCTGGTATTTCAGCAGCAAAGCACACGCCTTGTATTTTTTACGTGTGGCGGCGCCCACCAAAATGGTAGATGGCGCTTGGTTGTATGGTCTGACGCGGCATTGGCATGACTCGCGATTTGCTTCTTTGCTGAAGATTTATTTAGAAGAGCTGGGTAACGGCGTAGAAGCGCACAATCATGTCGCCATGTATCGCAAATTATTAAAAGCGAATGATTGCGATGACTGGCGCAGCTTAGACGAAAAGTTTTTTACCCAAGGCGCCGTGCAGTTGGCATTGGCGGCCAATACCGAAGCCTTTTTGCCTGAAGTGATTGGGTTTAATTTGGGGTATGAGCAATTGCCGCTGCATTTGCTCATTACGGCCTATGAGCTAAAAGAACTCAATATTGATCCCTATTATTTTACCTTGCACACCACCATTGATAACGCACACAGTGGGCATGCACGTACAGCCGTGGAGGCGGTCAATGAGGCCATGCCTGCTTTGGCTGACCCTCGGCAATATATGGCGCGCATTGTGGCTGGGGTCAAGTTAAACGATGCCGGCTTGGGCGCGAAGGCTTTACTAAACCATTTTGATTTGATGGGCGAGCTGGTGCGGCTGCTGCAAAACAAAGCCACCATCGGTCAGTATATGCACACCCATCGCTGTGTGATTGAAGGAAAAACCCTCAATGCGTGGTTGGCTGACCCCGATGAGATCGCTCGATTATTGTATGCGTTGCAAAAAATCGGCTGGATTAAACGACACCAAGATCCTGAACAAAGTCACTTTTGGCAGGTGATTGCCGGCTCCCAGGCCCCGATGTTCGGCGTGTTTACCGCCTATGAGCGGCAAGTATTGTATGACTGGATCGCCGGGGATGCGCTCGAGCGGTTACCGCGTACAGCACGCCTGGGCCCGCCCTTGCGCATGGCAGACCCCGCAACAGGCGCTAAGGCTGACCCAAGCCAGTTACGCGGGAATTTATACGATTTGCGTTCTGGCCACTTGATGACTAAGCCAGTGCCCCTGCCGGGTGACTTTGATCAAGAGGCGACCATGGTGCGCTATTTGCAGGGTTTGGGCGCGCGCCGCATGGATTTTTTGGTGGATTGCATATCGCCTGCCGAACACTACACCTCATTAGGTTTGTGTGCCACCCGCCATTTTAAAGCTTATCTGGAGTCGCCTGATCCACACATCAGATGAACTGGCCCACGTGTTGACGGTACACCAACAAAGCTTAATTAAATAAATCATCCAGTGGGTTTTTTCCACTGGATGCGGGTTTATCAGACACGCGGGTGCCATGAAAAACGTCTTCGATCTGGTCTCGGTAATAGCTCCATGGCGCGCTGCTGTGCTGCAATTTGTACCACAGGCTTTCCCCCACATTGGCATACTCCAATGCTGTGCCGTCGTCCAACACCACTCTTAACACCCGTTTGGCAGCATCATAGCCAATGGCACGTAATTTGCCAGCGTGGCACTTGTGCATGTCCATAGAGCCGCCTAGTGACACCCACCCGTTTTACAACCGCATGATTTTGCCGCAGGTGTGAGTCCTTGCTGCTGCCAGGCTTTTAAAAAGGCTGCTTTTGACATCGGTTGAATATTCAGCGACTGTTGCAGTTCGGGATTGACGACTTGCGTCTGATAGTGCGCAAAATGGGCCAGATAGTTGGCATAGGCGCGGTCTGCACCTCTAAATTTTTGCCACTGCGTCCACAGCCATTTTTTCAGTGTAAACATACAACCTTCCCTCCGATCATTGCACAGCGCATATTAAACCAATTTGCATGATTGTCTCATCCTAACTAATAATCAGAGTGTTTTGACTGAGGCAAGTTCTCGGCCTAGCGCGCACCAGACCGCGCGCTTAAAGCGGATTTACCAGTTTAAAGGCCGCGGCGTAGCGGGATTTCTATTACACTTTGCTTGTTTACTCCTTTTTTTGACTGGCGCAGAGGAAGCTTATCTTTGCTGGTCTAGTTGTTTTTCTTGACGCCTATCATGTCCAACGCCTTCTATTTCAATCTGATCTTATTATTTTTAGTGGCCATTATTGCGCTGGAGGTGCTGGCGAAAAAATTGCGCTGGCCCCCTGCCGTGGCGCAGCTCATTGGCGGCGCGCTGATTGCGTTTATTCCTGGTTTGCCTGCGTTTGAGATCGACCCGGCACTGGTACTGGAGGTTTTTTTGCCGCCACTACTGATGGCAGGCGCCTACTACACGGTGTGGCATGAGTTTAGACGGCACTTGGTGGCCATTTTGTTGTTGGCGATTGGCGCCGTGCTATTTACTACCTTGGTGGTTGGGTTGGCCTTACACAGTTTGACTCCAGCTTTGCCATGGGCCGCTTGCTTTGCGTTGGGCGCCATTGTGTCGCCGCCTGATGCGATTGCAGCCAAAGCAGTCCTGCAACGTGTCGCTTTGCCACGCAAGCTGCTGGTGTTGTTAGAGGGCGAGAGTTTGCTCAATGATGCCACGGGATTGGTGCTGTATAAATTCTCCATTGTGGCAGTCCTGACGGGGGTGTTCTCGGTCGGAGGCGCTCTTGAATCCTTTGTCTGGCTCAGCGTAGGTGGCATGTTACTTGGGGCTGCCTTTGGCTATTTGGTTTACAAGACGATACGTTATTTGCACGATACCGAGCTGATGATTTTGGCCTCTGCGTTACCGGGCTGGCTTTGCTATGTGGTCGGTGAGCATATCGGCGTGTCTGGGGTAATCGCCACCGTCACTTACGGCATGATGCTTGGCTGGCACCAGCATGAAATCATGACGGCAACCGCGCGTCGCCGTGGTACAGCTTTTTGGGAAATCCTGATTTTTGTCTTTGAGTCGTTGGTATTTATTTTGATCGGGTTGTCTTTGCGCGGCGTGTGGGAGCGCATAGCCCACGCCGACAAGTCGATTGCGGATTATGGCCTTGAAGTGTTGCTGGTGCTGGCAGTGGTCATCGCCTCGCGCTTTGTCTGGGTGTTTACTGTGGATGGCTTGGTCAATCTATTTCGCAGACAAGCGGCTGCAACCCATGGCCACAGCAGTTGGCGAGAGTCCTTTGTGAAGAGCTGGGCCGGCATGCGCGGTGTGGTGACTTTGGCTGCGGCGTTGGCGGTGCCCGCCGAGGTGCCGGGACGTGACTTGATGTTGCTGTGCGCATTTGCTGTGATTTTGGTGACGGTATTGTTTCAGGGAACAACCATCGGCTGGGTGATTCGTCTTCTGCAACTTAAAGCTACGGCGCATGAGCGTACTTACCTGAATGAACCACAAACTTGGGCACGCATCGAGCAGGCGCAATATGCGGTGGTGCAGCAATTGGCTTACGATGCTCAAGGCCAATTATTGCATCCGCGATTACTAGAGCAATACGGCTATCGTCAAAGTCTGTCAGATAAACACAAAAACGAAGCGGTGCTGCCTGACGATATCCGCAAAGCCCATTTCAATGTGGTGCTAGCGGCGGTGGCCGCAGGCCGGGAAGAATTGCTCAAGTTGCATCGCGCTGGGGAGATCCATGACGCGTTGATGCACGTCATGGAGCGCGACCTTGATATTCAGGAAATTGCAGCTTTGCACAGCCGTGGTTAGCGACTAACGACTGTCCACATTTTTTGTGGATAACTTTTGAGATGTGTTGTGGGTGAGTTGCGTAACCTAATGATTTTATTAGGTAAATATGGGGTGATTAAAATCTGCACGCAGCATTTATTTATAAAAATTTCTTGTTTAAAGCCATTTTTTGTGTATTCATAGTACGTATCGTGTGGCGTAGCATAGATGGCTGAATGCCACAAATATGAGGAGATGAAGATGAAGCGACTGTTTTATATCGATTATCCGCAAGAGCATTTTGAAGGGCAGGCACATCGATACCGTTGTGCGCATTGCAAGCAAGAGACGACCAAAATCAATGGCCGATTAGAAGGCCATCTGGCCAGTTGTGAATATCGCATCCGCCTTGAACAGGCCGGCTTTGAATGCAATCAGCCTTCTCCGCTTCCGCATGAGGACATGGCGGATGAGGTGGATTAATCGCTGCGCCATATTTGTCGATTAAAGATAGATGAGATCATGACGCCATTCACACCTATTTCATCATTGATCGGCGGCTTGCTGATCGGTGTTTCCACCTGGTTGATGATTCGGTGGCTGGGCAAAATCGCTGGAATCAGCGGTATCGTCGGGCAGCTGTGGTCAGCAAGGCATTCAGATCGTGGCTGGCGC
This sequence comes from Methylophilus medardicus, assembly GCF_006363955.1. Taxonomy (GTDB): domain Bacteria; phylum Pseudomonadota; class Gammaproteobacteria; order Burkholderiales; family Methylophilaceae; genus Methylophilus; species Methylophilus medardensis. The sequence goes on from NZ_CP040948.1 coordinate 214,888, forward strand.
TTTGCATTTGTCGCCGGTCTCATGGTCTCCCCATTGATTTACGCCTTGGCGGCTCCGCTACCCGCGGTCGTTATTGCGACCAGTCCGCCAGTGTTGATCGTTGCAGGCTTGTTGGTGGGTTTTGGTAGCCGCCTGGGCAGCGGTTGCACCAGTGGTCATGGCGTTTGCGGCTTGTCTCGACTCTCCTTGCGCTCGTTGGTAGCAACCCTCACCTTTATGGGCACGGCGGCCTTGGTGGTATGGCTGTTGCGCCATGGGCCGTTCCAGGGGTATTGAAGCGTATGGTGATCGTGATTGCTTGGCTGGCAGGGGTGTTGTTTGGTCTAGGGTTGATCGTAGGCGGCATGACCAATCCGGCCAAAGTGCTCGCATTTTTGGATATCACGGGGGATTGGGATCCTTCACTGGCCTTTGTGATGATCGGTGCGATTGCGGTGAGTTTTTTTGCATTTCGATCCGCGGCAAAACAGCCTACCAGCCTGCTCGGATTGCAACTGCAAATGCCCCCCACCACCTTGATTGACCGTCGTTTGGTGATTGGCGCGCTATTGTTTGGCATGGGTTGGGGCTTGGCTGGCTTTTGCCCCGGCCCGGCCGTGGCTTCCATATTGAGTGCGGGCAGTGCGGTGTGGTTATTTGTCATCAGTATGCTGGTGGGTATGTTCGGGCACACGTTGGCAACTCGACTGGGTTGGTTGTAACCGCTCAGCGGCCTCACCGTTGCTCGCTGCAGAGGCAGGAGATTCTTGATGATTTTTCAGCAATTTTTTGAACCCGATAGTGCGACCTACACCTACCTGCTCGGTTGTGAGCAGCATCGTTTGGCGGTCTTGATCGACCCGGTAGAAAGCGAAGTGGCGCATTATGAGCAAGCGCTGCGCCAGTACGGCCTCACTTTGCGATATACCCTAGACACCCATGTGCATGCCGACCATGTCACTGCGGCAGATACTTTACGCCAACGGTTGGGGTGCCAAAGTGTGGTGTCTTTGCATGCCGGTGCACCGTGCGCGGATGTGCTGGCCACCGATGGCATGCACTTGCAAGTGGGTTCGCTGGATATTGAGGTACGTGAAACCCCCGGCCATACTAATGGCTGCGTCAGTTATAAGCTTGAGGACCGTATTTTTACCGGCGATGCCTTACTGATTGGGGGCTGTGGGCGCACGGATTTTCAGCAAGGCAATGCTGGTCAGCTTTATGACAGTGTGCATACGCAGATTTTCAGTTTGCCAGACGATCTCTTGGTGTATCCCGCGCATGATTATCACGGATTGACGGTGTCGACTGTCGGCGAAGAGCGGCGCAATAACCCGCGTCTGGGCGGGCACATTTCGCGCGATGACTTTATTCAGCGGATGGCCAATTTAAAATTGGCTTATCCCAAACAAATCGACGTGGCACTTCCCGCAAACCAAGCCTGTGGCAAACAGCCGCTTAAGCAATCGTCGTGAGGCAGCCGTATCCGCCATAAAGAGTTAGATGGCCAAACAAATTTTACCAAAGTGCTGATTGCTTTCTTGATATTGGAAAGCTTGGACCATTTCTTCTAAGGCAAAGACCTTATCGACCACTGGTCGCATCGCGTTTGCCTCAATGGCTTTGACCATGGCTTGTTGTTGGCTGCGGCTACCCACCAACACTCCTTGCAAGCGCAGTTGCTTAATGAGGGCAGTGACCAGCGGAAAATCTCCCGCCAGGCCAGTCAAAATACCAATCACCGACACGTGACCGCCGACGCGGGCCGCTAGCATGGATTGTTCCAGCGTGGCTGGCCCGCCGACTTCGACCACATGGTCTACGCCACGACCACCAGACATCTCACGCGCCAGATTGCCCCATTGCGGTGTCGTTTTGTAGTTGATTAGATGATCCGCGCCCAAGGCTTTGAGTTTTTCTAGCTTGGCCTCACTCGATGAGGTCGCAATCACGGTTGCGCCGGCTAACTTGGCAAATTGCAGGGCAAAAATAGACACGCCCCCAGTCCCTTGCACCAATACCGTATCCCCGGCTTTTAGGTGATCATCCCCCATCAGTGCGCGCCACGCCGTGAGTGCTGCAGTAGTCAGGGTGGAGGACTCAATGTGGCTCCAGCCTTTGGGCGCGAGGGTAAATGCATTGACCGAGGCGGTGACCACTTCACGTGCGTAGCCATCCACGCCATCCCCAGGCACAGTGGCAAAGCCCTCTACCAGCGGCTCGCCGGATTGCCAGCTCGGGAAAAACGTACTGACGACGGCATCGCCTAGGCTGAACTCTGTCACGCCTTCACCCACAGCGATGACCTCGCCGGCACCATCCGCCATCGGGATACGTGGCTCAGATGGCCCCCACATACCACTGACCACCGCGAAGTCATGATAATTGAGTGCGTTGGCGTGTAGCCTCACCGTGATTTCGCCCGCCTTAGGCGCGGCGGCTTCACGCTCCCCGATGGTCACTTGATGATAGCCGCCACCGGCTTGCAAAATAATGGCTTTGTGCATGGATGTCTCCCTGAGTGTTGCGATGCTAAAAACAAAAAAGTCATTTTTTCTGATTGTGCCGCGTTGTCCAACGGATGTAAATTATCCGAGCTAATTGGCATGCTAGGCGCGTCGCTGACAATAAAATTTAACAGCGTTAAAGTTCATCATGATGCGCGGTGAAACGCACATACATACAATCTTGTATGTTAGTATATTTTTAAAACAGAACAAGCCTAAACGGTTGCGCGTTGCAGGCATCACAGATTTTCACAAGGAACCCACCCAATGAAACTAACGATCAATGGCAAAGAGACCGAACTCAATGTGAGTGACGATATGCCCATTTTATGGGCGATTCGCGACGTGGCTGGCATGACTGGCACCAAGTTTGGCTGCGGTATGGCGCAATGTGGTGCTTGTACCGTGCATCTGGATGGTCAAGCGATCCGATCCTGTGTGACGCCCGTCAGTGCGGCGGTTGGTAAAAACATCACAACCATTGAAGCCATGCAAGATGACAAAGTCGGACAAGCGGTGCAGGCTGCCTGGCAGCAGATTGATGTGGTGCAATGCGGGTATTGCCAGTCGGGTCAAATCATGTCCGCGACCTCCTTGTTGAAACAGAATCCCAAACCGAGTGATGCTGATATCGATGCTGCCATGAGCGGGAATATTTGTCGCTGTGGTACTTATCAACGTATTCGTGCGGCGATTCATGAAGCTGCGACCAAACTCGCTTAAGGACACACAGCATGAACGATATGATTAATCAATCTCGCCGCAGTTTTATTAAAAGTACGGCTTTGGTCGCAGGGGGGCTGGTGGTGGCTTTCACTATTCCCCAAGCCAAACGCTTCATGAGCGTCGCCAATGCAGCGGAAGCCATGCCATTGCCTGCGCCCAATGCGTTTTTACGCATCGGCGCCGATGACCGCATTACCGTGATGTTGGCCCACAGTGAAATGGGGCAGGGCGTGTGGACAACATTGCCCATGCTGATTGCAGATGAGCTAGACGCTGACTGGAACAAAATCACGGTTGAACATGCGCCGGCTGCCCCAGCCTATATTCATACGGCGTACGGCATTCAGATTACTGGCGGTTCATCGACCACGTGGTCAGAGTTTGACCGTTATCGTCAGGCGGGTGCCTTGACGCGGGCGCTCATGCTGCAAGCGGCAGCCAAGCAGTGGCAAGTGCCTGTGTCTGCATTACGGACTGAGAATGGGGCGGTCATTTACGGCAAGCAGACTTTGCGTTATGGACAATTGGTTGAGATCGCCAGCAAGTTAGAGACGCCAACCACGGTGACGCTGAAAACACCCGAACAATGGAAGTTTATTGGCAAAGCGACCAAGCGATTAGATAGCGCAGAAAAAATCAACGGCACGGCCAAGTTTGGTCAAGATGTGCAGTTTGATGGATTGAAAGTCGCCATGGTGGCGCGTGCACCGGTGTTTGGTACCAAGTTGAAAAGCGTTGACGACAGCGCTGCGCGCAAGGTGCCGGGCGTGATCAAGGTGGTGAAAGTGCCCACCGGTGTGGCCGTGATTGCCGAGCATTATTGGGCGGCCAAGCAAGGCCGCGAGGCGCTCAAGCTGACTTGGGATTTAGCAGGGCATGACAAGCCTGATTCTGCTGCTTTGTTAAGCCGTTATCAGGTGTTGGCAACACAAGCAGGCTTGCAAGCGGCAAAGGCAGGCGATGTGACTGCAGCAAGCAAACAAGCAAAACAGACCATCAGCGCGGAATATGTACTGCCCTATTTATCGCATGCGCCGATGGAACCCCTGAACTGCGCAGTCCGCATTTCAGACCAAGGCTGTGAGATCTGGACGGGCACGCAAATGCAAACTACCGATCAGGCCGCCGCTGCCAAAATATTAGGGCTCAAACCCGAACAAGTGGTGATCCATACGCAGTTTTTGGGCGGCGGTTTTGGTCGCCGCGCCAACCCCCGTGCTGATTTTGTCTCAGAAGCGGTTGAAGTCGCCAAAGCTGCAGGGCTGCCAGTCAAAACTGTCTGGAGCCGCGAGGACGATATCAAAGGTGGTTTTTACCGACCCATGTTTGTGCATCGCGCCACCGTCGGGCTGGATAAGCAAGGCAGCCCCTTGGCCTGGCAACATACCTTGGTTGGACAGTCGATTATCAAAGGTACGCCATTTGAAGGCTTTTTGATCAAAGAAGGCATTGATGGCACCTCGGTAGAGGGCGTGGCAGACTCGCCTTATGTCAAAGGCACCCCTCACCATCAGGTGCATTTGCATACAGTTCAAAGCGATGTGCCGGTATTGTGGTGGCGTTCGGTGGGGCACAGCCACTCGGGTTTTGTCATGGAGAGTCTGATAGACGAACTGGCGCATGCCAGCAAGCAAGATCCCTTGGCCTACCGTCGTCAGTTGCTCAAAGCGCATCCGCGCCATTTGGCTGCGTTAAATCTCGCGGCCGAGCAAGCCGGCTGGGGCAAGCCATTACCCGCAGGCGTATTCCGCGGCATCGCGGTCCACGAATCTTTTGGCAGCTACGTCGCGCAAGTGGCAGAAGTGTCGGTGAAGGCGGGCGAGGTGAAAGTACATCGCGTGGTGGTGGCGATTGATTGCGGTCTGGCAGTCAACCCTGATGGCGTCAAAGCGCAAATGGAGTCTTCGGTGTCCTTTGCCCTGGGGGCTGCGCTCAGTAGCGAAATCAGTTTTAAAGCGGGCGAAGTGGTGCAATCTAACTTTCACGATTATCAGGTGTTGCGCATGAAAGACATGCCTAAAGTGGAGGTGCATATCGTGCCTAGTCGCGAAAAAATGGGCGGTGTGGGTGAGCCCGGCGTACCGCCGTTGGCCCCTGCGGTGACCAATGCGATCTTTGCTGCGACCGGTAAGCGCATTAGGCGCCTGCCGATCGGCGAGCAATTGGTTTAATTCGATGCAATCGTCAGATTGGGAAGTGCTGCAACGCGCCCGAGACTGGCTGCAACAAGGCCACCGTGCGCACCTGTTTACGGTCATCCAGACTTGGGGTTCAGCACCCCGTTTGCCTGGCGCCATTTTGGTTGTGCGCGACGATGGTCATCTGGTGGGGTCAGTATCAGGCGGCTGTATCGAAGATGATCTGGCCGATCAGGCCAAGCATGATCAGCTGCCTCGCCAACCAGCAATTCTAGATTATGGGATTAATCAGGCCGAAGCCCAGCGCTTTGGTATCCCTTGTGGTGGTCAACTGAAGATTTTTGCTGAGCCACTGACGGATGCCGCACAACTCACCCCCATGTTGGAGAGTCTGTCGCAGCGCCGATTATTGAAACGCTCAGTGCATGTGTCCACTGGTGAGGTGCGGCATCAAGCGGGTTCACCAGAGGGCATGCCCTATTTAGATGGGGATTGGTTTCACAGCTATTTTGGGCCGCAATGGCGATTGCTGATTATTGGCGCCAATCAGTTGGGTGCCGTGCTGGCGGCGATGGCGCAAGCGCTCGATTTTCATGTGATGATTTGTGATCCGCGCGAAGAGATGCGTGCCGAATGGCATGTTGAAGGGGCGGATTGGCTCGTAGGCATGCCGGACGACGTCGTTCTCGAGATTGCGCCCGATCCGCACACCGCGATTGTCGCCGTGACGCACGACCCCAAGCTGGATGACATGGCATTGCTTGAAGCGTTAAAGTCACAAGCGTTTTATATTGGGGCACTGGGTTCGACCAAGAATCAGGAGAAACGCAAACAGCGCTTGCGCAGTTTTGATCTCAGCGAGCAAGAGGTACAGCGTTTGCATGGCCCGGTCGGCTTACGTATCGGCAGCCGCACGCCAGCTGAAATCGCGGTCTCTATTTTGGCTGAACTGATTCAAACGCGGGCACAAGTGCAGCAAGTCGGTTTGTCACAAGCCAGTACTCGCCGCGTCGCTGCCTAAACTAAGCAGGTCGGCAGGGGTGTCAATGTCCTTCAATATGCCAGCATCGGGGCTGTCAAAGCGCACAATCTGCGCTTGATTCGCGCGCAAAATGCTGCGCGCGCCCTGATCTCCCATCACCTGACGCAAAGCAGTGATCCAATCGCTACCAAAGCCCACCGGGTGTCCCGGGTTGCCTGCATAGTGTGGCTGTACGATGTTGTCTGGCGTCAGCCGTTGGGCGACTTCTAGGATGGTGGCTGGCTTGATAAATGGCATATCTGCCAGCGCAATCACGAGCCCTGTCAGGTTCGGAAAAGTTTGTAAGGCGAAGTCTATCCCCAGCTTCAAACTGTCAGCCATCTCTTGATGTTGTGCCTGACATTGCACCACCTCAAAGCCGAGCGCATGCATGGGCTCGGTGAGGTCCGTGGCTGGTAAGCGCAACACCGCCACACTCTTGGGCAGCGCGCTGATAAGGGTTTTCGCCGCGACCAAAGCCATGGGTTGGCCATTATGCAAACGCTGCAGCAGCTTGTTTTGTGGGCCAAATCGGCGAGAAAAACCGCCCGCCAACAGCAGGCCAACAATGCTAGATTGGCTGTGATTGATCATGAGCAGATCATCCGTCAACAAGCGGCCTTGCTGCCGCGTTAATAGAGGCTTGGTGAGGCTTCAAGGGAGAAAGAGGATGTTGTTTAAAACCTTATTTTACAGTCTGTTGGGCAGTTTGCTTTATTTTCCGTTGCTGGCCTGCGCCACGCAGCCCCAAGCCGACAGTGCGTTTGAAGTGACGGTGCAGGGGGAGCGTCGGGCCTATCTGGTGCACATGCCTGCCCAAGCGGTCTCTGGACAACTACTGCCGATGGTGTTGGTGTTGCATGGCGGCCTCGGCAATCGGCAAGTGCAGGCGACAGAACGGTTTTATCATCAGCGATCCGCCGCAGACCAATACGGATACATTGCCGTGTTTCCCAATGGCTATAGTCGATGGCCGGGTGGAAAGTTTGCGACTTGGAATGCCGGCAATTGTTGTGGTCCAGCCGTCAAAAAACAAAGTGATGACGTGGCGGTGATCCGCGCCATTATTCAGGCAATGCAGCAGCGTACGCCGGTTGACCCTAAGCGGATTTTTGTGGATGGGATGTCTAACGGCGGCATGATGGCTTACCGACTGGCTTGCGAATTATCGGGCACCATCCGCGCAATTGCTTCGGTTGCGGGGACGGACAATACCCAACAATGCCAGCCTGATAAGCCGGTTGCCGTACTACATATTCATGCCAAAAATGACGATCATGTCCCTTTTGCGGGCGGCAAAGGCCAGCAATCCATGGCCGATGTGTCTTTTAACAGTGTGCCCGCAACCATCCAAAAGTGGGTGCAGATCAACCAAGCCCAGCCGCAGCCAGAGCGCGTGTTAGCGGTGGCGGGCGCTTATTGTGATCTTTACCGTGGCGGACGCGCCGCCGTGCAACTTTGTGTGACTGAGACGGGTGGCCATGCTTGGCCTGGCGGGACGAAGCCGCGTGGCGGCCAAGCTGGGGCCGATGCGATAGACGCCAACGCGCTGATCTGGCAATTTTTTAATGCACAAAGCGGCGATGAGTGACGCAAGGTGGGCGTATTAAAATGGCACGCTGTAGCCGATATAAGCCATCGGTTGCATGCGGGTTTGTGTGATGGGGCTATCATTTTGTGTTTGACTCAAGCGTGTGACAAACGCACCAAATAGCAATGAGTGGTCGCGAAATCCTGGTGTGACGCCATTGAGTCCGGCTTGCCACTCTACCCCGGCATCTGCGCGGTAAAAAGGACGATTGGCAGTGACTTCGTTGCTGCGCACGCCAAAGTAATAGTCATTGAATTTTTGGCTATTCCAGGTTGCGCCAATCAGACCATTTAGCCGTAACTGCGGCGAACGGATCAGACTCTTAATAAATTGCAGCTGAAATTGCTGACCATTGCTATTGCCACTAGCGTCGGTGGTCCATTGCGCATTCAACGTGCCGTAGTCAGTTTGCCAGCGCAGTAGTGGGCCTACAAAAATAGAAAAATCTCTATCTTGCATGCCGCGCGTGCGGTCTCCTTTGCTGGCATCCCAGCCAAACTTCGCTTCTGCGGAGAGACCGAAACGGAGGCGCTGGTCGTCACTGTCAACCAACCATGCGCCGGCCTGCAATGCGTTGACAAAAAAACGGTCGCCATAATTAGCGTTAATAATGGGTAAAACCAGTGCCCGGTACTCGTCTGAGCCAGAGGTTTTTGGCAATACGCCGATGCCAATGCCATACAGATTTTGTGCTCTGGGCACGGCAGTTTCGGTTTGTCGATCAATCCGCGATTCTGCTGCGGCTGTTGCACTGAAGCATGCCAAGACGAGACTAAGGGTGGTGCGTGAGAGGCGTGAAAAATTCATCATATTTTATATTCAATTTATTGATTTAAATGTGTATTGGTCATCATGCATGAAAGTTTAGTTTCTGTGTTGAAAACCAAACGAATCACTCAAGGTCTGACCCTCAATTATTAGGAGAAGTCATTATGCAGCGGGATCAGATTATATGGGCAAAAGCCCTGACTTTATTGGGCGCCATCCCCTTCGTCGCGGCGGTGCTTGCACAGATTGCTGGCATGGCACATTATCATACCGCCTATCTGTCCTTAACCTATGGCGCCATCATCATTTCGTTTTTGTCGGGCATCCATTGGGGGCTATATATCACCCATGCCAAAGCCAAACGCATCAACTTGCTGGTTTCCAGCAACATTCTCGCTTTGTTGGCTTGGTTATCGCTGCTGTTGCTGGTGCCCGTTACGCAATATTTGATTCAAATCACCTGTTTTATCAGCTTGTTGCTGATTGACCGGCAACTGGCCGCCGATGGTGCGATTGAAGCTTGGTTTTACCAATTGCGCCTGCAAATATCCTCCCTGGTAATCATCTGCTTGCTGTTGTTGGTCTGGTTGCAGCATTAAATCTTTGCTGGCAACACAGACCATCATGCCCTCAGCTGCCTTGTTTTAGTTTGAGGATTTGTTGGGCGATTTGTTCGCCCTCTGTTTGGTCCATTGCACTGATTGCCGGTTGAATGGCCTCCAGCGTGGCCAAGTCTTTTTGGTTAAATGCCACGCGAGACAAGGCCAGCATCGCGTCATAATCGCGTTGATTTAAATCGTAGGCGCGTTGCAAGTCTTGCTCGGCCTTGGCAAACTTTTTCAAGCCTTCTTCTGCCAAGCCCAAAAAGTACCAGGCATCGGGTGAGGTCGGTTCTTTGTTTGTCCATTGGCTCGCAATGGCCTCTAACGCAGCCCAGTCCTCATTTTGGTAAGGGATCACCACCTGCATAAAATAAGGCCGTTGCTCAAGCGGTACAGCCCAAAAAGGAATATCGTTGGTTTTCATTGAAACCATTTCCGGGGCATCCATCAGCTCTTTGATCCACTCCACGGGCAAGCTGTAGTAAAACGCTTGATGTCCGGGGCTCTTGAAGGTGGTCAGCCCAATCAGGTTGAAATGCTGGTCAAATAAGGCGCCGCCACTGGAGCCCATCAGAAACGCAGCATTAGAGCGCACAATGCTGCTGCCCTCAAACGGGTAAATGCCTTTGATGTTGCCATATGAAATTTGTGGCACTGGCGCCGCCGCCGGAAAACTGAGGCTAAATACTTCTTCTTCATATTGCAGGGTTTTGCTGTCACGCATGCTGACTGGTTTAAACGGCAGCGGATCAAACTTCAATAAACACACATCTCTTTTCCAATTGGCTTTTAGCCCAATTGGTTGATAACCATCGCGGAACTTGGCGATATTGGCGCCATTGCTATTGGCAATCACATGGCAATTGGTGGCGACGTATTCGGGGCTGACCACCACGCCTGAGCCGCGGCCATTTGAGCCGCCGGGAATATCCGTGGTGACCATCACGATGGAGTGGCCGAGTTCCAGTGTCTCTACAATACTAGGTTGGGCTTGCACACTGCTAACCCCCAATAATATCCATGGCAATACCAACAATCTCATCACAGCTCCCTAGGCGAAAGACATCCGTTTTGGCGATGCATCATGCATGACCTTCTCTCTGTGACCGCAACAATGCGCAAATGTTTTCATCGATCCGCATTTTGTCAGTGCTTTCTGACAAATAAATCCGCCAGTGCCTACTTATGTCATTGCTTGCCTGCCAATACCATGGCCAGACAGAAAGCCCGAGACGAAATCGAGTCCCTCCCATGTCACGCACTAAATCCTATATGATTCCCAAGCTGATTTTTTTGAACATGCTTGCTTTGATGATGATTACCTTTGAGCATGAGGCGCCTGCCGATAATCAGGCTTTGCTTCGTGCTGCGCCTGCACAAGCCGCCTTGGCGCCATCCTCAGATGGTGCATTGCTGAAGGTTACCGCAAATCAGCCTTCGCCACCCGCGCAGATTGAAAAGCCAGAGGCGCCTGCTGAAAGCAATCGGCCAGCGACGAAGAAAACAGCGGTCTACAAAACACGCGTCACCCACAAGCATGCTGCATCTTCATCCAAAGCCGTGATGCTTAAGACCAATGACAGTGCCAATTCGCCGCTTGGATGTTGCTTTCGCGGCAACCGTATTTGATCAGAAGACTCCCCCAACTCATCTAAAGCCTCCAGATGGAGGCTTTTTTGTTGCAGGTCTTTTCAAGAGTCAATACACTGGCAGGCAATTGCCCCACCACCTGTCAAAGAAAGCATTATGTTTAAATCCTTTTTTCCTGATTCTCGCTGGTTTTGGCCCTCTGTGATCGTTTGGGCTGTCGTATGTTGTGGTGTCTGGTTTGAGTATTCAACCGCCATTGGTGCGCTGTTTGGGCTGTCAGTGGCTGAAGAGCAGCCAGTGATCGGCCTCGGTCATTTTGTCACCGATTCGTTTAAGCTGTTTTATGGCTACTATGCGGTGAGTGTGGCCTTGTTTGCGTTAGCCTGGTTTAAACTCAAGCCCACGCGCTGGCAGTGGTGGTCTATTCTTGGTTCGGCGTTTATTTTGTTTTCGACCTATTACTCGGTACAAGTCTCCGTGGCCATCAACAATTGGCGCCGGCCATTTTTTGATGGCGTGCAGGCGGCGCTCTCCCCAAATTCCAAAGTCACTACCGCCGCCTTGTATACCTTGATGCTGCAGTTTGCAGAAATTGCCTTTGTCGCGATTTTTATTTATGTGATTACGCGCTTTTTTGTCAGTCATTACATTTTTCGCTGGCGCACTGCCATGAATGATTTTTACACCAGCCAATGGCCACAAGTGCGCAACATTGAGGGCGCGTCACAACGGGTGCAAGAAGACACCATGCGTTTTGCCACCATCATGGAAGGATTGGGCGTATCGATGGTCGAGGCGATCATGACGTTGTTTGCCTTTTTGCCGGTGCTGTGGAGTCTGTCTGCCTATGTCAGTGAGCTGCCGGTGTTCGGTCAAGTGCCCGCCCCATTATTTACCTCGGCCATTGCTTGGTCCGTGTTTGGTACTTTGTTACTCGCTGCGGTCGGGATTAAATTACCCGGCTTGGAGTTTAGGAACCAACGGGTAGAGGCGGCCTATCGTAAAGAGTTGGTGTATGGGGAGGACAATGCAGAGCGTGCGCAACCGGCCACCCTCAAAGACTTGTTTATCGATGTGCGCAAAAACTACTTCCGTTTATATTTTCACTATATGTACTTTAACGTGGCGCGCAGTTTGTATCTGCAAGCAGATAATATTTTTGCCTACCTCATCTTGGTGCCGACCATTGCGGCTGGCCGCATCACCTTCGGTATTCTGCAACAGATATTGACGGCTTTTTCACAGGTCAGCAATTCGTTTCAATACTTAGTCAACTCTTGGACCACCATCGTGGAGTTACTCTCCGTCTACAAACGGTTGACGGCGTTTGAAGCGGCGATCAAGCATGAGGCCTTGCCGCCGATTGAACAAACCATCGCCTGATCTTAGCGGCGATCAAACAAGCCGTGATCCAATCACAAGTGGCCAGGGTTATCTGGCCACTTGCTGCAAATGATCAAACTTAGGTTGTTGGTCTCGCATAAATTGCGCCAGCGCTGCATCGGATAACGGTCGGCTGTAGTAGTAGCCTTGGCCGACATCACAGCCGCTATGCAATAAAAATCGGTGTTGATATTCAGTTTCTATGCCCTCAGCCGTCACTGATTTGTGCAAGCTTTTGCCCAGATTGATCAACGCGAGCAAAATGTTGCCATTGGTCACACTCTGTTCTAGGTCTTGCACGAACTCTTTGTCGATTTTTAACTCATCAATCGGGTAGTTTTTCAGGTAGGCCATATTGGAGTAGCCGATACCAAAATCGTCAATGGCGATACATACCCCGAGCCGTTTGAGTTGTTCCAGCGTGCGGGTAAACATCGCTTCATCCTTGAATCGCGCATTTTCGGTGACTTCTAGCGTGATCAAATGTGGCGGCACACGTTCTTGACGCAGTACGCGCTGGACGGTCTCGACCAAGTTGCCGCGTAGAAACTGAATGGGCGACACATTGACCGCAATTGGCACCATATAGCCCCACTCTGTTTGCATGGACTTGATCTTTTGGCAGGCGGTCTGCAACACCCACTCACCAATGGCAAAAATGTGGCCGGTTTCTTCGGCCACCGGGATAAACTGATCGGGGGGAATCAATCCCCGCTCTGGGTGTTGCCAGCGGATCAAGGCCTCCAGCGCGCTGATATTGCCATGCTGCATATTGATTTGGGGCTGGTAATACAGCATCAGTTCCTGCCGCTGCAAGGCATGTCCCAAGCCATATTCGATCTCATTACGCTCACCCAGCTGTTTCGCTAGCGTGCCGCTAAACATCTGCACTTTGTTTTTACCTGCGTTTTTCGCACTGTAGAGCGCTGAGTCAGCGCAAGTGAGTAGCGTGTCAATGTCTTTGGCATGATCAGGGTAAATGCTGACGCCTACACTGCAAGTCATATTGAAGACATAATCGCCAATGCCGATGGGCTTTGAAATAGCCTCCATCACACGTGCCAGCAAGGGCTCGGCATCTTCAGCTACCCGGATGGCAGGGTAGAGCATGACAAATTCGTCGCCGCCAAACCGTACAATGGCATCTGTGGGGCGTGTGCTTTGGATCAAGCGTTGTGCGACATTTTCTAACAGTTTGTCGCCGGCCCGATGCCCCAAGGTATCGTTAATCAACTTGAAGTGATCGAGGTCGATAAAGGCGATAGCAATTTTGTGATGCATTTTGTCGGCTTCAGCGATCAGGCTGGCTAATTTGCCACTAAACGCGTGCCGATTGAGTAAGCCGGTGAGATTGTCTGTCACCGCGAGCTGGCGGATTTGCAACTCATGGTTTTTGCGGTCGGTAATGTCTTCTACCGTGCCCTCGTAATACAGAATCTGACCTTGTGGATCACATACGGCATGGGCGTTTTCTGAAATCCAGATAGTTTGCCCATCCAGTCTGTAAACTTCAGACTCGAAGTTTCGCACGCGGCCGTCTGCTCGGATGGCATCAGTAAAATCGCCGCGTCTGCTGGCAGACACATACAACTGCGTGCTGATATTGTTCAGGTCACTAATCAAGGCGGCTGGCGATACATAACCATATAACCTTGCCAAAGCCGGATTCGCATTGAGATAGGTGCCAGACTCGGTGGTTTGAAACATGCCCAGCGTGGAGTTTTCAAACATCGAGCGGTATTTTTGCTCGGTGCTGAACAGCTCGTGCTCTATATGCTTGCGGCCACTGATATCCTGAATAATGCCCTCAAGCGCGACCGGTTTTCCTTCATTGTCAAACACGGCGCTGCCGCGCTCAGCGACCCAAGTAATCTCACCATTGGCGCGCACAATACGGTATTCCAACTCAAACCGCTCGCCTTTTAAAATGGCGGTATCGATGCTGGCCCGTGCCTGCTGGCGGTCGTCTGGGTGGGTAATCGTCTCATAAGAGGTGGTTTTATTGAGCAGCAGGTCATGGGCTGGGTAGCCGGTCAATGCGGCGCAGCCCTTGCTCACATAAATCATGGTCCAATCGCTGTCGTACAGGCAGCGATAAACCATGCCATCCAGATTGTCCAGCAGCGTATCCAGCAGTCGCTGTTGCTGCTCGGTCATCAGGGCTTCCATCAGCTCGGACTGCATCAGGTCGGGGTGCGGTCGGCTTTGCATTACACCAACGCCTGTTCAGCTTGCGGTTGCGCGCGCGCATTGAGCACTTTTTCCCAGAGGCTTTGTGCCGTAATCAGGGTCAACATGGTGTTTTGAGCGATATTGGCAATGGCAATGCCGGGGTTGTGGCTGGCGCCTTTAAAAAACGTATTCATCGGTTGAATTTGTTGCCCCGATAGATAGGGGATTTCGCCCAGTGCAGAGACAAATATGCCAAACTTCAGCGAAGCGGATTTGTCTTCGATGACGACAATCTGGCGATAATCTGTGAAGTAATGCGGGTGGCCTAACATCCGCGCCAGATCGATCACAGGAATCACTTGATCACGATAGGTGTGCATGCCGGCGATAAACGGCGCCGATTCGGGCAGTGTGCGCAGTTGGTCTTCATCAATCGCTTCCCGCACAAAGCGCGCCTCGATGCCCATCCACGAGTCACCCACATAAAAGGTCGCGAACTCTTGGCTATCATCACCTGATTGCAGTAACAGGCTTGGGTTGAACTTGTTATGGATGACTTGGGCTTCGGCCTCAATGCGCTGGTTAATTTCATCCTCTCTGCCCAACGGGGTGAAAATCAGCGCAGTGACTTTGTTGCGATAATTGTCCTGCTCGCTCTTAAACTCGCGATAACCATAGGCCGCACGCGCACCCACGGCGTAGTAGGTGTTTTGGTAGATAGCAATGTCAAACAATTGCTCACTCTCTTTGAGTTTGGCGATGGCGGGCATCAGGTCAAACGATTCGCCAATGGCAAAATCCGGGTGGGTGCTAGAAATGACGCGCAATTGCTCGTTTACGAATAAGGTGAAGCTGCCGTTGACTGGGGCATCGGCTTTGTCACGGGGAATCACATCGCGTAGCATGGCCTGAAACTGCGGTGTGCTGTCAAACACAATCGCAATGCCACCAACAATACTATTGCCATCCAAGTGTCTGATGGGCGCTGCATAGATGTAGGTATGGGTATCGTTGTAAAGCGGCGTCTGCTCAAATTGCGAGACGACATAGTCCTGCGTCGAGCTGCAACTCCGCGTCCGTCCGACCCATTCTTGGGTCAGCTGGGTGCCTACCAGGTGTTCATATTGACTGTTGGAGACAGCCATGACCTCGCCTTTGCGGTCAAACACAATCAGGTTGTCATACACGGTATACAAGCTGTTGATATAGCGCAAAATGTCAGCCATCTTACGCTTGTCTTCTGGGTCGACGGTTGGGGTGGCCAGTAGTGACCTGAATGCATGCGTTAACGCCCACCATCGCACATCGTTGGCACGTTCGTACAAGTTGCGATCCATGATTTCGACCGCCAGTTGCGCATAAAAACTGGAGTTTTCCAACATCACAGAAACCACAGTCTGATAAAGCTCAGACACCATGTTCTCAATGATTTTTTGTGTTTTATGCCCAGTATGACTGATCTCGGATAATAAGCTTTTTGAAAAGTTTTTTTGCTGGGTGTTGACATAATTACTTTGCCAAATGTTGCCGTTCCACACCGATTGATTCAGCTTACTCTGAATATTGGCCGCTTGTTTGGGGATATTTAACAGGCTTTCAGAAAAGATCAGTGGACTGCGCATGACTTTGCGCAAAATGGCTTCATCAATGTTATTGACCATCTCTCGGATGCTTTGATTAAAAGCATGCTCGATCGGGATCATGGCTTGACCCAACCAACCGGGCCCCAAATAGCCTTGGTAACCTTCTGACTGTTTAGTGACGCATAAGTATTCACGCCCACTAAAGCGGCTGATAAACCAATCTTGCTCAGTGTCGACGCAAAGCTTGATGCCCAGCGGGATTTGATAGGGGTCGCTAGAGGCAATCACTTGACGCTTTTCATCTAACAATACGCCGATGGTCCAGTCATGCGGTTGAATGAGGTTACTAAAGATGGTGTCCAGCTCATTCACAAATTTAAAGCACAGGCAGAGCACGCCCAGAATGCGGTTGCCATCTTTGCTGCGAACCGCATGTGCGTACACCAGCGATTTATGTAAGCTGCCATTCATTTCCGTTTCATAAAAGCGCTCCACATACGGCTCTGTCGATTGCTGCGCCAGTTCTACGATGGGGTGGTAGTGAAATAAAGTGGTTTGTGTCTCATCTAGCTGATGCAATAAATGTCCTTGCACATCAAACAACACGATGTTTTCATAGACGGTGTATTTCTTTTGATACTCTTGAAAACGAAACTCAAGGTTGTGTTGATCTTCGGCATCCAAACGGTCGGCAGCCTGATTCTCAAGATACTCTCGGACATCATTATCGGTGGCAAAAAAACCAATATCTGCCGTCCGCTCAAACAGGTTGCGTAGCAATAAGTTAATAATCTCAAACGCTTTTGACGACAGTTGTGCGGCTGTTTTATGCAAGGTTTCTTGAGACAAATGCCGCAAAACATCATTGGAGATGGTGTTGAATGCCCCGCGTGTTTCTTCCATCTCTGAGCCTGTGCCAGACAATTGCGCCATCAATGCCAGACTGTCCCAAGCGTGTTGTAGTTGGTAAATGTGTGAGCGAAAATCGTTGACCTTTTTAAAGTGGTTTGCCAAATCCTCGGTTACCGGTTGCGGGTGCATCTAATCGCCTCTTCATTCTAAAATTTTTATGGTTCCCTAAGCTTTTAGAGCAAAAACGGTTCCCGTTTGCAGGCTTTGAATTGAAAAACAATGGCAAGAAAAATGCTTTTATCCAACGATTCATCCTTTAATCGCGAAAAGCTGGCGTGAAAATCGCTTGTAAACTGTTGAACTAACCCCTAACCCCCTTCTTTTTCGCTGGCTAAAATGCCCATGCTTTTTTATGGTGCGTAAATTTCCAAATTGGTGCATATTGGCCTGCCTGAAATTCCGTTGAACGCCCAGCCCTATGATAAATACCATGATTGAAATCCACAGTGTCTCAGAAGCCATCCGCGATGCGGTGGCGCCCGTTTTTTTATTGACAGGCATCGGGTCGATTTTAGGCGTGCTGATCGGACGCCTGGGGCGCTCGATAGACCGCGCCCGTTATCTCACGGATACGCCAGAGGAGAAACGCGAGCGTTTTAAAGATGAGTTGAGGATTATTGTGCGTCGGACCAAATGGTTGCGGCGCGCGATTGGTTTGGCAACGTTCGCTGCACTGTGTATTTGCGTGTCGATTGCCAGCATGTTTATTTCAGTAGAGACCGGTTTTCGCTTGCCACATCTGGTGATGGTGTCTTTTATTATCTCGATGGCTTCACTGATTTTCGCGCTGTTATGCTTTTTGCGCGAGATTGTGTTGGCATCGCGTGAAGTGATTGTGCCTTTTCAGCAACGCGACAAAGCCGCACATCATTCTGCGTAGAGCGCGCGAATAATATCGGTTTGCGTCAGGATGCCCACCAGTTTGTTGTGGGCATCAACCACCGGCAGTAACTGCAAATGATGGCTGGTCATGAGCGGAATGGTATGTACCAGATGCATGTGTGCAGGAATCGTCATCACTGGGGTTTGCATGATTTGTCCGACCACCTCCGGTTTATTGCTGTGGGTGGTGGGCGACCAGCGGATGAGTCTTTTTAGTGCGGGCGTCACCTCTCGATAGCTGTCTGCGTTTGCATGCCGCATGAAATCAGACACACTCAACAGACCGATCACCAGTTGTGCCTTGTTCACGACGGGGATCGCCGGCTCTGGTTGTGTGAAGAGTAATGGCCAGGCTGTTTCTAGTGCATCGCCATATTCAAGCGTGTGTGGCGCTGGCCGCATAATGTGCTGGCATTCAATCGCCTCTAATTTACGCTTGTAGGCGATGAGTTCCGTCTGTTGCAGCAAGCGCTGTAATTGCGCAGGGTGAATATCCAGCACCTCATGGTATTGGCCCAATGCGGTTTGCAAGTCCTCAGGGGTGAAGCCAAACTGGTATTGCATCGGGTTGGGCGGGATGGGCGTTGCGGCTTGATGGCCCGCCGGATAGCGGTAACCGGTCAGCGTATGAAACAACCAAGCGCAGATCACGAGACACACACTGTTAGCGAGTACCGGCCACCAGACAAACCCATAGCCAAGCTGATGAATCGCGTCCCCACCGAATACGGCGGTTAATGCCACCGCGCCACTCGGTGGGTGCAGGCAGCGCAGTACAAACATGAATCCGATGGCACTGAACATGGCCAGCGCAGCGGCCCACACCCATTGTTGTGGCAATAACTGATAAAAAAACACGCCGGCCAGCGCAGCCACCGTATTCCCGGCCAGCAACGCCCATGGTTGCGCGAGCGGGCTCGAGGGCAGGCAAAACAAAATCACGGCCGAGGCGCCCATCGGCGCGATTAAAAAAACCATGCTATGCCAATCCATCGGCACCACACATTGCGCGATCAAGCCCGTGCACAAAATGCCAATCCCTGCACCCACGGCTGCGCGTGCATAGTCACGCAAGCTACCGGTCATCCGCCGCGGCCAAAAGCGTTGTACAAAAGACGAAAACACTGTCATCTGCAGACCATTCAAATAAAAATGCAGTGTATCACGCACCCTGTCTGGCCAAGGATTTCGGCCTACAAAAGTGCCATGCAGGGCAGGTGCCAGCTGGATACATGCGGATACAAACGCGCTGAAACTTTGCCCCAGATTGAGCGCTCATAAGCGCAGAGGCTCTGGTGATCAATCAAGAGCCAACGACCCCAAAAAAGCAAGAAAGGACGTTGTCATGCAAGCATTCTTACAATCAAGACTTACCCACTGGGTGACTGTTCCATTAGCGGTGGCTGCACTATTCGGTGCGGGTTACTGGATCAAGGGCAATACTTTGGTCAATCATGCGCAAGCCACCGCACCGGTGACGGTAAAAGCGATGACCGCACCTAGTGCCTATATCACCCTACCAAACTTCGCTAGCATCGCGGCCAGTCAAGGCGCCGCGGTGGTCAACATCAGTGTCACCGGCACCGTTAAAACTGCGGGTATTCCCGGCATGGACCCCAATGACCCCATGTTTGAACTGTTTCGTCGGTTTCAACCCAATTTGCCACAAACTGAAACGCCCATGAGTGGCTTGGGCTCTGGGTTTATCGTCAAGCCGGATGGCGTTATTTTGACCAATGCCCATGTGGTGGATAAAGCCGATGTCGTCACGGTGAGGTTGTCTGACAAGCGCGAGTTTCAAGCCAAAGTCATCGGCGTGGATGCATTAACCGATGTCGCGGTATTGAAAATCGATGCCAAAGATTTGCCCACCGTGCATATTGGCAGCACTAAAAATAGCAATGTGGGGGATTGGGTGGTGGCGATTGGCTCACCGTTTGGCTTCGATAATACGGTCACTGCCGGCATTATTTCTGCTAAGTCACGGGCGTTACCCGATGAAGGCTATGTGCCCTTTTTACAAACCGATGTGGCGATTAACCCTGGGAACTCTGGCGGGCCATTGTTTAATTTGAATGGCGAAGTGATTGGCATTAACTCGCAAATTTATAGCCGCAGTGGTGGTTACCAAGGCTTGTCATTTGCCATTCCGATTGATGTCGCGATGGGGGTAGAACAGCAGTTGCTGGAGACAGGCAAAGTGAGCCGTGGCCGTCTGGGTATCGGCGTGCAGTCGATCAACCAGGACCTGGCCAGCTCGTTCGGTTTGTCATCGCCCAATGGTGCGCTGGTCAGCAATGTTGAAAAAAATGGCCCGGCGGATCAAGCCGGATTGGAGCCGGGAGATGTGATTGTGAAGTTTAATGGGCAAGCGATAGACCGCTCAAGCGATCTGCCGCCGATGGTCGCCAGTGTGAAACCGGGCAGTACCGTCAGCATCGAGGTTTGGCGTAGTAAAAAACTTAAAAAATTGACGGTGCGCATTGATGAAATGCAAACGGCGCAAGCCGGACCGGCTGCCGTGCCAGATAGTCAGCAACCCAAACTTGGCGTCAGTGTGCGACCGCTCAACGCACAAGAGTTGTCGCAAACCCAGCTTAAGCAAGGCTTATTGGTAGAACAAGTCTCTAAAGGCCCGGCTGCCATGGCCGGCATTCAGGCCGGGGATGTGATTCTGGCCGTCAACGGGGACCAAGTAAAAAGTGTCTCTCAGTTGCAGGACAAATTGTCGCAACATGCTAAAAACGTGGCTCTGTTAGTCATGCGTGGTGAGAACAAGATTTATGTACCCGTCAAAATCAGTTGATCTCAACGGTGTCGACCGCAACAGCCTGCCCCGCGAAAGCGGGGTTTTTTCCGATACTGTGAAGTCAAACGGGCAAAACGCAGCAGGGCCTGACAGAATGTCGGGACGCTTTTCATTTTGCTCGGTAAAATAAGCCCTATGCAGACATTTCACATCGAGCCCACCCACAACGCGACTTTGCGCGCAGCCTTGATCCAGCAGATCGACCAGAAAACCAAACCCATCGGTGCGTTAGGGCGTCTGGAGGCGCTTGCCTTGCAGCTGGGGTTGGTGCAACAAACCCAACAGCCTAGCCTACAGCAGCCTACCATGCTGGTGTTTGCGGCGGACCATGGCATCGTTGCTGAGGGGGTGAGTCCCTATCCGCAAGCAGTGACTGCCCAGATGGTGCTTAATTTTCTCAATGGGGGCGCGGCAATTAACGTATTTGCCCGTCAACATGGGTTTGATTTGCATGTGGTCGATAGTGGCGTCAATGCGATGTTCCAGCCGCATCCAATGCTCGTGGATGCCAAAGTAGGTATGGGCACGGTCAACTTTAGGCATCAGCCAGCCATGACGGCCGCGCAATGCGAACAAGCGATTACCCGTGGCGCTCAAATTGCCCGTGAGGCCATTGCACAAGGCAGTAATGTATTGGCGCTGGGCGAGATGGGCATCGGTAATACCTCCAGCGCCAGCTGTCTGATGAGTGTGCTGTGCGATTTACCCATGCATCAGTGCGTCGGGCGTGGCACCGGCTTAAGTGACAAGGGTCTGCAACACAAACTCTCGGTGTTAACCTCGGCACTGCAAACCCATCATGTCTCGGCAGCAGACCCCTTTCACGTGTTATCTGTGTTTGGCGGCTTTGAAATTGCCATGATGGTGGGTGCACTGTTAGCTGGCGCAGAGGGAAGATGCACCTTGTTAATTGACGGATTTATTGCCACAGCCGCGCTACTAGTGGCTGCCAAGCGCTATCCACAGGTGATTGATTATTGCGTGTTTGCGCATTGCTCAGATGAGAGCGGGCATGCCACGATGCTGTCACACTTGAATGCGCAACCGTTGTTACATCTCGGATTGCGTCTCGGCGAGGGCACTGGGGCGGTGTTGGCGTATCCTTTATTGCAATCGGCAGTTGCGTTTTTAAATGACATGGCCAGCTTTGATAGCGCTGGGGTGAGTGGGCAGATTCAGTGAAGTTGCAATGGCGATACTTTCTGCTCGCGGTCGGGTTTTTCACCCGCGTTCCCGTGCCGTCATTGCCTGATTTTCAAGAGACGGACCTCAATCATGCCGCCAGATACTTTCCGCTGGTGGGTTTATTCATTGGCCTGTTGGCGGCAGCGGTTTGGTGGCTGGCTAGCCTCGTGTTTCCGCCTGCGTTGGCCGTGTTATGCAGCATGGCGACGACCATCTACATGACCGGTGCGTTTCATGAGGATGGGCTGGCGGACAGTGCAGATGGCCTCGGCGGAGGCATGGACCGTGCACGCAAGCTGGAGATCATGCAAGATTCCCGGCTGGGTAGTTTTGGCGTGATTACCTTAATCGGTATGCTGCTGTTTAAGTTTCAGGCCTTATCCGCGCTGAGTCCTGCGATGTTGCCATTTGCCATGATTGCCGCACACGCGTTAAGTCGTTTGGCTGCGGTCGCCATCATGGCAACCGCCAGTTATGTGCGATTTGCTGGCAAGTCCAAGCCGTTGGCAACCGCATTGACCCGACCAGATTTAGCTTACGCGATCCTCTTTGGCACCCTATGCTGGCTGGTTTTTAGCTTGATGCTGGGCATCAATCACACGCTTTTTACTGTCATCCGTTTTCAACTATTCACGGCCATACCCGTGCTGTTGGTCTGGTTGTGGTGGCGTCGGCTCATCCTGCGGCATTTGCAGGGGTATACCGGCGACACCCTCGGCGCGACCCAACAACTCACTGAACTCGCTTTTTATTTAGGCTTGCTTGCTTGGGAGCATTTAGCATGAAACTCACTTTAGTCCGCCACACCAGTTTACAAATCGCTGAGGGCGTATGCTACGGGCAAAGCGACATTGATGTATCGGTGCATTTTGCCAATGAGCTTTCAACCCTGCAACAAAAGCTGTTGCATGAGCAGATTGATGCCGTTTATGCCAGCCCATTGCAGCGTTGTAGCAAACTGGCGCATGCGTTAGGCTTTGATTCAATTTTGCATGATGAACGCTTGAAAGAGCTGCATTTTGGTGACTGGGAGATGCAGCCATGGACAGAGATCCCGCGCGACGTGTTTGATGTGTGGGCACAAAACTATGCCGAACTGGCACCGCCCAATGGGGAAACCTTTGCCGCCTTGCAACAGCGTGGTGTGGACTTTTTGAACGAGGCACACAGTCGCCATGCCGGCCAGCATTTGTTGGTCGTGACGCATGGCGGCATGATCCGAGCGTTGATCGCGCATGTGCTCAACATGCCGCTCAAAGGTTTATTCCGCTTTCATGTCGATTACGCCAGCCTGACGCGGTTAGATTTTTCGGGCGCGGTACCAAAAATTGAGTTTGTGAATCGCTAAGCGCTAACGCATCCGCGACGCAGTTTATTTTTTGACAGGCTGCACTTGGTCGACGGTGAGTTGGCGCGTAATGGTTTTAATCTCAATGGTTTGGCTCTGCTTTTTAAAGCGAAAACGACAAGCATCGAGTTCCATCGAAATACAATCGACCACCTCGACTAAGCCCTGCTGGTGGATTTCTTGCGCATATAAACTACTGCGTTCAATAGCCAGATTTTCCACCGGTTGCCATCCTTGCGCCATTAATTGCTGTTTGGCTGCCAGGTAAGCGCTGCCTTGTGCAATCTGGGGTAATGCGGTGCGTGCATGGCAGGTGTGGCTCACCCATAACAAAATAAAACCATATAACAGTGTGCGCATGGTGTCCTTTTAAATCCTTCTAGCGTCGCGTTTAAGCGCTGATCGTAAAAAAACGTGTCATCGCGCAAACCCTCGTGATGCATGACGTTTCCTATTCCTCTTTCTATACGGGTGAGCTTCCACATTGGATGCAGCAATCTTTAAGCCTGATCGCTGGCGGGCGCAGCCACCTGAACGGTTTGACCAAAGGCTGAGATTTGTTGCCCAGCGCGGATTTTAGCGGTTTTACGCCGCTCAATCTGGCCATCCACACTGACCAAGCCCTCAGCCACCATGCTTTTGCCTTGGCCGCCACTGTCTGCGATGCCCGTGAGTTTGAGTAAATCGCACAAAGCAATGTGTTCACCGCGCAATGTAAATATTTCCATGGTTATCCTTTTAACTGTAATGGTAAGCCGGCCGCCACAAAGCTCACCCGTTCGACCACTTGGGCAACCGCTTGATTCAATCGGCCTTGTTCATCCTGAAACTGGCGGTTAATTTCACCCATAGGCACAATGCCCATGCCAACCTCGTTGCTGACTAGAAATACATGGGCTTGTAGTTGTGGCAATGCGGCCAGCAAGGCTTGCTTTTCGGTCTGCCAGTCTAGGTGTGCTGGTTTATCACAGTCCGGGCAAATGCATTGCGCTAACCATAAGGTTAGGCAATCGACGATGAAGCAATGTTCAGGGGCGTCATGCTCGAGCAGGGTTTTTCCTAGCTGAAATGGCGCCTCTAGCAACTGCCAATAGGGTGGGCGGCGTGCTTTGTGGTGGGCTACTCTGCTGGCAAACTCGTCGTCGTAGACTTGTGCCGTTGCGATGTAGGTGACAGGTAACTCTAACGCAGACGCCAAGCGCTCGGCGTAGGCACTTTTACCACTGCGCGCGCCCCCTAAGATCAAATGGCTAGGCATGAATCGCTCCGTATTGGTGATGCCAGCGTTGGATGATCGCCTGTAATTGAGGCAATCCTTCGCTAAATAGGGCTGGTCCTGGTTGCAAAATAGCTACTGATTTAATTTCAAACACTTGTGCGTCGCGTATGGCTGGCATCGCTTGCCAGCCAGTGCGAGCGGCCACTTTGGCTGGCTGAAATTTTTTGCCACACCAAGAGCCGATGATAATGTCTGGTTGACGGGCGAGCACTTGCTCGGGCGTCACTTGGCGTGCTTTGGCGCTGTGAAACTGGCTCAGTTCGGGAAAACAATCTTCGCCACCGGCGGCTTCAATCAGCTCGGCAGCCCAGCGGATACTGCACATCATGGGGGTATCCCACTCCTCAAAATAGACCTTGGGTTTGCGCACCCAGTGGGCTGATTGCTGGCGAGCATTGGTTAATTGCGCTTGATACCCCGCGACCAGTTGTTGCGCTTTGTCGCTGGCACCGACTAAATCGCCCACGGTTAAAATCATTTGCAGCGTTTGATCGAGGCTGCGCTGGTTAAACACGTGAACCTGACAACCCGCTTGAATCAGCGCGGCGGCAATCTCAGCCTGCAGGTTTGAAAAACAAAGCACGAGATCCGGTTGCAGTGCCAAAATCTTGTCGAGATTGGCGCTGGTAAAGGCACTGACTTTTGGCTTTTCTTTTCGGGCAAGCGGTGGGCGCGTGGTAAACCCTGAGATCCCCACAATACGGTCTTGCTCACCAAGCAAATACAGCACCTCCACCGTTTCTGTCGTTAAGCAGACGATGCGTTCCGGCCAGCGACTCATGGCTGCGTCGCTGAGTGGTCCCAGCCGTTTTCCATCAACATCTCATGCAATGGCCGCTCGCTTGCCCAACCTTCTTCAACCAGCATAGGCGATTTATAAAACGTATTGACATAGCCGAGGCATAAAATGGCCACAGGTTTTGCGCCAGCAGGCATACCAAGTAATGTGGCCAGCGCTGCTGGGTCAAACAAGCTCACCCAGCCCATGCCAATGCCTTCGGCACGCGCTGCCAGCCATAAGTTTTGAATCGCACAGCTGACCGAGGCCAGATCCATTTCAGGCAAGGTGCGCCGCCCAAAAATATGCTGTTCACGTTGGTCACATAAGGTGGCTACCAGCACTTCACCGCAGTCGAGTATGCCTTCTACTTTGAGCCGCATGAACTCTGCCATGCGGGCAGAATCTTCAACTTCACCGATTGCATGCGCCGTCTGTTTGCGCTCTTCATTCACCAATGCATGTATCCGTTGGCGTAAATCAGTGTCGCTAATACGAATAAAACGCCAAGGTTGCATCAGCCCGACGCTGGGCGCATGGTGAGCAGCCTGCAGTAGCTTTTGCAACAATTCAGGGGCGATAGGCGTTGGCAAAAAGTGGCGCATATCGCGCCGCTCGGCGATCACCTTATAAATGGCTTCTCGTTCAGAGGTTGAATAAGCAAAGTTGTTCATGATAAAAAAAGCCGCATCAAGCGGCTTTATAGAATGACATTTAATTTAGGCAACGTGGCTGGATTCGAGAAGCGGAAACTTGAGCCAGATAGCCAATTGCCGCACCACAAACACCAAGCCAATGTAAACCACGGTGTACAGCATCCACGCGGGCATGTACTCCCAGCCGTGCTGTAACGATGACCACAGACCTGTCTGCGGAAAACGTCCAGAAAAAAGGTAATAGCTCTGTGTAGAGATGACAAAAGCGATTGCGCTAGTCAGCAATGAAACCGTGACGAATGGCACCATCGCGAATGGCTTAGTTTGTTTTGCTAACCACAAGCCACCCACCCACATGACTGCATAAGTGGGCACCATGCCCCAGTAGCCATCCGTTAAACAAAATCCCTGTGCCGGATCAATCGCCGCAGCACCAAAGTCGATGACCGCTGCGAGCAAGAAAAACAACACAAACCAGCCGACATGACGCAGCAGTAAACCACCCAGCAAAAAAAGCATGACGCTGGCATCTGGCAACGAGAATGGCGTCAACATATGGCTACCGCGGGTCAATAACATTGCAACAGCCAACATTGTTGCAACAAGTACGGATTTTTTATCGGTTAAAACGTTCATTGATCACTCCGTAAATATAAATCGCATGATATCACTGACAGCAGTCAGTCGCAAAAAAGGCTTATTTAAAATCGTAGCGCATACTCAGGTAAAACGAACGACCATCGGCAGGAAAGTAATAGTAGTCGTTTTGAGAGGTGCTATAAATGCCATAAGGCGCATATTTCTTGTCAGTCAAGTTTTGCGCGACAAGCGAGAGCTGAATGGCCTGAATGTTCCAGCTCGCTCTCAAGTCGACTGTGGTGTACGAAGGCATTTTATTGAGCGTGTTGGCATAGTCGCCACTGACAAATCGTTCGCCGACATAATTGATTTGTCCGACATATTGACCGTAACCGGGGCTCTGCCAATTGACTTGTGCGCGCAACATATCGCGAGGCACCAACGGAATCGTTTCACCTTGGTAGTTGCCGCGCGTAAATTTAGCTTCGGTGTAGGTGTAACTCAATTTTGAATGCAAGGTCGCGGAAGGTTTCCAGCCCAATTCGGCCTCGACTCCCTGATGACGCGTTGGGTCAAAGTTGGTATTGACGCCTAAGTTACCGTCATAGCCAATCTCATTGTGGATATTCGCTCGGTAAACGGCCAGACGGCCATCCCAATCTTGGGACTTGAACGTTGTGCCAATTTCAAAAGTCTTGGCCGTTTGCGGTTTGATGATATTGCCAAAAAATAACGGCTGAAATGTGATGGGGTCAGAACCAAACAATTCATCGGTAGTGGCTAATCTAAAGCTACTGCCGGTTTTACCATAGATGCTCCAATGTTCTTCATGGTAGTTCAAACCGAGGTCATAAGCATCATTGTAATTGGTTTTTTTGCCGGTAACGGCTGGCATTGCAAAGGGTGCGTAAGCATCTTGGGCGGCCTTTTGATCGGTGGCTTGATATCTTACGCCGCTACTTAAGCTTAAATGTGGCGTCAGCGCAGTGTCGTTGTGCCAATAAATCGCATTGCTCTCTTGTGTTGCTTTGCCATTGGCGTAGCCGCCATGGTAGTCCGCGTTCACCAGGCCACGGTAGTAGTCGTAACCAAGCACACTGACGCTCTCGAGATTGGCAAGACCATGTGACCATTTAAACCGAGGGGTGAGTGCGTAAGTGTCAGCATCGCGAGCAGAGGTACTATTGAATGACACGTTGTTGAAGTGTGTTTTCATATTGCTGATTGCAAATTCTGCTGCAAACTCCAAGCGGTCGCTGATCTTGATGTTGGTACCTGGTCTGATTCGGTAGCCTTCTTTGGTTTGGCTGTCAAAAGGTGTTCTTGCTGAACGCGGCTGATCGCGGTACATCGCGCTACTGATGCTGCTTGGTAAACCATTTTCTGATCGGTAGATGGCGTAATCAATAAAACTGTCTTGGTCGTTTGCGCACAAGCCTGCACGGCCACTCAATGACCATTGGTTAAAGCCTGAGTTTTGACGCCAGCCATTGGCATCCGCGCTGTGTATAAACGTATTGAAATAGAGGTCGCCAGAAGAGCCTGCGACATAACCGTCCGCCGCTTTATAACCATAACTGCCAAGCGTGCCAGTTAAAGCGGCCGCAGGTTTACCAGATTTATTGGTAATTAAATTGATCACGCCACCTGTGGCCCGATCACCATAGAGTACCGTACCATCCCCGGACAACAGTTCAATTCGCTCGATGGATTGCAGCGGGATCGACGCCCACTGCAAGCTACCGCCATCGACTGGGTTCAGGCGCTGCCCGTCGAGAAGGATCAGCACATTTCCAGTGGCGGATTCGCCAAATCCACGCATGTCGACCCCAGCATCAATGCCCTGGTTGCCGTAAAGACTGCGCACATTCACGCCTGCTTGCATGCGCAAAATATCAGGGATGCTGATGGCAGGCGAGTTCATGATTTCTTGCTTGCTGATCACGCGCACATTTGATCTGGGCGTGGTTGTATTTTCATCAAAGCGATTTGAAGTCACCACCACCTCATTCAGCTGAAGTTCTTCAGCGCTAAAAGCGTGGGTGTTTGAGGCCAGGCTGACACAACTGGCGAGGAGTATTTTTTTCATGTTAGTTTCCGTGATTGCACATGCGACCCCGCATGCGAATGCATAAAAAAAGGAAACACCTGGCAGTTTCGTGCCATTAAGGAAGGATAGAAAACTTGAAAAGCGAAAGCGACCATTAAGCAGCTTTGCATTCGAATCACCGTCACCCCGCGGTATTTCCATGTGGTTGGTTGTAAGGCCGGTCTCCGGGCTTGCAAGTTTTGATCTATCGCCTTCCCAAGTTTGCACTCAGTGGCGTATGGATAGACCCGCACTTGCTTACCGTTGCGGGGGCAGCACAGGATTAGCGAATAAAGGTTCACGCACCTGTTTCCCAGTTTCACCCTGACTGTAGAAATACAGTGAGGACACCTGACAACTGGGCGCTAGTGTAGTCGAAAGCCTGCTTTTTTGCCAGCCTAGCGAGGTTTGGTCGTTGGCTTTAAATTATCAATTTACTTTGAAAAAATGCGCTTAGCTATTGACCACACTCATTTTTTTAAAAGATAATGGGCCGATGGATGCCGATTTAAAAAGTCTTGAAGAGCGTGTGACAAAGTTGATTGCTTTGTGCGCCCAGCTGCGCGACGAAAACGTAGAGTTACGTCAAGAGGTGACGCGTCTGCATCAAGAGTCACAATCGTTAAAGGTGAATATGACGCAGGCCAGTGTGCAACTGGAGCGGCTGTTGTCTGCATTGCCAGAGGAAGGCCTTTAACCATGGCAAGCAAACCAATTGATATTGAAATCATGGGCCGCGCGTTCAGTGTGACGTGTACCGATGAAGAGCGCGACAGCCTGCTGCAAGCGGTGGGTTACCTAGATGGCAAGATGCGTGAGATTAGAGATGCCGGAAAAATGGTGAGTGTGGAACGTATTGCCATTATGGCGGCTCTTAACATTACGCATGAGCTATTGAACACGCGCAGCGGCGGTGTAGATGTGGGTGAGGTCAAAAAACGTATTTCTGATATGCAACAGCATATTGATGATGTGTTGTCAGGTCAGCATAAGCTGCTGTAACCCGCTTCATTTCACAAAATTTTCACCGTCATTGTGGTTGAAATGGCGTATCATTATTAGGTGTGCTAAGGCGTTGCCTGAGTCCAAAATTCCTTGAACTAGTCTTTGTTATAGGTTTCGGCTCATCAGGTGCTGTGAGATCGCACTAAGTTGGGTGGTCTTTTAAGATCCCCTTGGCGTGCGAACCTAATGTACCTTAGGCTGTTACCACCTGAACTTTTTTGGTTCAGGATTAGCGGCTCAGGTAACCCCTTAGCACATCCCTTGTTTGTTTTATCAGCGCAATGCGTGATACATCAGGTCAGCCAAGCTGACGACTTGTAAGCAGCTTTCTTCGCTGGATTCCAAAATCACTGGCGGCGCATATCCAGCCTCGCTCGCATCCAGCCAGCGCTTAGCGCACACACACCAACGATCTCCAGCCTTCAGGCCTGCAAAACCATACTCTGGTCTTGGGGTGGATAAATCATTCCCTTGTGCTTGAGAGAACGCCAGAAATTCATCGGTCATTTCGGCACAAATGGTGTGTCTGCCGGGGTCTTCCGGATGAAATCCGCAACAGCCGTCACGCACAAACCCTGTGAGTGGTTGCATGCTGCAGGGAATGAGTAGGGTACCAAGAACGTTTTTTGCCATGATTGTCAGCTGAACTATAACTTGGTTTATGATACTGGCATTTGTTCGACATAAGAAGGCTTTCAAGCATGGCGCGTTATTGGTTGATGAAATCCGAGCCCTCGGATGTTTCCATTGATGATCTGGCAGGGTTTCCAGACCAGACAGTGGATTGGTATGGTATTCGCAATTATCAGGCACGCAATTTCATGCGTGATCAGATGCAAGTAGGCGATGGCGTATTGTTTTATCACTCTAATTGCGCTGAACCGGGCATTGTCGGTCTGTGTGAGGTGAGCCAACTGGCGTATCCAGACAAGTTTCAGTTTGTGGCGGGACATAAATATTTTGACCCAAAATCTACCCCAGAAAACCCTCGTTGGGTCAATGTGGATGTCAAGTTGGTGCGCAAAACGCGTTTGCTGAGTTTGAAGCAAATGCGTGAAATGCCGGCCTTGGCCAATATGCGCATCCTGCAAAAAGGGAACCGTTTGTCGATTACACCTGTCGATCCTAAAGAATGGGCATTTATTTCGGCTTGGCTGAATGAGTGATGCTGACGAACAGCGATACCATACCCTAATCTGAGTCGAGTGAACCAAGGCAAAACTGGTCATGAAAAGACAACGGAAACAAGCAGTACTTTACATCCTGATTGCAGGGTTTCTGATCGCCTTTGTGGGCGTGCTGCTGTTTTTGTGGATTTATTTTTCCAGCATGCGTGAAATGCATCAGACCACGCGCAAGCTGTATGAACAACCTTTTGCCGTTGCGAACGCGGCATTGGCCCTAGAGGCGAATCTCTATCAAGTGCGCAGCAGCTTACTGTATGCGACCTTGATTCAAGCGGATCGCGAGCAGCTAAAACAAACAGCCAGCTATATTCAAGCCTGCCAGCAATTGGCGCAGCAAAAAATTCAGGTGATGGCGCAGGCGGATGCCGGCGAGCCGCATCAGGTGTCACTACTTAGACAAAAGTTGCTTCTGCTTAACCAAACGCGTGATCAGATTTTGCAACAATTGGCTGCAACCCACTTTGAAGCCGCTAATCGTCTGATTGAGACTGAATGGACTGCGCGTTTTGCAGAGGTGGCAGGCTTGAACGAGGGCATACTCAACCGGGCCAATCAACGGGCCACCGAATATGTCAACGAGAGTCAGCATCGTCTTGAGAGACATAGCTCGCACGGATTGACCTATGCAGCAATGCTGTTGAGCCTATTTTTAGCGGTGGGAATATTTGTCGCTTGGCGTATTTATCAGTTGCATATTGAAGCCGACAAATTTGCTTTTACTGACTTTTTAACTGGGATCGCCAATCGCAGGCACTTCATTCAGGAATTGGAATCCGAAATCCGCCGCAGTCAGCGCTATCAGTCGCCTTTTTCCTTTGTGATGGTCGATATTGACCATTTTAAAAAAATCAACGATCAATATGGACACCATGCGGGTGACCTGATTTTGCAGAATTTTTGTCTTCGTTGCGTCAATGCCTTGCGCACCAGCGATATGGTCGGCCGGCTGGGTGGTGAAGAATTTGGGATTCTCATGCCCATGACTGATGTGCATGAAGCTGCCCGCGTGATCGAGCGACTACGGTCTGAAATTGACCACAGTGTGATGAGTGATCAGGGTGAACACATACACTACACCGCCTCGTTTGGCTTGGTCTCGGTGACCCAAATCGGCGAACAGCAAGGACTGGCGCATTTGATGAAAATGGCCGACGCCGCGCTTTACACCGCCAAGCAACAAGGCCGTAACCGCGTCTTTATTGCGAATCACTAAACGGCAAGCGGCCTTGAGGGAATTATCTGCCGTCGCCATGGTCATTGTTGCCTATGAATGAAAATGCGCATCCGGTGAACATGATCCGACGGGGTTGGTTAAGCAGCTTGTTAGGCCTGTTGGTGAGTGCTTGTCGGCCCGTGAGTGTGCTCAATGCGATCATTCCCTCCGCCGGCATGGTGCTCAAGCGTGATGTGGCGTATGGCGCCCATGCCAGGCAAAGGCTGGATATTTATCAACCTCGTGACCTCACAACAGCACCGCTGCCTGTGGTGTTATTTTTTTATGGTGGCAGTTGGGATTCAGGCAGCAAGCAGGATTATTTATTTGTGGCCGAGGCCCTGACGTCACAGGGATTCATGGTTGTGATCGCCGATTATCGACTGTATCCAGAAGTTAAATTTCCGCAACTGATGCAAGATCCAGCCTCGGCCGTCTTTTGGCTCAAGCAGCATATCGCTGATTATCAAGGTGACCCGGCACGTCTATTTTTGATGGGCCATTCGGCGGGGGCGCATCTGGCGATGATGCTTTCGCTGAATGCAAGTTATCTGGCCCAAGTGGGCCTGCAAACGGCAGCGATTGCCGGCACGGTGGGGTTGGCGGGTCCTTATGACTTTTTGCCTTTGACCTCTGCGCGTTTGCGGGCAATTTTTGCGCCGCCCGAGCAGGTCTGGACCTCGCAGCCCATCCACTTTGCACACGGGCAACATCCCCCTTTATTGTTGATGGCAGGCTTGAAAGATGACACCGTCTGGCCCAGAAACACGATTAATCTAGCGCAGGCAGTGGAGGCCAGCGGTGGCAACGTGACTTTAAAAACCTATGCAGGCTACGACCATGTGGATATGGTCGCCAAGTTGGCAAGGCCGTTTCGCAGTCGCAGCCCGCTGCTGGACGATATCACGGTCTGGATGCGGCAATATGGCGGCTGACGCTTTGCATGTGGTTTGGTTTAAACGTGATTTACGCGTGGCGGATCATGCGGCGCTTGCTGCCGCTTGTGCGGCGGGCAAAGTGCTACCACTGTTTATTTGGGCGCCTCAGGTATGGGCTGCCGAAGATGCCAACCTCAGTCAGGCCATGTTTGTGCGTGAGTGTCTGCAAGCGCTTGCTTCTTCATTGCATGATTTAGGCTTGCACTTACATGTGTATCACCACGATCCTCTCAGTCTACTCAAACGTCTGCATGAGAAATTTCGCATCGCCGCGCTCTACAGCCACGAGGAGACGGGCAATGATGTGACGTTTCAGATCGATACGCAGATTCAGCGCTGGTGCATGGCGCAAAGCATTCCTTGGCATGAATGGCCGCAGCACGGGGTTGTCAGGCGGTTGGCCGATCGTCGCCGCTGGCAGTCACAATGGGAGTTACGCATGCAACAAACGCCTATTGCAATCCCGCCAGTCAGTGCAGGTGAGCGCTTGCCGCATCATGGGCTGGATCGCTTGCCCGTGGTTGCGGGGATCGATCAAGCTGGCCGACAACACGGCGGTATTGGGGTGGCTGACGCGGTGATGACTGACTTTTTGCAACGTCGCGTGCAGCGTTATCAAAGTGGGCTCTCTAGCCCGCTCACAGCCCCGCAGGCCTGTAGCCGTTTATCTCCATATTTGGCTTGGGGTGCGCTGAGTTTGCGTAGCTTGGTGCAGGCCAGTCGTGCCGCCTCGCAAGCGAACGAAGCCATGCATTGGCGACGTAATCTGCACCGCTTTGAAAGTCGTTTGCACTGGCACTGTCATTTTATGCAAAAACTCGAAAGTGAGCCGCGCATTGAGTTTGAGAGTTTTTATCCTGGTTTTGAGCAGTTGCAGCATCGCTTAACGGATGCTACGCGCATGACAAGGTTACAGGCTTGGCAATCGGCGCAAACCGGGTGGCCGCTGGTAGATGCCTGTATGGCGATGCTTAATCAAACCGGGTGGTTGAATTTTCGCATGCGTGCCATGCTGATGAGCACCGCCAGTTATTTGTTGCGCTTGCCTTGGCGGCAAAGTGGGTCACATCTGGCACGCATGTTTCTTGATTATGAACCGGGTATACACTGGCCGCAGGTACAAATGCAATCTGGCACCACCGGGATTAATGCTTTGCGTATCTATCATCCAGTCAAGCAGGCATTGGCGCAAGATCCGCTGGGGCAGTTTGTCCGGCAATGGATTCCAGCGCTGCGGCAGGTGCCAGACAGTTGGGTGCTAGAACCTTGGCGCATGCCACATGCGTTGCAGTTGCATTATGGTTGCGTCATCGACCGTGATTATCCCAGCCCGTTGGTCGATGTGGTCAGTGCCATGCAAGCGGCCAAGCAAGATTGGTTTGAGATTCGCAAGCAGATGCAAACCGCAGTGGTGCAGGATATTTTGCAACGCCACGCCT
This sequence comes from Methylophilus medardicus, assembly GCF_006363955.1. Lineage (GTDB taxonomy): Bacteria > Pseudomonadota > Gammaproteobacteria > Burkholderiales > Methylophilaceae > Methylophilus > Methylophilus medardensis. The sequence goes on from NZ_CP040948.1 coordinate 249,247, forward strand.
CCCGTCAATCGCGGCATTTTCCCAAGGTGGCGCGTAGCCACACCCGCCGCAAGTCAGCGCCTACCAGTGAAGCCACTGCGCTACCCCCGGTTACGCAACTTTCTTTGTTGTTTTAATGGTTTGCATCGCTCTAGTTCAACGCGCTTAATGATTGTGCGATCGTTAAAAACCATGCACTTTTTTAGTGCATAACAGGCCTTTTCCGCTTGATGCCTACGATGAGCCCTGTGCTATAGGGCACCAGTGATCTGCCAATGCATACCCGGCTTCCTGTATTTTTTCTGACATAACCCATTGATACTGCTTAATTTTTTATTTTAACCGCCGGTCTGTTCTGGTCGGGCGATTGCGGCTGTGCACAACATCTTCGCAGTTGGAATGCCTCTTGCTAAACCAATAGCAACAGGCTTTCCAACGTATTACTGGCAATTGGTGAATACCCCACATACGCAGTCGCAGATTGGAGCACGAAATGAGCAAAGTACTGATCGGATTATTGTTAAGCTGCTTGAGTGCCACCCTCTTGGCGGAGCCTGAGCAGGCATTGATTCAGGATTTAAATAGCCGCGTGTTGCGAGTGCAGGTGGGCTTGAAAAATGGTCAATACGGCCTCGGCTCTGGCGTGGTGGTGGCAGAGAATCAAGTCGTGACCAACTGCCACGTGGTTGCCAACGCCAGCAGTATCAGTGTGATGAGCGGCGGTGCCGCTTACCATGCGGTGGGGGTAAAGCCCGATTGGAAACATGATGTATGCATGCTGCAAATGGAAGACTTGCCGCTGAAACCAGTCGCGATGAAGTCCAGCCGCGAGCTCAAATACGAACAAGCTGTGTTTAATATCGGTTACCCGAGTTTTGTGCCTGCGCCAGTCAGTGCCAGTGGCGTGGTCAAAGGCCTGTTTACCATGGATGACTCAGTGATTGTCCGCGCGACCAGTAGCTTTAGGCAAGGTGCCAGCGGTGGCGGCTTATTTGATGATACTGGCGCATTGGTTGGCCTGATCACCTTAAAAAGCCCGGGGAAAGATGCCTATTATTACTATATGTCGGTGGATTGGATTCAAGCGCTGATTAACCAGCCAGCGGGTCCTATTGTGGTTAAAAGCGAGTTGCCGTTCTGGGGAAAGCCCGCTGCTGAATGGCCATACTTCATGAAGGTGGTTTACCCTTATCTGCACAAGGATTGGGCTGGGCTAAAAGTGATTGCTGAGCAATGGGCTAAGCAAGAGCCGCAAAATACAGAGGCTTGGTTTTATTTAGCTGCGGCAGAATATGAAACCAAGGACTTCACAACGGCGGAACAACACCTGCATCGCGTCGTGAGCATGAACGATCAACATAGCCAAGCATTTTACTATCTCGGTATGATTGCCGAAGCTAGCGGTAAACATGTTGAGGCGATGGCCAATGTGGATGCGTTGCAGCAACTAGACACCGAGGCGGCAGATGCGCTCAAGGTCGCGATGAAAAGCTTGCCTTAACCTCGCTGCGACAACACACAAAAAAAGCGCCTGAATCGGCGCTTTTTTATTGGTCTAAAGAAACGCTGCGCGCTTATGCGACAGCCATGTCTAGCTCTTCCACATGATAGTAATGCTCATCATCCCACAGGGTAAAATCTTGGGCGGTATAGATCGCTTCCTGAAAGTGATGAAAGGTCGCAATACAATGGTTTTCTTCGTCCATTACTTGATACATTGTCATAGATAGCACCTTTCTTGATTTGCGTTGTCTGTATGTTGCCGTGATGACATCATGGCATAACGACATGACAGTAATTTTGCAGAGAAACAAGGCCTAACAGGGTTAATTTGAAGGATGGGCAGGGTGGTACGCAGAAGCGAAATTTGCGTATGAATTTGCCCTTTGTTTCGCGCTTGTGCACTGTGATTTTTTTGTAAAATGTCGGGGTTAGCGTATAATCCGCAACTTCTGAGGAACGCTGCGAGGGTCATCTGACTCCCAGGCTCAGAGCATTTGCTGAAAAGCATCTAAACGGCGTTCACTTTTCACTGTGCGAGCACGGAAAAAAGGTGAACAGACGTATCCACCGGTTCTTATCGAACTTTTCCTGCTCAGTTTTCATTTTTTTAAGGATTGAAACATGAATACTGTAGCTGATATCAAAGATTACATTGTGGCTGACATGGCCTTAGCTGGCTGGGGTCGCAAAGAAATCGCGATTGCTGAAACTGAAATGCCTGGTTTGATGGCGATTCGCGAAGAATATGCGGCGCAACAACCGCTTAAAGGCGCGCGTATTACCGGCTCCTTGCATATGACTATCCAAACCGCCGTGTTGATCGAAACACTGAAGGATTTGGGTGCAGAAGTGCGTTGGGCTTCCTGTAATATTTTCTCTACACAGGATCACGCGGCAGCTGCCATTGCTGCGACTGGCACGGCGGTATTTGCCGTGAAAGGCGAAACCCTGGAAGAGTATTGGGATTATACCCACCGCATCTTTGAATGGATGGACGGTGGCTATTCCAACATGATTCTTGACGATGGTGGCGATGCGACCTTGCTGTTGCATTTGGGCAGCCGCGCTGAGAAAGATTTGTCAGTCTTAGCCAACCCAGGTTCTGAGGAAGAAACCTGTTTGTTCAACGCGATCAAGGCCAAATTGATCACGGATCCAACTTGGTACTCGGTACGTTTGGCTGCGATTAAAGGCGTGACCGAAGAGACGACCACCGGCGTGCATAGACTGTATCAAATGCACAAAGAAGGTAAATTGGCTTTCCCTGCCATTAACGTAAACGATTCTGTGACCAAGTCCAAGTTTGATAACTTGTATGGTTGCCGTGAATCATTGGTTGACGGCATCAAGCGTGCAACCGATGTGATGATTGCAGGTAAGATCGCAGTCGTTGCCGGTTACGGTGACGTGGGTAAAGGCTCTGCGCAAGCGTTACGCGCTTTGTCAGCACAAGTTTGGGTGACAGAAATTGATCCGATTTGTGCACTGCAAGCGGCGATGGAAGGCTATCGCGTCGTCACCATGGATTATGCGGCCGAACACGCTGACATTTTTGTGACGGCGACGGGTAATTATCACGTCATCACGCACGACCATATGGCCAAAATGAAAGACCAAGCCATTGTTTGTAACATTGGGCACTTTGACAACGAGATTGACGTGGCTGGCATTGAAAAATACCAGTGGGAAGAAATCAAGCCACAAGTGGATCACGTGATTTTCCCGGATGGCAAACGCATCATTCTGTTGGCACAAGGTCGCTTGGTGAACTTGGGTTGCGGCACGGGTCACCCGAGCTATGTCATGAGCTCCAGTTTCGCCAATCAAACCATCGCGCAAATCGAGTTGTTCACGCAAACCGACAAGTATCCAGTAGGCGTTTACACATTGCCTAAACATTTGGATGAAAAAGTGGCGGTCCTGCAATTGAAAAAACTCAACGCGCAATTGACCACATTGACAGACGAACAAGCGGCTTACATTGGCGTAAACAAAAACGGCCCTTACAAGCCTGAGCAATACCGTTACTAAGTAACACAGCACTGAGTCAATACGCCCGAAACCCGCGTCAGATGTTCTGGCGCGGGTTTCGGTGTACACTCTGCCCAATGCATATTGGGAGCATGTCATGTTGAGATTACTGGTGGTATGGGTATTGAATGCCCTTGCGTTGATGGCTGTGGCTTATCTGGTGCCAGGTATTCATATTGCAAACTTCACTGCGGCATTATTGGCGGCAGTGGTGATTGGGTTTGCCAATGTGTTGGTTAAGCCGATATTAGTGATTTTAACGTTGCCGATCACCTTGCTGACGCTGGGTCTATTTTTGTTGGTGATCAACGGCTTGCTGTTCTGGTTTGTCGGACATTTATTACAAGGATTCTCAGTCAACAGTGTGCTGCACGGTGTCATTGGTGCACTGGTGTATAGCGTGATTTCATGGCTATTGAGCGCGATTGTGCTGAATGAAAAAGAATGACCGTCATGGCTTGATTGCATGACATAGATAAAGACTAAACAAGTGAATCATAAAACCTCTTACAGTTTTGAGTTCTTTCCGCCCAAGACCGCGGAAGGCATGGCGAACCTACGCCAGGTGCGTCAAGAGTTGGCTGCGTTCTCCCCTGAATTTTTCTCGGTAACGTTTGGCGCCGGCGGTTCTACGCGCGATCGCACCATGGATACTGTGTTTGAAATTCAGGCCGAAGGCCATGGCGCTGCGCCACACATTTCTTGTATTTCTTCGAGCAAAGAAGAAATTCGTGCGCTTTTGCAGGCCTATCAAGCCAAAGGCATTCGTCGTCTGGTCACTTTGCGGGGCGATATTCCGTCTGGTGAGGTCAGTGCTGGTGACTTTAAATACGCCAATGAGTTGGTTAGCTTTATCCGTGCCGAAACGGGAGACTGGTTTCATCTCGAGGTCGCGGCCTATCCCGAGTTTCACCCGGAGGCAGGCTCCGCCCAAAAAGATCTCGACAATTTTAAACGTAAAATCGATGCAGGGGCTGACTCTGCGATTACGCAGTATTTTTACAACGTAGATGCGTATTTTAGATTTTTGGATGCCGCACAAAAACTCGGTGTGACTGCGCCGATTATTCCGGGCATCATGCCGATTTACAATTACACGCAGTTGGCGCGATTTTCAAATGTGTGTGGTGCTGAGATTCCACGTTGGTTGCGCATGCGGTTGGAAGCCTATGGCGATGATTTGGCGTCTTTACGTGGTTTTGGGGCCGATGTGGTCACCGAAATTTGTGCCAAGTTGATTGCAGCCGGGGTCGATAAAATGCACTTTTACACCCTGAATCAAGCGGGCATCATCGGACAGATTATTCGGCAGCTGTAGCTTTCATTCAAAAAAGCGCGACCCATTTTAGGTCGCGTTTTTTTTGGTCTATTTACTGTAATGAGAGCCCTTGCGGGTTAAATAAGGCATCTTCCACAAACAAGTAATCTTGTTTGCGCGCTTCATCCCACAACACCATCATGGTAATCCAGCGGATATCTTCCATGCTGAGCGTTTCTTGTGGCAATACCATGGCGCGATCGACAATCAAATCGCGCTCATACGCAGTGATGATGTCGCTACGTTGCAACAATGACAGAAAATTTAAACTCTCATCGTTGATTTTACTGCGTTCAATATCGCAAAAAATGCGGATTGCGGCCGGGTCATGCAGATATTGCGCATGTTGCACCGAGCGGCGCAGGTCTTTGACCCAGTCGACGGCGTGCAAAATGTCCTGATGGTTAAATCCTGCTTGTGATAATTCGTAGGCCATGATGGTTTCGTCGGTTTCTTTTAACTCAAACGCATCATGTTTATCCCAGTAATTTTGATAAATAAATATCAATACTTCTAACATGCATAGTCTCCTCAAACGCGCAGTAGTATAAGTAGCGCTGTTGGGGTGAGTCTAAGCCAAGTTCACACCAGTCGTTGGAATTGACCGTTGGCGAGATGGCTGACGACACCTTCTAATTCAAGTAACGTAAGCATGGTGGAAACTTGCTCTGGCGTCAACCCCGCACGGGCTGCGATCTGCTCTGCAAACAAGGGGTCAAATCCCATGCAGACCAAGACAGGGCTTGCTTCGGCAGGTAAGCTGGTCCAATCGGGTGATGGCCCATTCGGGCTAATCGAAAATGACTGATTTGGCAGGCGAATATGCGCGAGCTCACTCACAATGTCTTCGGTGGATTCGACCAGCTTCGCGCCTTGCTTGATTAAAGCGTTGCAGCCTTTGGCGAGTGGTGAGTGAATCGAGCCAGGAATCGCAAACACATCACGCCCTTGTTCGATCGCCAGCCTTGCAGTAATGAGTGAGCCGCTGTCGATATTGGCTTCCACTACCAGACAGCCCTCAGACAGCCCGCTGATAATGCGATTGCGTCGAGGAAAGTGGTGCGCGAGTGAGGGGGTACCCAGCGGGTATTCAGAAAGAATTAATCCGTATTGGGCAATGTGATGTGCCAGTGTCTTGTGCTTGGCCGGGTAGACAATATCCAGCCCAGTGCCGACCACTGCGATGGTCGCACCATCGGCTTTGAGTGCGCCTCGGTGGGCGGCACCGTCAATGCCAAGGGCCAGACCACTGACCACTGCAAACCCTGCATGACACAAACTGTCAGCAAAGTTTTCGGCTGTCGCCTCGCCTTGAGGGGTGGCATGACGACTGCCAACCATGGCGATGGCCGGACGTTTGAGCGTTTGTAAATTGCCTTTCGCGTATAACACAGGCGGCGGCTGGTCTGTTTCGAGCAGGCGCGGTGGGTAGTAAGGGTCTGCCAGTGTCAGTAGGTGATTATCCGTTTGCGCAAGCCAATCGAGCGTATGCGGGATGTGCGGGTCCTCCATGGCGCGCTGGATGCCATCTGCGACGTCTTTTCCCACCAGCTCACGCAAGGCCGAGTAGGGCGCTGCCAATACGGCTTCTGGCGTTTTAAAGTGCAGGAGTAACTGACAATAAGTGACGCTGCCCAGCCCCTTGACCAGACTGAGTGCAATCCAAGGCGCGTTGAATTCAGGCGCGGCGGTCACGATGGCGCTGGTCAATCATGGGGTGCTGACCACATCTTCGGCATGAATGGGTTGCGAAGATTGCATCACCAAAGCATAAGATAGATGCGGGAAGGTTTTAAAAACCATGACTAAACCCACCGGTTCATCAGGCAGTTGGATGGTCAACGGGTGTTTAGGATCAGACTCTGGGTCGATCATGGAAGCGCCTTTGCGCAGCACCGCCAGCACATGACCACGCTCTATGCCTTGAGCCTCCCCGCGATTGAGGACGACCACACGACCGTAACCGGTTTCGTTAATGCCTTCGCTGACGCGCGCAATCTGCCCTTTTATGTCCTTGTCTGGCGAATGTGGGATGTATGCCGGGTTCAGTTCATCTTCTATCGCAATCAGTTTGTCTTTGACAGCGATTTCTTCTTTTGCCTGTGTCACGGTCAAGGTCGCTGGCTGGCCAGCGCGTAATAACCTAGCCTCTCCCAAATAATGCGCCTCGTTGCCAAGGATTTCACCGTTTTCTGGATTTTTGACTGGTTCACCTTCGCGGTAAACCGCCCAGGCGGTTCTTGGTGACGCTGGTAGTCCTTGCACGTAAATGTGGGTGCCCGGACTCAGAATCTCACGCTCTTCTTGTGCGGCAATGATTCTGGGCGCTGCTTTTAACGCCTCGGGGGAAATCAGCATGGGTTTGGTTAAAAATGGCAGAATCGTGCTTGGTTGAATTGCAGGAATTGCATCGCCTTGTATCGGCGTCACAATCACCCCCGGCTCGAGTGTCACGGATTCTCGCATGAGTCGCAACAACGGCTTGCCACTGCTGGTATCTAATACGATCACGTCACCCGGGTAGATCCAGTGCGGATTTTTGATGCGTTCACGGTTGAGTTGCCAGATCTGTGGCCATTGCCATGGATTTTTGAGAAACTTCGCTGAAATGTCCCACAAGGTGTCGCCTTTGACCACGAGATGCCGGTCAGGATGTTGCGCCCGCAAGGGAATTTCTTCCGCGCGCACCAACAAGCTGCTACAAGCCAGCGCAAGCAGGGTTATAATTTGAACAATTTTGGTCATGTGGCGTCTCTGTAAATAAGCAGCTCAAGGGTTAGGCCGCATCAATCGCGCGCGCGATCTGCATCATATCGACCAATCTAGCATGGGTTTAAAGTTCTTATCAAGGTGAAAAAGCGGGCATTTTGCCCTGTTTTCCCACAAACTATTTGAATGGAAAGATTTGTAGAGCATGGCATTACTTCCAATTTTGCAATATCCGGACCCACGACTGCACACGGTAGCCAAGCCGGTGCAAGTATTTGACGACGCTTTGCAGCAACTGGTGAGTGACATGGCGGAGACGATGTATGATGCACCGGGCATTGGCTTAGCGGCCACGCAAGTGGATCATCATATTCAGTTGATCGTGATTGATCTCAGTAAAGAAAAAGACGATCTCTTGGTGCTGATTAATCCGAAAATCATTGCCCAGTCTGGTAGCCAAGATTATGAAGAAGGCTGTTTGTCTGTGCCGGGCGTGTATGAGAATGTCACGCGCGCCGAGTTCATCACAGTAGAGGCGCGTGATGTCTCGGGCAACACTTATAAGCTCGATGCAGACGGTCTACTCAGTGTGTGCATTCAGCATGAGATGGATCACTTAAAAGGTAAAGTATTCGTGGAATATTTGTCCACCCTCAAACGCAACCGTATCCGCAGCAGAATGGTCAAGCACGCACGCGAAATCGAACGCAATAGTTATTAATCTCAGGGATTTGCATGCGAATCATCTATGCCGGCACACCGGCGTTTGCCGAACCTGCCTTGCAGGGCTTATTGGATGCCGGACACGATATTGTCATGGTATTGACCCAACCTGATCGTCCGGCTGGGCGGGGCATGCAGTTGAAAGCCAGCCCCGTCAAACAGCTGGCGTTGGCCAACGGTTTGCGCGTTTTTCAACCAGAGAGCCTCAAGCCTGCAGAAGTGCAGGCTGAATTGGCGAGCGTGCAGGCGGAGGTCATGATTGTGGCCGCGTATGGTCTGATGATTCCAACCGCGGTGTTGCAGATGCCAACGCTTGGCTGTTACAACATACATGGTTCTCTGCTCCCGCGCTGGCGTGGTGCCGCGCCCATTCATCGAGCGATTCTGGCAGGCGATGCTGAAACCGGTGTCACCATCATGGAGGTGGTGCCTAAACTGGATGCCGGCAATATGATCAGCAAATGGGCGGTCGCCATCACTGAAATGGACACCACGCAAACCCTGCACGACGCCATCAGTCGTGAAGGTGCGCGTTTGATGGTCGAAGCTATGCATACGCTAGCGACCACGGGCACGCTCGCCTCAGAAGTGCAAGATGAGTCTCTGGTGACCTATGCGCACAAACTTGAAAAGTCAGAGTCGGCCATCGACTGGACACAAACTGCGTCACAATTGTCCCGCCAAGTGCGCGCATTTAATCCTTTTCCGGTGGCCACAGCCACCTTCAAACAGCAAGTGTGCAAATTGTGGTTTGCGCAAGCGGTACACGGTCGCGGCCAGCCGGGGACTGTGCTAGAAACACAGCCTTTGCGCGTAGCTTGTGGGGAGGGCGCACTGGAGATTCATACGTTGCAAATGCCCGGCGGCAAGCGGCAAACAGCACTGCAGTTTGTGCAGGGGCAACATGTGCAAGTGGGTGACCAGTTTTTTTAGGCACTGACTCAAGCGGGCATTGAAAAACCCCTGTCATCACCGCATATTAAGCTAGACGTATTGAATCAATGAGGAGTATCTATGTTAGGTAACTGGACCAAAACCTTTGTGCTGATGGCGGCCATCACCGCGCTGTTTGTTGCTGTGGGTGGCGCATTGGGTGGTCAGGGCGGCATGTTCATCGCTTTGCTGCTGGCAGGGGGCATGAACTTTTACGCCTACTGGTTTAGTGATCAAGCGGTGCTGAAAATGTATGGTGCAGTCGAGATCAATGCCGAAAACCAATTCGGTAACGGCCAGTTTCGTGATTATTACAACATGGTAAAAGCCTTGGCCGAACGTGCTGAGTTGCCGATGCCGCGCGTGTTCGTCATCAACGAGAGCCAGCCCAATGCGTTTGCCACCGGTCGCAATCCTGAACATGCTGCGGTCGCTGCCACCACCGGCATTATGCAGATTTTGAGTGAACGAGAGTTGCGTGGGGTAATGGCGCATGAGCTGGCACACGTCAAAAATCGCGATACGCTGATTTCGACCATCTCTGCGACGGTTGCCGGCGCGATTTCGTCTATTGCCCAATTTGGCCTGATGTTTGGCGGTGGCCACCGGGAGGGCGAAGACCGACCGAACCCACTCATCGGTATTCTGATTATGGTGTTGGCGCCTCTGGCCGCTTCATTAATTCAAATGGCGATCTCACGCTCGCGCGAATACGAGGCAGATCGCATGGGTGCCGACATTAGCCGTGACCCGAAAGCGCTGGCTGCGGCGCTGGAGAAAATCCATAATTACGCGCACCAGATTCCCAACATGACTGCGGAACAGCATCCGGAAACCGGGCAAATGATGATTATTAATCCTTTATCAGGCGCTGATCTGGCGGGGTTGTTTAGTACGCATCCGCAAACCGAAGAGCGTATCAGACGCTTGATGGCGTTGGCGAACCAGTACTAACTGTCCACAAGGGTGGACGCTTTGAAAAGGCTTTCGTCAGAAAGCCTTTTTTCATGGCTTGCGTTTTTCACTGGTGAATTAAGTGGCATCAAGTAGAATAGCTTTTTTTGCCTAGAGACCTTCGTTTGCAAGTTGCCCAGTTAATAGCCGCGTATGCGGTGGCCGAAGTCTTGGCCGGACATAATCTGACTGTTTCCATGCCCAAGGCATTGCGCAAAGTCAAATCTGCGACGCCACAACAACAGGCTGCAGCGCAGGATTATAGCTATCTCACTTTACGTTTTTATGCCGAATCTGCCGCCTATTTGCAAGCGTTGACGCCCAAGCCAGTGACCGATGATCGCGTCTCTGCATTGTTGCTGGTGGCCCTGTCGCAATTGTTACATCAGGACGATGATGACTTCACTGTGGTGAATCAGGCAGTAGAAGCCGCCGGTAAAACGGGTCAACGCTGGGCGAAGAGTTTGGTTAATGCGGTATTGCGAAATTTTTTACGCCAACGTGCGCAATTGCAAACGACGATTGCCCAGCGTGAAGAGGTGCAGTTCAACTACCCACAATGGTGGATCAACACCCTCAAGCAACAATATCCACAGGATTGGCAAGCCATCCTTGAAGTCGGCAACAGTCACCCGCCGATGACCTTGCGCGTTAATTTGCGCAAAACCGATGTCGCCAGCTATTTAAAGTTACTCGCTGACGCCGAGATGTCTGCCAGTCATTTGGGGGGTACCGCGATTCAATTGCATAGCCCTGTGCCTGTGCATCAATTACCAAATTTTGAGGCTGGCTGGGTCAGTGTGCAAGACACGGCGGCGCAGTGGGCTGCACCATTACTTGATTTGCAAGCGGGTATGCGTGTGTTAGACGCGTGTAGTGCGCCGGGTGGCAAGTCTTGCCACATTCTCGAAGCCTGCGAGGTCGAGTTGTGGTCACTAGACATGGCGGTCGAGCGCCAGCGCCGCGTGCACGAAAATTTGCAGCGTCTAGGCTTGCAAGCGCACGTAGTCACCGGCGATGCGGCGAATACAGACTGGTTTGATGGGCAACTGTTTGACCGTATTTTGGCCGATGTCCCCTGTAGCGCCTCAGGCATTGTGCGTCGTCATGTCGATATGAAATGGCTGCGCAGGCCTCAGGACTTGGCCACTTTCGCGCATCTTCAGCAGGAAATTTTATCGAATTTGTGGCAAACGCTGGCAAAAGGCGGTAAATTGTTGTACGTGACCTGCTCAATCTTTCCACAAGAAAACGACATGCAAATCCAGCAATTTTTAAGCGCACATGCGGATGCGACTCGATTGCCGATTGCCTTTGATCCCGCGATCTTGCCCTGCCAACACCACATAGGCGGGCAGATGTTGCCCACGGCTGTGCATGACGGATTGTTTTATGCGCTATTGCAAAAACATTAAACACTGGTTGTGTATGGGCCTGATGATTGGCCTGACCGCACTGAGCTGCGTGGCAGGCAGTAATCATGCGCATATTCGAAACGCAGAGTTGGTGTTGCGCGATGAGCTATGGACCTTAGATGCCGACATAGACGTGCAGTTTGGCCGCGCCCTAGAAGAAGCCCTCAGCAAAGGGGTCGCGCTGACATTTTTGTATGAGTTTCAGATTATCAAACCGCTTAAATATTGGTTTGATGACGAAGTGGTGACCGAACGTCGCTCGGTGACGCTCAATTATCACGCGCTGACCAAACAATATCTGCTGAACTACCCACAACAGCAAAAAGTATTTGATAGCCTCAGCGAGGCTAAACGTGAGTTAGGCTTGATTCACGACTGGCGCTTAGTGCCGCATGGCACACTAGAAAAAAATCAATCTTATCAGGCAGCACTTAAGATGCATCTGGATACCAGTAAGTTGCCCAAGGCCTTGCAGTTGGATGCGTTGGGTGAAAGTGACTGGGAGTTAGTAACCCCCACTTTTACCTGGTGGGTGAAGGAAACATTGCGCTAACGGTATGCGTTATGTCTTGATTTTGTCGATCGTGTTGGCAGCGGCCTTGTTGTATCTGCTGTCGCTTGCAAGTGCCAATACCGCCATCAGCGGCGATTACTATTTGGTGTTGCTCTACGTCAATGCCGGTCTGGCTTTGCTGTTATTGGGCGTCATTGCCTATCAGTTACGGCATCTTTACCGCACCACAAAATCCAAGCAAGTCGGCAGCAAGTTAAACTTTCGCTTGCTGGTGACCTTTGCCCTGATGGCCTTGATCCCTGGCATGATTGTGTATCTGGTGTCGGTGAATTTTCTCTCGCGCTCGATTGAGTCATGGTTTAACGTCAAAGTGGAATCTGCGCTGGATGGCGGCCTGAGTTTGGGCCAAAAAGCGTTGGATATTATGCTGAGCGATGTGAAGGAAAAAGCGCAAAGCATGGCTGTGTCTTTGTCGTTGCAGCCAGCGCGGTCTCACTATAGTCAAATCAATGATTTGCGTGAAAAAGCAGGCATTCAAGATGCGGCCCTACTCACTGCGCAAGGCGCTATTCTGGCCGTGAGCAGCTCTGACCCCAGCAGCTTTTTGCCTGAGCTTCCTTCTGTGCCGCAATTGCGACAAGCCAGAACTGGCGTTTACGGCAAGATTGAGCCCATTCCCGGCAAAGGCTTGTATATGCGCGTGTTGACTCCGGTCGAAACTTTGGGCATTACCGGTGAAATGCGCATTTTGCAATTGATGCAGCCAGTGCCCAAATCCCTGTCGAATACCGCAGAAGCGGTGCAAGACGTCTATCGCGAATACCAAACCCTGTCTTACAGCCGTCAGTCATTAAAAGACATTTTTATGCTGACCCTGACCATGATTTTGTTGTTGTCGATGCTGGGGGCGTTAACCATTGCATTTGCGCTCAGCCGCCGCATGGCGCAGCCGCTGACGGTGCTCGCGGAAGGGACGCGCTTGATCGCCAGTGGCGATTTTTCGCAGCAATTACCCTCATTTGGTAAAGATGAATTGAGTGTGCTGGTGAAATCATTCAACAGCATGACGCGGCAGCTGCAGGAGGCAAAAAATGCCTCTGAGCAAAGTCGCCAGCATGTGGAATCGGCACGTGCCTACTTAGAGGCGATTTTGTCACACTTGAGTTCGGGGGTGATGACGATTAATGAGCGGGCAGAGTTGCGCGTGTATAACTTGGCGGCGACCAATATTCTAGGTATTTCATTGGTTGGCTTTAAAAATAAAGTATTTAGCGAAGTGGCAACTGAAAACAAATACTTAAGCCCATTCACCGAGCTGGTCATGCAGCACTATGAAGACACTTTGCAGTTTGACCATCACGAGCGGCACATGACCAGCCAGATTGAAATTGAAGGCGTGCATGGAACGCAGATGTTGATGTTGCGAGTGACGCGCTTGCCTGAAGGTGCCGGTCATGGCCTGGTGGTGGTGTTTGATGATGTGACTGCCATGGCACAAGCACAGCGGGACGCCGCCTGGGCGGAAGTTGCCAGACGCTTGGCGCATGAGATTAAAAATCCGCTGACCCCCATACAACTCTCGGCGGAGCGCTTGCAGCTCAAATTGCAAGACAAGCTGGACAGCAAAGATGCCGAAATGCTGTTTAAATCGACCGATACCATTGTCAATCAGGTGCAGGCAATGAAAAATATGGTCAATGAATTTAGTGAGTATGCCAGAACGCCGGCAGCGCAATTGGTTAAGTTAGATTTGAATACTTTAATTCGCGATGTGAGTCGCTTGTATAACGCCTCGACCGTCAAGCTGTTGCTGGCCTTGCACGAGCAACTGCCGGAGATTCAGGCAGATGCCACCATGATGCGCCAGATTTTGCACAATTTACTGCAAAATGCACAAGATGCGCTGGTGCAAGTGGCGGACCCGCATATTGTTATCTTGACCGATTATGATGGCGAGCGTATAAAACTGACAGTGACCGATAACGGCAGTGGTTTTCCAACCGATGTGATGGCGAGAGTGTTTGAGCCTTATGTCACCACAAAATCCCACGGGACGGGTTTGGGCTTAGCCATTGTGAAAAAAATGATAGAGGAGCAGCGTGGACAGATTCGCATAGACAATCTGCCACAAGGGGGCGCTAGCGTCACCATCAGCTTGCCGGTAGATAAACAACAACAGCGTCGGCGCGTTGAGCGCATCGTGTAAGGAAGTACCATGGCTTCACGTAATATTTTGGTGGTCGATGACGAAATCGGTATCCGTGAGTTGTTGAGCGACATCTTGCGGGATGAAGGGCATATTGTACGTTTGGCGGAAAACGCACAAGTGGCCCGAGACGAGCGTCTTAAGCTGCGTCCGGATCTGGTATTGCTGGACATCTGGATGCCAGATTGCGATGGCATCAGCCTACTCAAAGAGTGGGCAAATGCAGGGTTGTTAACCATGCCTGTGATCATGATGTCCGGCCACGGCACGATAGACACCGCGGTGGAGGCCACCCGCTTAGGCGCTTTCGATTTTCTAGAAAAACCGATTGCGCTACAAAAGCTGCTCAAAACCGTTTCAGCGGCCATCAAGCATACCGAGCATTTAGCACACACCGAGATCAACTTATCCAGTTTTGGCAAAAGTGCGGTGATCCAAGAGCTGAAACAGCGTCTTGAACAATTGGCTCGGCATAAAAATACCTTATTTCTGATTGGCAAAAAGGGCGGCAGCGTACCTTTGTGCGCCAAATTTCTGCGTCCGCAAAACACGCCATGGGTGGCGCTGACCGATTATGAAAAACTGGTCACTGCCCCGATGGAGATTTTGGAACAAGCGCGCGAGGGTGTGGTGTTTGTCGATGAGGTCACCAAGCTGGGTAAAACCGAACAAAAAGGCTTGCATTTACTCATTAACAAGTCAGAGAAGTATGGTGTCCGCGTGATTTGCGCTAGCGAACATGGGTTGCCGCAGTTGATTGAAAAAGCCATGCTGGAGCAGGCGTTGCTGCAAACGCTGGCGGGCTCTGCCGTGAAAGTGCCATGCCTTGATGAGCACAAAGAGGACATTCCGGATTTGGTGAATGCGATGGCGACCTTGATGGTGGAGGCGAGCAAGATTGATTACAAGGCATTGGATGTGGCTGCACTGAATGCCCTGCGCAATGCGGATTGGCCGGGAGACCTTGATGAGCTGGAATCCGTGGTACAAAATCTGTTGATGACCAGCTTGGAAGATACCATCACGCAAGCAGATGTGCAGCGTGTGCTGGCTAATTTCCAAGGTCAACATGTGGAGGCCACCGAGCAGCACATGCCGCTCAATCTGGATCAACCTTTGCGCGAGGCGCGCGACGAATTTGAACGGTATTATTTTCAGTATCATATGCGGCTGGTTAAAAATAATATGAGCCGACTGTCTGAAATTTCTGGTCTTGAACGCACCCATTTATACCGTAAACTGAAACAACTTGGCATCAAAATCAAGGGTTAGCGATTGGGCACGCAAATAAAAAAGCCGGGCAGTCGCCCGGCTTTTTTATTTGACTGGAAAGGCCGACTAAGCAGTCGTTTTGTTGCGATTATCTAAGCTACAGGCCGTATCGGGATAGACGCTCAACAGCCACATCCCACCAGCAATGCCCATGTAGGCAAAAAATGCATCTAATGAGGCTTGAGCCAAAATCAGCGCCATAAAGGCCGCCAGCACGCCCAGCACGCGCGCGGAAAGTCTGGTTTTAAAACCGACGATCAACATGAGTCCAAAGACAAACTGAATTAGAATCAGCAACGGCGCAAACACGGCTGGCAAGCCAAACTGTCCCAGCGTCATCTGATATTGCAAGTAACCGTCAGGGGTATTCAGAATCGCCATTAACTTTAAAATCACCACCCCGAAAAACACCAGCCCCAGCAATATTCTGGCCGCCGCAGTTTGAAAACGACTCATAGCTTTTCCTCAAATCCTATTTTAATGAAGCCCGTATGATGCCTGTGGCTAACTACAATTGCAATACAGGTAAAATCGTAATATTTGTGCCGAGAGGGTATATGACTGTACAACGCATCCAGCTGGATATTCACCGCTTGCAGCAGCATCAGCCGTTGTGGGCCGATTGCCGTGCTATCCGCCAGTCCGTCTTTATCGACGAGCAACAAGTCCCTGTTGCCCTTGAGTGGGATGCGGCGGATGCTACCGCGACGCATTTGCTTGCGTGCTTGGATGGGCAATCGCTGGCTTGCGCACGCGTGCTGCCGGATGGGCACATTGGTCGCATGGCCGTTCTAGCCGCATGGCGCGGCCGAGGGGTGGGGGAAGCGCTGTTGTTACAGGCGATACAGGTCTGTCGGCAGTTGGGCGTTTCGCATGCGCGCTTGTCTGCACAGACACATGCGGTTGGTTTTTATCAGCAAGCCGGTTTTGAGGTCTGTAGCCCGCCCTACTTGGATGCCAACATCCTGCATGTCGATATGGAGCTCAAGCTGGTATAATTATGGTTTAAGTTTTTCTCTAACTTGCAGACATAAAAAGGAATTCTCATGTCAAAAATCGTATTTAAAGCCGGTGAAGCAACCGTGTTTTCTGAAGGTAAAGACGTTACTGCAGCGATGCCGGAAATCTTGATTGGCGCCGTTGATGGCCCAGTGGGTGCCGCGTTTGCCAACATGATGGCGCAAACCAAAGGCCATACAGCCATGTTTGCCGTGCGTGACATTAACCAGATGGTGCGCCCAGCCACCATGATGGTGCCTAAAGTGACTTTGAAAGATTCCTTGAACATTGAGTTGTTTGGTGGCGTGGTGCAAGCCGGTGTTGCAGATGGCATCACCGATGCGGTGATTGAGGGTATTATTCCTAAAGAGTTGGTTAATGAGTTGTGTATTGTGGCCTTGTTGTGGGTAGACCCAGGTTGTGCAAAAGAAGCCAACCTCGACAAAGCCGACCTTTACAAAAACAACTACGAAGCGATTAAACTGGCATTGAAGCGCGCGTTAAATGATGAGCCTAGTATTGATGAGCTGATCGCTAACCGCGACAAAATCAAACACTGTATGTGGGAAGACAGCTGGGATCAGAAATAATCTGTTCTTTTCTGCCACGCCCCGCAATTGCGGGGTTTTTGTTATCTGGATGACACATGAAGTATTTAATCAAACGCTATCTGGCGGTGATCTACGAACTGTTATTGATGTTGGCGTTAACGCTGGCACTCACAGCCGCCTATGTCTTGCTTGTGGGTGATGCCAGTCATGGCTGGAAGCGTCTCGGTTTACAGGGCTTGTTGTGGCTGGTGATGGGTGCGTATTTTGTACGCTGTTGGGTGGTGAGTGGACAAACGCTTGCCAGCCAGACTTGGAAGTTTAAAGTAGTCAGTGCAGACGGGCGCTTGCTGGATCTGCCGCATGCCATGATGCGCTATGTGTTGGCGGGTGTGTTGTTGTTGCCAGCCGGGCTAACCTTATGGTGGGCGTTGCTGGATCGTGAGCAGCAGTTTTTGCATGACCGTCTGTTAGGGTCGCGCATCATTGTGTTGCCATCCGCTAAGTAAACTCAAATGTAGTGCGGCGCTAACGACGCTCGACCACATACAGCATGCCAAGACCGGCGGCTAAAAATAGCAGCGTCGGACTGATGGCACTCACTAGCGGTGACCAATCATTGAGTACGCCCAAGTGGACAAACACCCGATTCATGATCTGATACACCACGCCGAGAAAAATGCCTGCGAAAATTTTGGCGCTGATGCCACCTGCGCGTTGCTGCAAAAAGCCAAAAGGCAGCGCCAGAATGACCATGACCAGACAAGCCAAAGGGTAAACCAGTTTAGACCAGAGCGCGACCTGATAGCGGGTGCTGCGTTGCCCGTTTTGATGCAAGTATTGTATAAAGCTGTAGAGATTCCAGGCCGACATTTTTTCTGGAAGTACCAGAAGCACATTCAGCAGTTCCGGCCGGATAAGCGACTCCCATTCGGTCTGTTTGACAAACTTAGAGGTGACGGAGTTGTGCTGGGCTGCTTTGCTGGTGTTGATGCTGGTTTGGGTTACGTTCGAGAGCACCCAATGGTCATCCTCAAAGTACCCTTTGTCAGCATGACTGACATGACGCAAGCGGAACTGCGCATCAAAGTCATAAATATGAATATCTACCAGGCTCGTGTCCGGCATCACGGTGGTGACATTCACAAAACTGCTGCCATCCTTAATCCATAAGCCGGACTGAAAGTCCTGTGCGATGACCGAATCAGTGGCTTGAATGCGGATGCGTTGCGCCATTTTTTCACTGATCGGCGCGATGATTTCGCCAATCAGAAACGTGATGAGGGCAAATACCAAACCAATGCTTAACAGCATTTTGGCGATCATTTGCAATGAGATGCCACTGGTGCGCATCACGATTAACTCCGAGCTACTGGCCATGGCGCCAAGGGTATAGACGATGCCTAGCAACACAGCAACGGGCGCCACCTCATAAATATGGCCCGGAATACTGAGCCCGACATAGATCAGCATGCTG
The DNA here is from genome assembly GCF_006363955.1 of Methylophilus medardicus. Taxonomy (GTDB): domain Bacteria; phylum Pseudomonadota; class Gammaproteobacteria; order Burkholderiales; family Methylophilaceae; genus Methylophilus; species Methylophilus medardensis. Next base: position 267,828 of record NZ_CP040948.1, read on the forward strand.
TTGATGCCATAGTGACCACGGCCCAGGCTGTCGAGCTCTTGTAATAGGTCGAAAAACGAGAACATGGCCAGCAGCCCCAGCAACACCAACATGATGTTGAAACTGATTTCTTTCCAGAAATAGCGATTTAACAGGGTAAGTTTCATGACTTATGCGCGTTTCGCCCGGCGTTTAAACCAGTCAGGAATCAAGGGTTTCAAATGCTTGCGGCGGTGATAGAGATACCAGCCAAGCAGAATGAAGATCAGATGGACTGGCCATAAGCCAATCAGGATGGAAATCTTCCCTTGCGTAATCCATGCCTGAAAAATGCTCAGCATGTTGTTGTAGATGATAAAGATCAGGATCGCAAACATGATATTAAGCGAGCGGCCAGCACGTGGGTCAACGAAGCTGAGTGGAATGGCAAGCAGTACCATCACAATGGTTGAAATTGGAATCGCCAGCCGCCAATGCAACTCGGCATGGTCTCCGGGGCTGGCGCCACTGACCAGTGACTGCGTGGATCGGGTCTGCGCCGTGCTGGTTGAGGGCGCAGCTTCTTTGATTTCCACCCGGATGTCATAACGCTCAAATTCAGTGGTCATGACTTCTAGCGTGTTGGGCGTGATTTCATAGCGCCGACCATGCTCCATGCGCAAAAAATTATCGCCATTATTTGCTTTAAAGCGACTGCCGGTATTCGCAGTGATAATGCCGGTTTTGCCGTGTTGCCTGGATTGCACAAAAACGTTTTTAACCTCGTAACCCAGTTTGTCGAAACTCTCGATAAAGTAGATGCGGTCACCGTTGCTAGACTCTTTAAAGGTGCCGGGGCTAATAGAGGATAACTCGTCTCGTTTTTTTAATTGGGCGCGGTAATTGTCTGCTTTTTCATTGGCCCAAGGCATGATGACCAAGCTGAACAGAGAGATGATGAGCACAATCGGTGAGATAAACCGCAAAATCGGCGCGACCCATTGACGCAAACTCAGGCCGGCATTCATCCAAATCACCATTTCGGAGTCGCGATGCCAGCGCGTTAAGGTTAGCAACACGGCCAGAAAAATCGCCAGAGACAGCATCATGGGCATAAACTGCACCAAGCTGAATGTTAGGATGGTGCCGATCGCATCGTTCGGTAGAATGCCCTTGGACACTTGGCGCACGATGTTACCGGCACGCTGTGCCACCACAATGCCTAAAATAATCAGGAAGATGGCAGAGGCCGAGGACATCAGCTCTGCGGACAATGCACGTTTGAAGATTTTCAATTTATATGCACCGCTTTGAAATCAGCATAAAACACTAGATAATACGACCATCACTCAGGCAAATTGCATGGCATCACAAAGGATAAAGATGGAATTTAGCATAAAAAGCACTGCCCCGGAAAAATTGCGTACCGATTGCTTGCTGGTCGGCATTTATGAAGGGCGAAAACTGACCGATTTAGCGAAATCGCTGGATACACTGAGCGAAAAAGCAATTTCCACCGCGCTGAAGTCAGGCGACATGGAAGGTAAGGCCGGCACTACGCTGTTATTACGCCAGTTAGCTGGTGTATCCGTGCCCAGAATTCTGTTGGTTGGATTGGGCAAAGCCGAGGAGCTCACACTCAAACAGCTGAAAAGCAGTGTTCGAGCCGCGGTGAAAGCCTTGCCAGCCGGGGTTGAAAGTATCGCTGCAGACTTTGCTAGCTTGAGCATTAAAAAGAGCTCGGTGCAGCAAATCGCTGCTGCGTTGGCAGAGGTGGTGCTGGATGCCACTTATAAAGTCAATGCAGTGAAGCAGAAGTCGGTGGAACCGCATGCATTAAAGCAAGTGATCTTGCTGGTAGACAAAGCAGACCAAGCGGCGGCTGAGCTGGGTGCGTCGCAGGGGCGCAGCTTGGGTCAGGGCGTCGCCTTAGCCAAAGATCTCGGTAATTTACCCCCCAATATCTGTACGCCTACTTATCTGGGCAAGCAAGCTGAAAAGCTGGCCAAGGATTATGGATTTAAAGTGGAGGTGCTGGACCAAGCGGCGATTGAAAAGCTCAACATGGGCTCTTTCTTAGGGGTGACACAGGGCAGTGACGAGCCCCCACGCTTTATTGTATTGCAGCATTTGCATGGCAAAAAAACGCAAAAGCCCGTGGTTTTGGTAGGCAAAGGCATCACTTTTGATACCGGCGGTATTTCGCTCAAACCCGGCGCAGACATGGATGAAATGAAGTACGATATGTGCGGCGCGGCATCGGTGCTGGGGGTCTTTAAGGCGCTTGGCGAATTGAAATTGCCATTGAATGTGGTCGGTTTAATCCCAACTTGCGAAAATATGCCGAGTGGTCGCGCGACCAAGCCCGGTGACGTGTTGACCAGCATGTCTGGCCAAACCATTGAAGTGCTAAATACCGATGCAGAAGGTCGCCTGATTTTGTGCGATGCGTTGACTTATGCCGAGCGATTTGAACCGGCGGCGGTGATTGACATTGCTACGCTGACTGGTGCTTGTGTGATTGCACTCGGTCATCATGTGAGCGGTTTATTTGCCAATAATGACAGTTTGGCCAAGGCACTGTTAGACGCCGGAGAAAAAGCCGGTGACCGTGCCTGGCAAATGCCAATGTTGGACGAATATCAGGGCCAACTCGACAGTAATTTTGCTGACATTGCCAATATTGGCGGCCGCGCTGCAGGCAGCATTACCGCGGCTTGTTTCTTGTCGCGGTTTGCTAAAAAATATGATTGGGCGCATCTCGATATCGCCGGCACTGCCTGGAAGTCTGGCAAGGAGAAAGGCGGCACTGGCCGTCCCGTGCCATTGTTAGTCACGTATTTAATGCAACAGGCAGCCAAGTAATACCCGCATGACCAAAATCCGCTTTTACACGGATGTCCCCGATGCGCCCATCTTGATGGCGCACTTGGTGCATCAGGCGCTATCGCGTCAGCGGCAAGTCACCATTTATGTGGCTGATCGCGCGCAGGCAGTGTGGCTCGAAGAACGCTTATGGCAATCGACCGCCGAGAGTTTTTTACCGCATGCCTTGGCGGATGCTGAACATGCGGCCTTGACGCCGGTACAATTGGCTTGGTTACCAGAGCAGATTCGTCAGGATGATTTATTGTTCAATCATCAGACGACCTTGCCAAAGTTTTTTAGCCGATTCCGTCACCTGTTTGAGCTGATCGGTCCCGATGAGGCAGACAAAATGGCCGGTCGACAACGCTGGGCGTTTTATCGTGACCGTGGTTACGAGATTCAGCACATGAATAAGCATATGTAGTCACAAGCCTTGTAAGGGGGATGGTGTGGATATTTCAGAAATTCCGGTGTTAACCAAGGTGGTCCATAAAGCCGCCGTGCCCGGCATTGAGATGGATGAACTGGTCGGGCAACTCAAACAAGCGTTATTGCCGGAAATCACCCAATTGATCGTCAGCCAAATGGCCGAGCAACGTGAGGGTGCCCTTGCCACAGCGCAGCAATCCCTGTCTGCGCATGCCGATAGTCTAGCGCAGAGCTTGCTTGCAAAAGCCCAATCGCAAGTGGGTGACAGTATTCAATCTGTTGAGCAGGCTTTTCGTGAGGCCATGGCGCACGTCGGTCAGCAACAATTGCAGTCACTCGAAGCGCAAGTGAGCCATCTGACCCAGACGCAGCAGACGCAGATAGCCGATAGTGAGCAAGCTTTTTTGGCAATGCTGGCGCAACATACCCAACAACAATTGCAATCTGTTGAACAACAGCTACTGCAATTCAGCGACGTGCAAGCGCAGTGGCTACTCACTGCCGAGCAATCGGTGCGTGACGCTGTCGAAAAAGCCAGTCAGCAATGGCTGGGCGAGACGCTGACGCCGCTCATCGACGCGCAACAGACTCAGATGGAAAACCGCGTGCTTACGGTACGTGAACAGTTAGAGCAGGCTTTGGCCACGCATTTAGAAGCGTTGCAAGAAAGTAGCAAACAAACATTGAGTGCAAGCCATGAGGCCGCAACTGCTACGCTCATGACAGACTACAAACAATCACTACAAGCGGCTTTTGTTGAGCTCAATGCCACGCAAATGAGTGCTTTTAAAGAAAGTATGCAGGCAGAATTAGCCGCGTCAGCGCCAGCTTTAGAGGAAAAAGTCGCCGCCTTGGTGGCCGCTGCGGTGGCAAGCCAATTGCAGGAGATGGAGGCCGAAATGAACAAACGCCTCAAGGCGCGTATTTTAGAAGTGTTACAAGGCATCAAGTTCGTGATGCCTACGGTTTAGCGCTTAGGCGTTTGCTAGCGTGAGCACGACCGGGGTGTGGTCGCTAGGACGCTCCAGTTTGCGTGGGGCTTTGTCGATCACGCAATCGAGGCACAAGGGCTTTAAGGCCTCACTGACCAAAATATGGTCGATACGCATGCCCATGTTACGGCGAAAAGCAGCCATGCGGTAATCCCACCAGCTGAATTGCCCTGCCTCCTCGTGAAACAGCCGATAGCTATCATGCAATCCCAAGGCAAGTAGGCGTTCAAAAGCCGCCCGCTCCGCTGGGCTCACCAGTACTTGTCCCTCCCAAGCCACTGGATCATGGCAGTCGCGATCGTCTGGCGCAATATTATAATCACCCAACAAAGCCAGTTTTTCATGCTGTGTTAACTCATCGGTCACCCACGCATGTAGGGCTTCTAGCCACTGCAATTTATAGGGGTATTTTTCGGAGTCTAGTGCTTGGCCATTCACCACATAGGCACAGATCACGCGCACCCCGAGTACCGTCGCCGCGATAATGCGTTTTTGCGCATCGACAAAATTTGGTAAATCAAGATGTACGTCTTGCAACGGATGCGGGCTGATAATTGCCACACCGTTATAGGTTTTTTGGCCGTTATGCACCGCATTGAATCCGGCCTCTTGCAACGCTGCGTAGGGAAACTTGCTGTCTTCCTGCTTGGTTTCCTGCAGGCACAATACATCCGGCTGATTGGCTGTGAGCCAGTCCAGCACATGCGGCAAGCGCACCGTCAGAGAGTTGACGTTCCAAGTAGCCAGTTTCAACGAGATTCTCCACAAAGTAGGTTGGTTTCGCTGGCGCTTGAAAGGCGCCCGCATAACCATTGTATTTTACACCACTCTGCGTGGATGCTGAGGAGGAAGGCTGGGCTCACAGCCGCAAGCCGTGTTTTGGCGCATATCAGACAAATGGCGTATTTTTGAATGGTCTGTTGCCCGTTAAAGTGGAGCCTATTGCATGCGGATAAAGGAATTTTCAGTGAATACAGCGCAGAATGTTAAGCAAGCGCAACCCAGCGGTTTTTCGAATCATGAATGGTGGCTGTTAGTCGCGATGGTGTTGGTGGCGATGGCGTTGCGACCGGGCATTGTGTCCATGGGACCCGCCCTACCCGCCATCATAGACCACTTTCAATTAAGTCATGCCACGGCCTCCCTGATGACGGCGATCCCAGACCTGTTGATGGGCGCATTGGCGCTGCCAACACCATGGCTAGTGCGGCGTTTTGGAGTGAATCGGGTACTCATGACAGCGTTGGCAGTATTAAGTCTGTCGATCTTGCTGCGGGCTTACGCCCCGACGAGTGACGTGTTGATGACTGCCACGGTAGGGGTGGGCGCTGGCATCGCTGTGGCTGGGGCGATGTTTGCCGGCATTGTTAAAACCAGTTTTGCCCATCGGGCGGCATTTGTGATGGGTATCTACGCCACTGCGTTGTCTTTTGGCAGCACTTTATCTGCGGGACTGACCGGCTGGGTATTACAGTTATCAAGCTGGCGTGTCGCCACTGGCTTATGGGTGGTATTCGGCGTGATGGCGATCTTGGCTTGGGGGCTCGTGGTGCGCAAGTCACTCTCGGCTTCGTCGGTTGACGCTGCGTCTGCTGCTGCGCCGGTGCGCCTGCCATTGCGCACGCCGGTGGCTTGGATGATTGCGTTATTTTTTGCCTGTGTGAATTTCTTGTTCTATGCCATTCTGACTTGGACGTCGGCCATGTACCAAGAGCGCGGCATGCCCGCCGCGGAGGCTGGCGCCGTGTTGGCAAGTTTCACCTTTTGTTTCATGCTTGCCAGCCCAATTGTCGGCTCTTTTAGCCGACATACCGATCGACGAAGCTGGCTGGCCGCTTGTGCCTTATTGTCCACCATCGGTTTGGCTGGCATGGCCATGCCGGGCAACGCGCCATGGCTTTGGGTGCCACTGACCGCCTTTGGCTTAGGGGGTGCATTTACGCTCGCGATGACCTTGCCGCTGGATCATACCCATACCGCCGATGCCGCCAATCGCTGGAATGCCTTTATATTAACAGTGGGTTATTTGATCGCTGCATTTGGCCCCTTCTTCGTCGGCTATCTGAGAGATGTGAGTGGTCACTTTGAACTGGCTTTTCAGTGGTTATGTGTGGTCTCATTTTTGATGCTATTACTGTCTTTCACACTCAAACCTAGCGCCTCCTGAGCGCGCCGCGGCTGATGACGAGAGCGTCACTCGTCAGCCTTGCATGAGCCCACGATGACGACGCTCATCAATTCGTTGGATACCGCCTGAAATGGTGGTCTGTTTGCATGATGTTGATGCCCTTGTGTCCTGTATAAATAGCGTTGGGTAAGATTGCTGGTCATCTGCCAACTCAATATTTTTTCAGGTCAGTCGGATACTCATGGGTCGCGGATTCATTTTTACATTATGCAAATGGCTATTGGCATGCTGCTGCCTAGCCAACGCATCTGTTGCGAGCGCTTCTGAGCATATCAAACTGCAACTCAAGTGGCATCACCAGTTTCAATTTGCGGGTTATTACGCTGCACAGCAGCAAGGTTTTTACCGTGATGAGGGTCTCGACGTTGAGATCATTGAAGGCAGTAAAGATCTGCCGCCGCTACAACAAGTGCTCTCAGGGCGGTCTGATTACTCGATTGGCGACTCAGAGATTCTGCTCTCGCGGCTGTCAGGCAAGCCTGTGGTTGCCTTGGCCGCTGTCTTTCAGCACTCCCCGTATGTGTTACTCAGTTTGAACGAACGTGGCATCTATCAACCCGAAGATTTGATCGGTAAACGGATCATGATGTCGGCCGATCAGGGTGCGCTGCAATTTAAAGCCATGCTGATGAAACAGCATCTCGATATCCGGCAAATGACCATCCTGCCGCATAGTTGGCGCCTGCAGGATTTGATCGAGGGCAAGGTCGATGCCATCTCAGCCTACGCCATGGATGAACCGATCCAATTGCAACAAATGGGGTACTCGCCCGCGATTATTAGCAACCAAGTCCATGGCGTCGATTTTTATGGCGATATTTTATTCACCACAGAGCGTGAATTGGCCACGCACCCCGAGCGCGCAGAAGCTTTTTTGCGCGCCACCAAAAAAGGCTGGGCCTACGCCTTTAATCACAAAGAATCCATGGCGGACGCGATTGCCAGCATGCCAGGTGTCGCCAACAGAGGCCTCACCAAGCAAACCCTAATGCAAGAAGCGAATTTGATGGTGCCTTATGTATTGTCAGAAGTCGTGGCCTGGGGGCATATGAACGACGAGCGCTGGCAGGCCATCGCGACCACCTTCGCTGAGCTTGGTTTGATCCCGAAAACACATGACCTGAACGGCTTTATCTATCATGGCGATGTGTTGATCAAGCGCCCGTATATGTTGTGGTTTAGCCGAGGGTTTGCAGCACTGTTGTTGGTATTCGCCGTGACCTTGTTATGGAACATACAGATTAGACGTCAGGTGAGATACCGGACACAGGCGTTACAGAGTGAAATTGACCGCCGCACGCAAGCGGAAAGTCTGCTCAAAGTGGCTGGTAGCGTGGCGAAAATGGGTGGTTGGGTGATGGACCTCGAAACCAATTTGATTCATTGGTCCGACGAAGTCGCCGCCCTGCATGACATGCCACCCGGTTACTCGCCGACCGTAGAAGAGGGCTTGAGCATGTTTGTGCCCGAATACCGGGAACAAATGTGTGTTGCGATCAGGCAATGCGTGGATGAAGGCATCCCCTATGATCTTGAATTAGAAAAGATCACCACCAAAGGCCGGCGCTTCTGGGTGCGTGCCATGGGACAGCCAGTGCGTGACAGCCAAGGAAAAATTATTAAATTGCAAGGTGCATTGCAGGATATTACCGCGCACAAACGGCTGTCGGCACTTAAGCAGGGGCAAGAGCGCATTCAAATCATGATGTTGGCAGATGTGGCTTTGCCAGACATTTTGCAAACGGCAGTGACACTCATCGAGCAGCAATTTCAGGATGCCTGTTGTGCAATATTGTTGCTCGATAAAGAGGGCGCCCGCTTGCGACATACCGCATCGGACAGATTGCCCGTGGCATACGCACAGTCTATCGATGGCATTGCGTTGGGGGAATGCGGCATTTCGTCGCTGACGCAAGGGCGGGTCATCGCTGAAGATATCAGTGCGCATCCGATGTGGGCAGATTGTTATGCGCTGGCAGTGTCACATGGCCTACGGGCTTGCTGGACCATGCCTATCTTATCGCGCAGCCGGCGCGTCCTCGGCGTGTTGGCAATGTATCGCCAGCAACGACATACGCCGCGCTCCACAGAGCTGGATTTTGTCGACAGTTATGCCCACATTTTAGGGCTGGCCATTGAGCGCGAACAAGCGGATGAGCAACTGCATTTATTACAAAGTGGCGTGTCTAGATTGAATGATGTGGTGATGATTACAGAGTCACCCGCGCATGCCCCCATGCAGCAAAAAATTGTGTTTTTAAATGATGCGTTTACTCGGATCACCGGCCATACGCTCGATTTGTTGAGTGGTATTTCACCGTTTGAATTGTTTCAAGAGGCCACGCCAGGACGCGAGCTAGAGCGCATCAAGAAGGCGGTGCAACAAAGCTTGCCGATCAAGGCCGAAGTGGTGACGGTGAACCAGCAGGGTGTGGGTATTTCGCTCGAAATGGATGCTTTGCCATTGTTGGACAAAGGTGGCCTGGTCACGCATTGGGTGGCGGTGCTGCGGGATATTACCGAGCGCAAACAAGCCGATGCACAAATTCGCCAACTGGCTTATTACGATACGATGACTGGCTTACCGAATCGCATGCTGTTGCAAGAAAAGTTAGCCGCGCATGTGCGCAAGGCCATGCGCAAACAAGCCGGTGGTGCGCTGTTATTTATTGACATCGACAACTTTAAAACACTCAATGATACGCATGGGCATGATGTGGGCGATGCCTTATTGGTGGAGGTGGCTAAACGTATCAGACAGTCCGTACGGCGTTTGGATACGGTCAGTCGTTTGGGCGGTGATGAGTTTGTGGTGGTGTTGGACAATTTGCATCAAGACCCGGTGCAAGCCGAGAAACAGGCCAGACGCGTATGCGAAAAAATCATGGCTGCGTTCAAAAAGCCGTTTAACCTCAACCATTATCAGCATTACACGACGCCAAGTATCGGCGTTGCGCTGTTCGATCCCGCAGATCTGAGTCAAACCGATGAGCTGTTACGACGCGCGGATATGGCCATGTATAAAGCCAAAGAGGCGGGCAGAAACGGCTATCAGTTTTTTGATACGCAAATGGAGACCGAGTTACGCCAGCGCGTCGCGCTCGAAACCGATTTGCATACTGCGATTGCGCAACAAGATTTTGTGCTGCATTTTCAGCCCCAATACAATCATCAACATGAGATTGTGGGTGCGGAAGCCCTCGTGCGCTGGCAACATGCTGAGCGCGGTCTCATCATGCCCGCCCACTTTATTGGCTTGGCCGAAAATACGGGCCAGATCGTCGAGCTTGGGCATTGGGTATTGCAAGAAGCTTGTGCGATGTTGCAGCGCTGGTCCAGTCATCCACAATTGCGGCACATTATGTTGTCGGTGAATGTCAGCCCCAAACAATATTTGCAGCCTGCGTTTGTGCCGCAAGTGCAGCAAATGTTGTCTGAGACGGGCATCGACCCGGGCAAACTCAAACTGGAGCTCACAGAAAGTATGCTGGTGGCCAATGTCGAAGATATCATCGCCAAAATGGCAGCCTTGAAAAATATCGGCGTGTGTTTCTCTCTGGACGATTTTGGCACGGGCTATTCCTCACTGTCTTATTTGAAGCGATTGCCATTCGACCAGCTAAAAATTGACCAATCTTTTGTTCGCGATATGCTCAATGGGCATGACCACGAGAGTATCGTCAATGCCATTATTTCGCTGGCGCAAAGTCTGCAACTAGAGATTTTGGCCGAAGGGGTGGAAACTGAAGCACAGCTGAAGGTGTTGAAAGACTTAGGGTGTGAGATTTTTCAGGGCTATTATTTCACCCGTCCATTACCTTTGGACACCTTTGAGACGTGGGTCAGTCAACCCTTTACATCTTCCCATGATCAGGATGTGTTACAGCTAGGCTGAAGCACTCCCGCTCTCTAACCCGCGGACTCGCTCGGTTGGTATAACACGAATGTACCCTCAAACGTAGCGCAGGTTTTCCCTTCACACCGTAGCTGTGCATTGACCTGAATGCGTGCCCGTCCGCGTTGTATATAACTGGTCAGAAATGGGGCCCAGTCCTCGTTGGTATGCAAGCTGGCAATGCATTCAAAATCACTGCGGATCGGCAACAAGAACTTCACCGTTTGTTGCTTAATCACTAGCGCACCGTGCAGGCCAGCCAGCGCGATTCTATGTTGTAAAAACGACCAGGCGGTGGTGATTGAGATGGCGGCAATACTGCCGCCAAACACAATGTTTAAATGGTTTTTGTTTAAGTCAAACTGGCCTTGCATGGTCAGACAGTCTTCTGTCATGTGGCGGATATGCATTCCCAAGTGTTTGGTTTGCGGAATCTGTTCAAAAAGCATTTGTTGAAAAGCCGCTTGCTTACCTGTCATCCGTCCTCCTTTGGCTGGCCTCGTCGTTCAAACCGGGCTGCAGCCGCTGATTTTTTGATTGATTCTAGTATAGGCAAATTGAGCGCTTTTAGCGAAGCATCGCCATCGCTGTTGTATGAAACAGACAGTCGGATCGACTATGTGCATTAGCGCACGGAGGCTTCGTTCGCCGCAGCCTAAGGTGTAGCGGCGTTAATTCTTTTTGCATCCTTTTGAAGGCACACCATGAAAACCCATTTAAGCCAGTTGGCGATTGCCACTTTTTGTAGTCTATCGGTTTGCAGCGCGCATGCCGACGACATGTACCGTGACGCATGGTATGTGTTGCCTGGCGCCAGCATTCTCAGAACTGATAGTGATTTAGACGCTAAGCATCATGGTGGCGGGCTATTTCTCAAATGGGGGAAAGAGATCGCCCCGGCTTGGGACATACAAGGTGGTTTCACCTATAACCGGGTGCGTGAGGATACGGGCATTGCCGGCGTTGGCGGACACTATAAGCAAATTTCGCTGGGCGCTGATGTGCTCTATTTATTCAGCCGTCAATCCTTTCGCCCCTTTGTGCTGATTGGTGGCGGAGTGGCACGTAACAATGTCGATTATAGCCAATTGCCCGGCTTGCAGGATGCCATGCGCACCTCATGGATGGGCAATGTCGGGTTGGGCGCGCAACTCCTTTTTAATGACAAATTTGGGCTACAGGTGGATGTGCGACGTCAATGGTCAAAATCCGATGCGCGGGCGCCGGCCAGTGACCTAGACACCTCTGGTACCTTAGCAAATACCGTGTTCAATATTGGTGCTATTTTTCGTTTTGGCGAGCCTACGCCGGCGCCAGAAGCCGAACAGGCCATGCCTAGCGCTGCGCCAGCCCCCATGGCAGCCGCAAAGCAAGCGGATCTGCCGCCTGCGCTCGCGCCCGTCGCACCTGCCGTCAATTGCAGCCCTCGCTTTGAAACGATCTCAATCTCAGTGGAAAAGATATTTGGTTTTGATCAGTTTGAGATGCAAGCCGGGGCCAAACCACTCCTCGACGCCGTGGCTGAGCAACTAAAAGCGCATCCCGAGTTTGCCTTGGTCATGGTCACCGGCCATACCGATCGCATTGGCAGTGCCCGCTATAATCAACGCTTATCCGAACGACGTGCCAATCAGGTCAAAGAGTATCTGGTCTCGGTTGGGGTGGCGGCGAATCGACTGGAAAGCATCGGTAAGGGCGAGTCCGAGCCGAAGGTGACCTGTAACGGCATGCGTGGCGACGCGTTGGTGCAATGCTTGCAACCCAACCGGCGCGTGGTGATTGAAGATCAGGCGCAGCATCATATCGAGCGCAAACCAGGCTGTCCGCCACTGTAGGTCTAGTATAGGTCTTCGGGCAGTTACACCGACCACCGCTGCCTCAGTAGCGGTGGTTTTTTATCGATCCAAGCCAATAACCCTAGGCGGGCACGCGCTGTGAACCAAGCGCTAGAGCATGATGATGACGGTATGTTCGCCGCCGTCCAGCGCTAACGCCACCAACCCCGCCTGCACAATCATCGGCAGGCCGTCACAGAACGCAGTGGTCAAGCCAAGGTTGGCAACGCCAGAGGACTTGACCTGCACATGATAGGTGGTGTCCTGCAGCTGAATCTTGGCTTCAAAGCCTGGCCATGTATCGGGCAAACAAGGTTTTATCGTGACCTGATCGCCAGCGCGCTTGATGCCTAAAATGCCTTCTATACCCGCGCGGTACATCCATCCAGCCGAGCCGGTATACCATGTCCAGCCACCACGGCCGATATGCGGCGCCACCGAATAGACATCTGCCGCGATGACATACGGTTCTACTTTGTAACGTCCGGCAGCCGTTGGATCCAGCGCATGGTTGATCGGATTCAATAGGCTAAACAGATCAACGGCTTTTTTACCCTGCCCCAGTTGGGTGTAGGCAAGCACGGTCCACATCGCGGCATGGCTATACTGGCCGCCATTTTCGCGCAAGCCAGCCGGATAGCCTTTGATGTAACCGGGGTCATGTTGTGTGCGCTCAAACGGCGGGGTGAATAGCAAGGCGAGGCCATCTTGCTTGCGGATTAAGAACTGCTCCAGAGAAGCCATGGCGGTAGCCGCACGCGCGGGGTCGGCGGCGCCTGACAGCACGGCCCATGACTGCGCAATGGCGTCAATCTGACATTCATCACTTTCGCGTGAGCCTAACCAAGCGCCGTCGTCAAAGGTGGCACGACGATACCATTCACCATCCCAAGCTTCCCGTTCAATCGCTTGTCTGACCGCCTTGGCATGGGCCAACCAGCGTTTGGCGCGTTGATCCTCTGCCTTGATATGGCGCGCCTGCGCGAAGGGGGCAAAGGTCTCAAGGGTGCGGATCAACAACCAGCCAAGCCACACACTCTCGCCGATGCCTGCCTGACCGACATGGTTCATGCCATCGTTCCAATCGCCCGTGCCTATTAACGGCAGCCCATGTTGACCGGTGCGCGCGATACAGTGTTCCAACCCGCGTACGCAGTGTTCATACAGCGAAGCCGTTTCAGCGCCTATCATGGGTTGAAAAAAGCAGTCGTGCTCGCCCGGCTGCAGGCGTTGGCCTTCGAGAAAAGGTACCTGCGCGTCTAACACCGCCTGATCGCCCACACTTTCAATGTATTGCGCCGTACAAAACGCCAGCCACACGCAATCGTCAGAAATGTGTGTGCGCACGCCATGCCCGGTTTGCGGCTGCCACCAGTGCTGCATATCACCCTCGCCAAACTGTCGTCCCGCAGCTCTCAACAAGTGCGTGCGGCTGATGTCGGGGGCGGTGAAGGTCATGGCCATGCAATCTTGTAGTTGATCGCGAAAACCGTAGGCCCCACTGGCTTGATAAAATGCCGAGCGCGCCAGAATGCGGCAGGCCATGGTCTGATACAGCAACCAGCCGTTGAGCATGATGTCCATTGCTGGGTCGGGAGTTTTTACCTGAATGGCGCCGAGCAGCGTCTGCCAATAGTGCTTCACCTGATCGAGTACCTGATCCAGATCTGCCTCGCGATAGCGCGTGATCAATCCACGTGCCTCGTCTACGGAGGTCGCCTGGCCCAGCAGCGCAGTGATCTCAATCGACTCACCGGGCGCCAGCACAACAACCCGCTGCAAAGCGGCGCAAGGGTCGATACCCGCGCCGGTCCGACCAGATAATGGCAGATTTTCCATCAACGCTTGTGGCTTGGCTAATTCGCCATATCGACCGATAAACGCGGTGCGGTCGGCGGTGTAAGCGGTGTGTGTGCCCGCCAGATCGGCAAAACTTACGCGATTGGCATAGGCAATACTCCAAGGGTTTTTGGCGAATAGCGCGCCCGTCGCGGCATCCAGTTCTGTGGTGATAAACGGCGCAGAAGCGCTGCGTGAGGTGCCTAGCACCCATTCGGTATAGGCGGTCACCGACAGTGTGCGCGTATGCGCGGATAGATTACGGATCACCAGCCGCGAAATTTTGACCGGGTCATCCAGCGGCACATATTGCAACAGGCTTAACGCCAGCGCGTTTGTCGTATGCTCAAATTGACTGCAGCCAAAGCCATGTCTGCACACATAAGTACCATCGTCGCGCAGCGGGTGTGCGGTGGGGCTAGATAGCACTCCATTTCGCTCATCGCGCACATAAAATACTTCACCGGAGGGATCCAGCACTGCATCGTTTGACCAAGCGGTTAATTGATTTTCACGACTATTTTCTGCCCAAGTGTAGCCACTGCCAGCGGCAGAGACTTGAAAGCCAAACTGACCATTCGAAATCACGTTAATCCAGGGCGCGGGCGTGACTTTTCTCGGTGAGAGCACGGTGACATACTCGTTACCGGCTTCGGCGAAGCCGCCATACCCATTAAAAAACGTCAGTGCTTTGGTTAACTGCAAAGGCGGCAAGGACGCAGGCGGATACATGCTGGGTTGCGGCAGTGGGCGCGCATAGTCTAGGGGTTGCAAACGTGCCAATTGTTGATTCATCAGGCCCGCTTTGGCGCTCAGTGCCACTCTAGCAACCGATTGCAACAAGCCGCGCGATTCCAGTGTCATCAAGTCTGCGCGCAGAGTGAACACGATCCCTTTGGCGAGAATTTCCCCCTCGCGGCGCCGCACCTGATGACTGCGTACAGCCGTTTCGATGGCATTTTGCAGGTCCTGAACATAAGACGAGGCCCGTTCGTTAATGATGACCAAGTCGACAAACAGGTGCTTCATGCGCCAGTATTGGTGGGCCTGCAATAGTTCGTGGACTTGCGGCATGTCTTCGATGGCATCAATCCGCAGTAAGATAATTGGCAAGTCCCCTGAAATAGACAATGACCATAGCGCCGCTTGTGAACCTGCACCGCGCACGATCACCTCACTGTGTGATCTGAAGCGTTGGTCAGCATATAACATGGGCGCCGCCAGCCGCTGGAAATTCGCCGCCTCTTCCGGGCTGATGTCTAGGTAACGCATTTGTACTTGTGCCAATGTCCAGGCCAAAGTCTGCGCGCGACCAAAGCCACTACGGTCATGATATTTATCTATGATTTTTAGCAATTCTTCTCTTGAAGCTGCGACCACCGTCCAGTAGCCCAGTTTTGCCACTTGCCCTGGTAACAACAATAGTCGATTGCGCAATGCAAAGATCGGATCGAGCACGGTGCCGACCGTATTCGATAGCGCCTCGCCATCGACTAATACGCGTGCAGTGTTGAGGGTCCGTTCACGGCCGATAAAGCGCGCGCGGTCAGATTCGTATTGCATGGGCTCAGAAATATCGGCGTCGATCACGCAAAAATGCGCAGCCCACACTTCGCTATCTGCCGCAGAGCGCTTGCGGCGCGTGGCCAGCAGGGCGCCAAATTCGGGTAAAAACTCAGTGACGACAAACATTTTAGAAAATGCGGGATGCGCCTTGTCGCTGGCGGCAGTGGCTAACACCAGCTCAATATAAGAAGTGAGTTCTAGCGCATAGGATTGGCGACTATTGTTAGTGAGAGATACCTGACGCACTTCTGCATTTTCCTCACCGGAGACCACCACATCCATTTGTGTGGTCAGGTGATGGGCATGGCGTACAAATTCTGCATGCGCCTCGCTGAATATAATGGTGTGGTCAGGCGTCCGGTTAGCCGTTGCTTGGTAGCCGATGTCTTGCCCAGCCGCAGTCCACAGTTCGCCACTTTGGATATTTTTGATAAAAATAAAACTGCCGTCTGCTTCGCGGGTGGCATCGCCGTTCCACCGCGTAATGGCGGTGTCTTGCCAGCGGCTATAGCCGGCGCCGGTCGCGGTAATCATGATGGCATAGGCGCCATTGGAGAGCAGGTGGGTGATCGGGCTTGCTGAAAAGGGGTCAGTGAGTGTGCGCACATACGGGGGCTGCTCACTGGCCTCCGTCATGGTTGTGGCCTCGACTGCACGCACATAAACCAAGGCGATATCGCGCGGCACGCGTTCTTGTAATAGCAGCTCGCAACTCTGAATCATGGGCTCGCGATGAAAGCGGTGCCGCATCTGCCCGTCATGCAGACAATTCGCAATGGCTACGATGGTCATGCCCTGATGATGCGCCATGTAGTTACGCACAATCGCGACTTTTTGATCGCCCTGCAATCGGGATGAAGTGAAATCGAGGGCTTCATAAAAACCATATTGACCGGCAGCGCCTAGACGCGCCAGGTGCTCAAAATTAGCCTGTGCCGCTTGCGGATCGACCATGGTTGCTAAACCGGTCGCATAAGGGGCAATGACCAGGTTATCGGATAGACCGCGCTTGAGCCCGAGCCCGGGCACGCCAAAGTTAGAGTATTGATAGGTAAACTCCATGTCGCGCGCGTTGTAGGCTGATTCTGAAATCCCCCAAGGTAACTCCAAGGCGCGGGCATAGCTTTGTTGCTTGGCGACAATGAGCTGATTGGTTTGCGCCAGCACACTGCCGATGGGTGCGCGCATGACCAATGACGGCATCAGATACTCAAACATGGAGCCTGACCAGGAGATGAGGGCGGAGCCATTGCCGACCGGCGTCGCACTGCGGCCAAGGCGGAACCAGTGCTTGGTGGAGAGGTCGCCTTTGGCGATTGCAAACAAACTGGCCAGCCGTGCTTCGGAGGCCAGCAAATCGTAGCAACTGACATCCAGGCTGTGATCGCGCACGTTGTAGCCGATGGAGAGTAATTTACGCTCGGGTTCTACCAAGAAGGTAAAGTCCATGGCCATCGCCAATGTGCGTGCAGTGGCGGCGATGGCCTTTAAGCGGTCGGCGACTGCTTCGGCATCTGCTTGCAACAGTAATTGGTCCGCGTGATGCGCGCCGGCGGACTGCGTCAGTGCGTCCATCCAGTAAAGCGCCTCATGCGGTTGCGTTTGCGCGTTGACAGGCAACAGGCTACGCATCATCTCAGCCGTTTTTTCAGTCAGTCTTTTAAAGGCAGGCAGGTTGTGACACAGCTGGCTATCTAGACACTGGGTAGCGATTTCATCGAATCTGCTCATCAATAGGGTGCTGGCCGGGGTGGTGAGTGGGTGGCTGACCAGCATGGCTGCTTGGCTCAGACGCAGATGATCAAGCATGCCAGACGGAATGTTTGCCAGCGGTGGGTGCTCTGCCCAGGCTTCACAGGCGTTTGCCAATGCGATCAAGTGACCAGCAAGATTGCCGCTATCGACAGAGGAAATATACGGCGGGTCCAGCACGCGCAGATCGAGCGTGCCGTACCAGTTAAATAAATGGCCTCGATATTTGGGCAATTGGTTTAACACTTGCATGGTGGCTTCTAAGCGCACCATGGTGTCACTTAAACCAGTCCAGCCAAAGTCTCTGGCGGCCACTGTTGAGAGTAAATAGAGGCCGATATTGGTCGGTGACGTGCGATGGGCAATCACGGCCACCGGTTCCTCTTGAAAGTTATCCGGCGGCAGCATGTGCTCTAACGGCGTCACAAACTGATCAAAATAGCGCCAGGTCTGCCGAGCCGTCAGGCGTAAATAGTCCGCGGTGGCCGCTGAAATCGGTGGCGTGTCGCTGTGCGAAGCTGAGGTCAGGCTGGCGCCAAACGCCAGCCAAGGGGCTGACAGCCACAGGGCACAACATACCAGCGCCAATGGCCAGGATGCTGGATGTAAGGCAATGACACTGCCTGCCAATAGCAGTGTTAAAACGACACTGCCTTGCATGGCGGCATAGAAACCGGTGCGCGTTAAGTGAGGGGCGCTTTTTGATTGTGCAGAGGTGGTCCATTCTAATAAGTGCTGATGCGTGATGAAGACTCTGGCCAAACTGCGCAGGATGGCATCCAGCATATTGAGAGATTGGTCTGCCAGTAAGGCGAGCGATAAACACTGATGCGCCAGCACGCGCACACTATCTTTGCCTAAGCGGCGGAAGTGGTTACGTAATTGAAAGTCGCGTCGCGTTGGCAGAATGGCGCTGATCAGCGGCAAGAGGGTGGGGATCGACCATGTGATCAGGATGAACGCCATTGCTTTCACACTATCCATCAGCGGCAGCCACCAGCTACCGACGATCAGCATCATCAAGCTAGGTGCGACCAATGAACGTCTCAGATTGTCTAGCATTTTCCAACGGCCAACGCTGGGGAGCGGGCTTTCTGGGTGCAGTGATAATACCCAAGGTAGTAACTGCCAATCCCCACGCACCCAGCGATGTTGGCGTTTTGCATACACATCATAGCGCGTGGGGGATTCTTCTACGACCTCGATATCAGAGACCAAGCCTGCCCGCGCAAAGATACCCTCAAACAAGTCATGGCTAAGCATGCTGTCTGCGGGCACTCTATCGGCCAAGGCGGCTTCAAAAGCATCAATGTCGTAAATGCCTTTGCCGGTATACGAGCCCTCACCAAACATATCCTGATAAATGTCTGAACTGGCGGTCGCATAAGGGTCTATGCCCCCCGGCGCAGAAAAAATGCGTTGAAACAAAGAACCTTCCACGTCTAAAGGCAATGCCGGTGTGATGCGCGGTTGTAAAATGGCATAGCCTTGCACAATACGACGGTGCATCGCATCAAAGACTGGTTGATTGAGCGGGTGCGCCATTTTGCCCACTAGCTTGCCGACCGTATCGCGTGGCAGGCGGGTGTCTGCATCTAAGGTGACAACATAACGAACCCCGGAGGGTACTTGAAGTGCTTGCCCGTGCGTGGTGACGAAGGTGGTGTCGGTTGCTCCGCGTAACAAACGATTTAATTCACGTAATTTGCCCCGTTTGCGTTCCCAACCTATCCATTTTTGCTCACTCTGGCTAAACACCCTGCGACGATGCAAAAATAAAAAACGCGGCGCCGTGCGTGGCAAGCTGTCATCATGCGCGTATTTTTGGTTGAGTTGATCCATCAAGTCACTGGCCAGTGCCAGCAAAGGCATGTCAGAGAGCGCATATTCATGTGCAGCATCCATGCCGTCCGATAACAGCGCAAAATACAAATCACCGCCCAGCCCCGACAGATAATGCACCTCGAGTTGTTCGATATGTTTGACGAGTTCTGCGGCATTGGTGAGCAATATCGGCATGGCCACCAAGGTGCGTAGCGCGGGCGGAATGCCGGTTTTGAACTCCAGCCCCGGCAGGATGTTGGCCGGCACACGCCAGAGGACAAATCGGTTGATCAGACTGGTGGCGGCCTCGCTCGCAGCCAGCGCGGCAGCGACCGCAAAGGCAATCAAAATGGCCGGCGCCAATGACCATATATTTAACCCATTGAATGCCACCCCCACCAGCGCTAGTGTCACCAGCAGGATGGCACTCAAATACCCGGGTAACCCCAGTTGCAGGTGCCAGCGGCTGATGCGGAGTTTTGGCGGACTGCGAAAGCGGATGGTTTGCTCGAGGGTTTGGCGTCCTTCTGCAATCAGGTAATAACCAATCTCACCGGTTCTGAGCACCTCTGCAGGCACTGCTGATAGACGGGCCTGTTGGCACAACGCGCTGGTTTGCGTCGCAATTTCAACTTCAGAATAAGGTGAGCCGCGTGCCAATTGCTCAATGGCGCTACGGTATAAATTGCGAGTCGCAAAATCCATGGCATAAAATGGCTGCCCTTGGTTGAGGCGGGCATCTACCAAGCTCACACTCTCAAACAGCTCTGCCCAATCAATCTCTGAGATCAATCGCATGCTGGTAATCACATTGCGCACCGTGACGTTGGTGGCCCCTTCTTGCTGCTGGGTTTTTTGGATTAGTTCGTCGAGTGAGCATCCTTGTCGTCTGGCCATGGCCTCGAGCCAGGTGATGGCGGGCATGGTGCGCTGATCTTGATCGCGTAGACGTTTTGATAAATGCACCACAAAGGTATCGGATAACGGGGCGAGTAATAACCCAGAAATGTCGCGTTCTAACGCCGCTTTGGACCGACCTGGTTGCAATAAGGTATCTGCCAGACGCTCGGCGTCGGTCCTTGCTAGTCGCTCATGATTAATTTGATCGCCGAGTCGGCGCAGGTTTTCCGTGAGGACAATGCGTAAGGTAATCGCGACGGCCCATAATTCGCCAATGGTCAAGGGCTGTACGCGTTGATAGGCGTGGATAAACTGACGGATCGCTTGCGGATCGAAATGGCTATCGGTATGGGCGATAAATGCCCAAGCCAATCCAAACACTCTTGGATAACCTGCCAGCGGACCTGTCGCGAGTTTGGGGAGTTGGTGGTAGTAGCTGGCGGGCAGGGCAATGCGTATTTCACCAATTTGCTTTTCAACAATATGATAATTATCCAGCAGCCACTCCGCCGCATGCACCACGCCTTTGCCTGTTTCAAAATCGAGTGTGATTGCGCGATAAGTATCCAATAGCGCTTTGGCATTTTGGTTTAAGCGTTTTTGCAAAGACAGCACCGCGCGTGGTTTGGTGGTGATGTCTTGTGCAAGCGCTAAGCTTTCTGCATGTTGCTCCAGCCGGTCAATGCCGAACAGTTCTTCTCGAATCGGCGCATGGTCACTCCATGGGGAGCCTTTGCCTGCTTGCCACATTAAATGATAAATCGCCATGCATCCCACCTTGACCGTCAGTGCTGCTGAGAGAAGGCTTAATGCTCAAGAATGTAAGCGCTGATATACATGATGAAACAACTAAGCGGAAAATACAGTCTAGGCGCATTGTTTCTGCATGGCTACAAAAATTTACGTAAATGTATTTTCTGCGTTGACCGCTACAGCTTTGCTACCTTTACCGCGTCTGGCATAGCGCCAGCATCTGTGCTTTGATGACCCCTTAAGTCAATGCAGCGGGCCTCCAAGGCTGCTTGCTCCATGGCCGTCGATGCATATAGATGGGTTGTACCAAGGTAATCCGGGCGCCGCTTTCTGCGGCAGCTGTCTCCAGCGCACACAATGCGTCAGCGGAGACCTGGTCGTGTTGCAGGGTGAATCCCAGCCCTGCTTTTACAATACGAAGTAATTCTTCGGGGGTTTTGTCTTCAAAGCTCATCTGGATGTCCTTTTTCACAATCGTGCAATGGGCCGTCAGGTCTGGCCTATTGCAAGGCTACGCGGGAATATTGCAGCCGATTGTGCGCTGGCATACGTAGTCGCGTGGATTTCTGGTTTTTTATTTGGTCGTGCTGCCACCAAACGGCGCATGGATGTTTTTCATCGCATCAATGCCAACGGACTGTATTTAGCTGTGTAGCGCACACGCCGAGCGTCCGTGTTGAGATGCCTGCTGGGTTCAATGCTTTAGATCAATCCGCGCATGAGGCCCTTTTGTGCCAGTCAATGCTGGGCCGTAATCGTTGTTTTCAATGATGACTATTGAACGGGCAAGCTACCTATTTTTGCGTAACAATGCCCTGCATCGCGTCGGCGAAAGCGTTAATTTGTTGTTGCGCCTCTTCTTTGTTAATGCCATAGATTTGTTGTAGTTTGGCCGCTAATAGCTCACGTTTGCCAGCGATGGCATAAATGTGGTCTTGCGTCAGCCGGCTCCATTGCGCATGAATTTTACTTTCAAGTGGCTGCCAGTTTTGCTGAATGAGATCCCATTCCATGTGGTGCTCCTTGCGTTGCGTGCCTATGAAGTTAGGTGCGGATAGTCAGCGCATTGCTGACTTGTTTGACGTCGGTAATAGCTCGAGAGACTTCGGACGCGCGCTCACTCATGGTCAGTGATTCCACATCGCCGGTCAGCGTGACGACGCCATCAAGTGTGATCACCTCAATATTAGTGCTACTGAGGGTGGTCTCTGCCAGCAATGCGGCTTTGACTTTGCTGGTAATCACGGCATCTGCCAACTGCCCTTTGATGCTTTCTCGCTCTGCGGCGACTTGGTCGGCAAATGCCTGTTTTGGCTGCGCTGGTGGACTAGGCGTCTGAGCGGTCTCAGCGATCTTGTCTGGTGTTGCAACGGGATTACCACAGCTACTGAGCCCTATGCAAAACCCTAGGCTGACGAGAAAACATTTGATAATCAAATACGAACGCATAATGCTTTCCTTGATGTGAGTCTGGCTGAGCTTGGTTTGCTTGAACTTGCTTTGGCTGAGCTTCAGCGGCTAACGATGCGGTCATCGCGAAACAAATTGGCCGAGGTTTGCATGACTTTGGTGACGATATCGGTTTCTGAGGTAGAAAAGGTATAAACGGATAACTGCATTTGTTGGTGTCCCAGTAGCGCATGCACCCATACATAGACTCGGCCTAGCGGCTTGGTTGAGTTTGCGCCAGAGGCAAGCTTGACACGCATCATGGCGCCCCCTGCCGCGCCCAGCGTCATGCCCATGGTTGCGCCTGAGCCTAACAAGGCCAGCGTCGTCAACAGTAAACCATGACTTAATAAAGCGGCGTGATTGGCAACGAGTATCACCTCTGCCAACACTGCCAATAATCCCCCAGCGACTGCACCGATGCCGCCGCAGAGCAACATGTTGTCGAAGGTGTCCTGACTGCGGGCCGCTCTGGCCGGTGCAGGCAAAGTGGATGGACTAGGTTCAATCAGCATTTGCCTGGCAGACAAACCTTGTTGTGCCAGCGTTTCCCAAGCCGCCAATGCATCGGCATGTTGCTGAAAAACCGCAGACAGTACATGTTGGTAGGCAGGCATGCGCACCCTTTCGCTGCTCAATCGCAGCTGGCTAGAATGTCATAGATGTTGCAGGCTCGTCTACGCAAGGTCTGTGCGATAACGCACCTATACAAGTGTCTAGGCATCTGCCAACGCCAATGGTGGTTGCGGGGAGGTAAACGGGTAATCTGAATTTAATGCCAGTGTGTCCTAGCGAACAGAGGCCAAAATTTCAATGCGCAATGATGCGAATCCGGAGCGTTGATTTTTCTGCACACCGCTCTGTTTACTCATCTTTTATCAGGGAGGTTCGTATGCAATTTAAATTGAAATATATCGTGGCAACAATCGCATTGGTCGGCGTGGTCGGACAAGCGCAGGCGACGGCGTTAGTGGCCAATGTGCCTACCAGCAGCGTGGAAACGGTGGCCAGCGATTTTGGCGGCACATTGCTCGATAGTGTGAGTACGCTGATTAATAATGTGAGTTACAACGGCACGGCACGCGCCGCTGTATACAGCACCGCCACCGGCCTCGATTTTTACTACCAATTTACCAATAATGCGAGTTCACAAAACGGTATCGAAAGATTCTCAGCGTTTGATTTTAGTAGTCTGGGTGCCAGTGTTGTCGATGTGTATCAAACTGGTGCGGCCTTTGGTATGTTTGTGACCGGGACGGAAGCTTCCGATTATGCAGACCGCACCTTGGCTGGCGTGATCGGGTTTAATTTTGTCCCCAATGGTGACTCAAAAATTCAGCCAGGAACCACCAGTTTTATCCAAATCATACGCACCAATGCAACCAATTATCAGCCTGGTAATTTTGGCTTATTAGATGGCATCGGCGATAATGCTGAAGGCTTTAGCCCTGCGGCTGCGGTGCCTGAAGCCTCCGCTAACTTTATGATGCTGGTGGGCTTAGGGGTGATCGGCCTGATTGGGAGCAGACGCATCAAGAAACAAGATCAACACCTGCGATTCAACTAGCCAGTTGTTGCCCTAAAAAAAGCGCCATGATCGTGGCGCTTTTTTGCATTCTTGCACGGCAATGTTCGTCAACGAACGGCACGTCCGCCGGGCCATCCATTAAGGTGATTTTTTATAGAATGATGTTTTAGGTTTCACACTGTTGCAGACTAGGGCGTCTAAGTTTGGTTAGCATATACAATGCTGATGCCAGCCTAGTGCGGGTCAAAATACCAAATTAGGCGGCTGTCGGGCGTGCGGTGTCAGCATGTGGCGCCGAGTGAGCGGTTGCGGCAATGGACTCGCACCGCGCGGGCACAGAAGGGTTTGATATAAGCCTAAATTACCGTTTTCAAATGACAAGCGACTTGCCGTCATATATGCCAGCCAGATGCGAAAAGTCGCTTCATTCACATAGTGCAAAGCCGACGCATGCTGTTGAGCCAGTTGCTTGATCCAGTGCCGCAACGTCAAGACGTAGTGCGCACGCATAGACTCCACATCGAGCACCTCAAACTGTGCCAGCGCCATTTGCCGCTGCAAGTTGCTCAAAGTATCCAGCTGACCATCCGGAAACACATAACGGTTGACAAAAGTATGACCCAAATTGTCGGGCCAGCCTTCAGTGTCACTGCTGATTCCATGGTTTAAAAACAAACCGTTGCTGGTGAGCAAGCGCCGCACGGTTTGCAAATAGACCGGTATATTTTTAATCCCAACATGCTCACACATGCCGACACTGGCAATTTTATTAAACAGCGCCTGCCCAGCAATATCTCGGTAGTCTTGCAAATGCACGGTCACCCGTGCCTCTAGCCCGGCACTTTTAATCTGCGCTTGGGCATAGTCATACTGCTTTTGGCTCAAGGTTACGCCACGCGCGGTCACCCCATAGTGGCGCGCCGCATAGATCACCAGTGCGCCCCAGCCACAGCCGATATCCAGAAATTGATCGCCAGGCTGTAATTGCAATTTGCGGCAAATTAAGTCCAGCTTCGCGGTTTGCGCACTGGCAAGATCTTGCGTTGGGCTCGAAAAATAAGCGCAGGAATATACCATCGCCGGATCCAGCCACAAGCCATAAAACGCATTCGATACATCATAGTGAAACTGGACAGACGCGCGGTTTTCACTGCGGGTGTGGCGATAGACCGTTTTTGAGGTTGAAAAGTGGCTGTGCTGCCAGTGTGGCACGGACAGTGGTTTGCTGAAGCGCATTGTAAGCGCATTGAGTAGACCGGCCGTTTTGACGCGCCAGTCTATATGCAAGCGATTAAACTGCTCACGCAAGGCCAGTAACGCAGCAAGATCACCTTCGACATCCATGTCACATTTAAAATAGGACTCTGCAAAGCTGAGCGGATCGCGCCGTTTGATAAACGACATCAAAATGGCAGGGGTGCGAAAAATAAGCGTAAACGGGCTACCATCAAGCGGCGCCGGTTGTCTTCCCAAATGGATTCGTTGCCCGTCCCATAGTTGCACTTGTATATGGCCGTCAAAACGCGTAAACAGTTGCTGCATCAATTTAATGATGCAGTCGGTATGCCGCTCAGGCACCGAACTTAAGGTGAATAGTTGTAATAAGCCGTGCATACAAAATGGCGTCTGAATGTCATCGCGAGACTAACGCTGATGACCATTCATTACATCCGTATCGCTCAGATCCGGCCGGATGTCAGCAGTGTTGCTGGCTTTTTGATCAGTCGGCGCGCTGGCTGCCGCGCAGTTGCAAAAGCCTCGAATAATGCCTGCATGAAATCTCCTTGGACGTATGGCTAACAAGCAGTAAAAGAGCGCTTGTTGTCAGCCAAATAAAAAGATTTTATGCAGTGTCGCATGTTTGGTCAGTACGTTAACGCACATGCTTTATTTAAAATTCATTATGTTCGGTAGCGTACATAGCGGTATAGTGAGTTGTTCTATGATGGGACGAAATTTTAAAAGAGGCTACGCATGCACGCCCCACATTCACCCAAACAGAATCATTTGCTAGACGCACTTCCCGAAGCTGACTACACCCGAATCCAAGACCAACTGGAATATATATCGATGCCCTTAGGGCAGGCGTTGTATGAATCTGGTGGGCACCTCAAGCATGTTTACTTTCCAACCACAGCCATAGTGTCTTTGCTTTATGTGTTGGAAAGCGGCGCTTCTGCGGAGATTGCCGTGGTAGGCAATGAGGGAATTCTTGGTGTGTCGCTGTTCATGGGCGGCGAGACGACGCCCAGTCGAGCAGTGGTACAAAGTGCCGGTCATGGCTATCGCATGCGTGCCAGTGCGTTGAAGCAAGAATTTAACCGGGCGGGGCCGATGATGCAGCTGTTGCTGCGTTACACCCAAGCCCTGATCACACAAATGGCGCAAACTGCGGTGTGTAATCGGCACCATTCGATTGAGCAGCAATTATGCCGATGGTTATTGTTGAGTTTAGATCGACTCTCAGCAGATGATCTCAATATGACACAAGAGCTGATTGCTAATATGCTGGGCGTGCGCCGTGAGGGCGTGACCGAGGCCGCTGGCAAGTTGCAGCGCGCCGGATTGATCGAATATTCACGCGGCCATATCAAGGTGCTTGACCGCCCAAAATTAGAAGATCGGGTGTGTGAATGCTATCAAGTGGTTAAAACAGAATTTGATCGTCTTTTGCCAGAAATGCACAGGCGCCATCAATCATAAGGCATTCATTGAATGTGAGCGCATACTCCATTCAATGAGCGTGCCTTTTTTTTCGTATCACGAGGTATGAAGCCGTCTGCGATGCAAGACATGCGCCCCCAATATGGCGGCCCCCACGCCCAATACGAGGGTGCTGGTTAAGATGGTGATGGCCATGATTACATACCAATGCGCCCCCGTGTACCAAGGCGGTGACACCGTGATCCATAATGGAAAATACAAAATATAAACACCGAGGAGTAAGCCCACGCCTGCCCCATACCACACGCCATGCCAAGCCTCTTTCATCAGTTTAGTGTTGGCCATCAATTGCTGGGCACCTTGCGGCTGGTTGGCCATCAATGGTTTTGCGCCGCTGCTATCTACCGCATTCGCGCGCACATTTTTTTTGCCAGGTAAACCACGTGTGTCCGGCAGGCTGAATTTACGTTGGATGGTCATGTGGATCCTTTGTCTGGGGGGAGTATGCCATTTTAAAAAAAGCGCAGGGTACCTACTCATTGATCATGAGCCGATCAGGACTGACTCCACCGTCTGCCATCACACATAGAGGGATTAAATAATTATCCTGTGTGCATGTGGTCGAGCGTACAGAGCATGCTTGGCGGCACTGCTAAGGTGCACAGATGAAACATACCCTGCAACACAATCAACTGGTCGGTTTACTGGATAAAGATTGCCATGACCGACTTCTCAAACATGGTGAGTGGGTGAGGCTGATTCCCGGGCAACAGCTCATTACCCCAGAAGAGTCTCTGGACTATGCTTATTTTCCGGTCGGCGGTGTCGTCGCTTTAATCATGCAACAGGCGAATGACAAGCCCATCGCGCTGGCGTTGGTAGGTCTAGAGGGGATGGTCGGCTTAGTCGCCGCGCTGGGGGTTCAATTAGAGCCTTATGCCGCTAACGTGTTGAGCCCTGGTTTCGCATTGCGCGTTTCTGCCAAGCATGTGTATACACTCAAAGCCAAGCATAAGCATTTTTGTCGTGCGCTGGATACCTATATTGCCGGGATTCATGCGCGTTTTGCGCAAGCCGCTGTCTGCTATGGGCAGCACGATTTGCAACAACGTTTGGCGTGGTTACTACTCACTTACAGTCAACGCGTTTCTGCAACAGAGTTTGTCATGACGCAGGCGTTATTGGCAAACCTGCTAGGTGTGCGTCGTTCTGGCATTAACAAGGCGGCCAGTAGTTTGCAAGATGCGCAGATTTTGCATTATAGCCGTGGCCAAATGCAGCTTTTAAATCCAGTGGCACTGCTAGAAAAAGCCTGCCAATGTTACGCAATGGACACCCTGCAATCTGGCGTGGTGATCGCTCAGCATCCTCACGCGGAGGATGCCAAACCCCACTGATGCGGCTAGCGTTTGAGCGCCAACGCAAGCCCAACCCCCATGGCGAAGCCCAACGCCGCGGCCATGCCGGCTGATTGCCACGGATGACCATGCACATAAATATCCGTCGCTTTTAGCGTGGCTTTTGATTGGGCAACCAGCATGGCCTCATTCTCTAGCAGTCGTTGTTTAGCTGATTCAATCGAACGTGTGATATTGCTGCGTATCTCGTCCAACCCCTCACTACTTTGACTCGCAGTCGCCTGCAACAGTGATTGCACATCTGCAATCACGGTATGTAAATCTTCTGCCAAGGTGCGTCCTGCATCTGCGGCGGTAGCTGAATGTGTCGAAAATGGTAAGCCTATATGCATGGTGAAGTCCTTGTGAAAACCTGAATAGAATGTGCAGGCATGCACTACCGCTGCCTGCACCGGGGGTGGCCAATTTATTTCAGCCGAAGATCATTTTTGACGTGCTTGACGCCTTTGACGGTATTGGTGACGCGCGTGGCCAGATCAATTTCGGTCTGGGTGCTAACAAAACCACTCAGTTGCACCTGATTTTTAAAAGTTTCGACATTGATCTCTGCCGATTTCAAGCCAGGCTCATGCAAAATAGCTGCAATCACTTTGGTGGTAATCACGCCGTCATCTAAATATTCGCCAGTACTTTCTTGTTTGGGCGATGTGCTACAACCGAGCAAAATAACGCAACCAAGCAAGCTTACTAACGAGGCAACACGGGGAAACTGCAACATGGCATCGCTCCGATTTCTTAAAAAAGAGGAAAAGTTAAGTGTAAGCAGCCAAGTGACGCAACGCTGTTCGTTGACGCACTTAGGTGACTGATACATGCTTGTGTGGTTTGACAGACAGAACCCACCGTTTGAGCAGACTAGAGTTTATCGGGGGGATGATGTGCTTACATATCCTCTTCATGCTGGTCAACGCGAAAGGATCACTCAATGCATATCGTCAATCAAAACAACCTTTTTGTTAAACCCAATACGAAGCACCGTCAGTCAAAACACACTGCGGCCAGTCGCACCCCCCTAGATCAAGACCCCCCGCAGATGGTTGAAGACAAAAGAAAAACCGTGTATGGACACACCATGGCTGATGTTGAAAAACAAATTTTAGACTGGCAGGACGAGATGAGAGCGGAGCGAGATCAGCGCAATCGCTTTATAGTTGCAGCGGACGCTGCAAACAGGTAAGCCACACTGTTTAACAAAAAAGCCTCGAACCGTTGTTCGAGGCTTTTGTTGGGCGTGAATCGGTCTGACTTCGATCCTAAATTTAGGATATCACATTAAGCCGCAAAGTTTTTTGCTGCAAATTCCCAGTTCACTAAGTTGTTGAGGAATGTTTCAACAAATTTTGGGCGCGCATTGCGGTGGTCGATGTAGTAAGCGTGTTCCCATACGTCGATGGTCAACAGTGCGGTGTCACCAGTAGTCAGTGGCGTGCCGGCAGCCCCCATATTGACGATGTCCACAGAACCATCTGCTTTTTTCACTAGCCAAGTCCAGCCAGACCCAAAATTACCGACAGCAGACGTTTGAAAAGCTTTTTTGAACTCTTCATATGAACCCCACTTGGCGTTGATTGCTGCAGCTAAATCGCCGGTTGGCTCGCCGCCACCGTTAGGTGACAGGCAGTTCCAGAAGAAAGTGTGGTTCCATACTTGCGCTGAGTTATTGTAGATGCCAGCGCTGGATTTTTTGATGATGTCTTCGAGAGCTGCGTTTTCAAACTCAGTGCCTTTGATCAGGTTGTTGAGGTTGGTCACGTAAGCTTGGTGGTGTTTGCTGTAGTGGAAGTCAAATGTTTCTTCAGACATGTGAGGCGCCAATGCATTTTTTGCAAATGGCAATGCTGGTAAGCTATGTTCCATGGTGTTTCCTTTAATAGGTTTGTTGAAATGGTTGCCCGCTATTGCAAGCGTAAACGATGTTGATGTTTGAGTCGCAAGGCGGGCAAAGGTTTACTAATTTAGTAGGGTTATTTTGCCATAGTTTGCTATCTTGCAAAACCTTGTGTGTACAAAGTTATTGCGCGTGGTGCTTACTTTTTGCGGGCGCGCGGGTGCGCCGCGTCGTAAATTTTGCTGAGGTGCTGAAAGTCGAGATGGGTATAGACCTGGGTCGTGCTGATGTTGGCATGCCCCAGCATTTCTTGCACTGCACGCAAGTCGCCGCTGCTTTGTAACACGTGGCTGGCGAAACTGTGACGTAGCATGTGTGGGTGCACGTGATTTTGTATGCCTTGTGCGGTCACCCAGTGATTGATACGGCTTTGTATTGTGCGGCCATGGATGCGTCTGCCTTGCTGACTGATGAATACCGCAGCTTCTGTGAGCCGTTTGCTCAACCATGTGCTGCGGATGGCTAGCCAGGCTTTGAGGGCGATGATGGCTTTGCTGCCCAGGGGGACCATGCGCGTTTTATTGCCTTTACCGATCACCGTGATCAGGCCTTCTTGCAGGTCTAGGCGCTCAAGGTCTAGACCTACTAATTCACTGAGCCGTAAGCCCGAGGAGTAAAACAGCTCCAATATGGCACGATCACGCAGCACAATCGGTGTATCGCCTTCGATTTCGACCAGTTTGATGGTTTGCTCGATAGACAAGGCATGCGGTAAGGTCTTCGGCGCTTTTGGTGCCCTTAAGCCGACCACCGGATTGGCGGGAAATTGCTTGTGTAACACCAGATAGCGATAAAAGCCACGCCAGCTGGACAAGATGCGAGCAATGCTGCGCCCATGCATACCCTCGCTATTCAAACTAGCGATTTGGCGGCGAATATCTTGTGGGGTGAGGGTGGCCAGCGTTTGCCCATGATGGTGCAACAAGCGTTCAATATCCCGCTGGTAGTTGCTGCGCGTATGCTCACTGAGCCCACGCTCAAAATGTAAGTAGTCGAGGTAGTCGTCCAGCAGTTCATGCATGACGACGACCTCTAAGGGCGTAGGTTACGCTGACAATTGCCGCAAGTAGATGCCTCTTGGCGGAAACCTCAGCGGGGGCTTTCATATAATATATCTGGCCAATGAAGCGCTCACTAGCTCTCCAATCCGGTTGAGAAACAGCGTGCCCATCCCAGCATAAAAGCGACTACGCTGCTCACTCGGGATAGCCATCAAGCCAAAGGTGATGTCTTGATAGCGCATGGGAATTACTGCCAAGGATGCTGGCGTGTCGGTAAACCAGCCGGCGATATCCATGGTGGGTAGGGTGCCACAATAAGGTTGGCTTAAATCCTTGGCCCAGTTTTTGAGAGAGTCTTCGGCCTCGATAAACAACTCGCTGGCGGCATGGCTTTCGTTGACCCACAGTTTGAGCTGCGCATTTGGCAACTGAAAATGCGTGGCCAGAAATGCCACCACATGTGCCTGCAAAGCACTCACATCTTTGGCAAACAATAAACCCAATGTCAGCTCGTGGACTTTGTTGGCGGTGGCCTCGTTTTCTTCGGCAGTGAGAATCAGCTCGGTGAAGCGAGACTCCAGCACGCGAATTTTATCGCGCTGAGCAATCTGCTGGCGTTCGGCCAGCGAGATCGTGCCTTTGCCATGCGGACTGGGTAAAAAAAGCTCTGCCAACAAGTGCGCATGGCTTTCAAAAAAGTCCGGATGCGCCTTGAGGTATTGCTTGATATCGTTTTCGTGAATGCTGTCTTCCATCATGCTGCAATTCTAATCATTTAAATGTCAATTTCGCCGTCGAATACTATTTCAGCTGGCCCGGTCATCATGACAGGCGCATCAGCGCCTGCCCATTGAATGGTGAGGATACCGCCGCGGGTATGTACTTTTACTGGGCTTTGCAAGGTGCCGAGTTGTATGCCGCTCACGGCCGCCGCACAGGCCCCTGTGCCACAGGCCAGGGTTTCACCACTGCCACGTTCGTACACCCGCAAGTTGATCTCATGCTCGTTGAGCACCTGCATAAATCCCGCGTTGACCCGTTGTGGAAAACGCGGATGGGATTCAATTTGTGGCCCCAAGGTGGCGACCTCTGCCGTATGCACGTTATCGACCAACATGACGGCGTGCGGATTGCCCATGGATACTGCGCTAATGGTCACGGTTTCACCTGCCAAAGGTAGCGTGTAGGTTGTCGCTTGCGCGGCGGCTTCAAAAGGAATTTGTGCCGGAATAAATCGCGGTGCACCCATATTCACCGTGACTTGGCCATCAGCTTGCAACATCAGAGTGATCAATCCACTGGCAGTTTCGACCCGAATCTCATGTTTGTTGGTCAGGCCTTTTTCAACCACAAAGCGCACAAAACAACGGGCGCCATTGCCACATTGCTCGACCTCACCGCCATCTGCGTTAAAAATACGGTAGCGAAAATCGACGCCAGGCGTATCGGTGGCTTCAACCATCAATAATTGGTCGCAACCTACGCCAAGATAACGGTTGGCAATGTGCTGGATCTGGCTATGAGATAAAGTGACAGGCGTTTGCGTGGCATCGATCACCACAAAATCGTTGCCTGCGCCCTGCATTTTGGTAAATCGCAATTTCATAGCTGAGGATGATACCGCATCAAGCCCTTGAAGGCATCCTAACGTCAAAGATTTATTCCTTGCGCGAAATAAACTCAGGTAGAATCTTTTTTCCCCATTTTGCGTGCCGGCTTCAGCCTTTAGTCAGCACGGTTCATTAACTTTTAACTTTTCAAGGCGTCAGACATGAGTGAATATCTTTTTACTTCGGAATCCGTTTCCGAAGGCCATCCCGACAAATTAGCTGATCAGGTTTCTGACAGTATTCTGGATGCCATTTTAGCCCAAGACCCAACCGCTCGCGTGGCGGCAGAAACCCTGGCAAACACAGGCTTAGTCGTATTGGCCGGTGAAATTACCACTACGGCCAATGTCGATTACATTAAAGTGGCACGCGATGCGATTAAACGGATTGGGTATGACAACACCGATTACGGCATTGATTACAAGGGTTGCGCGGTATTGGTGGCTTACGACAAACAATCGCCTGACATTGCGCAAGGCGTAGACAACGCGAATGACGATCCGCTTGACCAAGGTGCCGGCGACCAAGGGCTGATGTTCGGCTATGCGGTGAATGAAACGCCACAATTGATGCCGTTGCCGATCTGGCTCAGCCATCGCGTGATGGAGCGCCAATCGCAATTGCGTAAAGATGGTCGCTTGCCATGGCTGCGTCCGGATGCTAAATCGCAAGTCACCATTCAATATGTGGATGGTAAACCATTCAAAATTGATACAGTGCTGGTTTCTACCCAGCACGCGCCCGACATGACGCTAGAAGCGATTCGTGAAGCGGTGATTGAAGAAATTATCAAACCGACATTGCCAGCCGAATTAATCAAAGGTGAGATTAAATATCTGGTAAACCCGACTGGCCGCTTTGTGATTGGTGGACCACAAGGGGATTGCGGCCTGACCGGTCGCAAGATTATTGTCGATACCTACGGCGGTGCCGCACCTCACGGCGGCGGCGCGTTCTCCGGTAAAGATCCTTCCAAGGTAGACCGTTCTGCGGCCTATGCGGGTCGCTATGTCGCCAAAAACATTGTGGCTGCCGGTTTGGCTGACAAATGTTTGGTGCAAGTAAGTTATGCCATTGGCGTGGCACAGCCAACGTCCATTATGGTTGAGACTTATGGCACCGGCAAAATCTCAGATGATCGTCTGACTCAGTTAGTGCGTGAGCATTTTGATTTGCGCCCAAAAGGCATCGTCAAAATGTTAGATTTGCTGCGTCCTATCTATACAAAAACCGCGGCCTATGGTCACTTTGGCCGTGATGAGCCAGAGTTTACCTGGGAGGCTACCGACAAAGCAGCCGCGTTGCGTGCTGCGGCAGGCATCTAAGTTCGCATAATGATTATCGTGTGAACATATACCTGTAAAAATATTGTTCAAGAGGGCTTTTGGCCCTCTTTTTTTTTCATCTTTTGCCGTTAACAGAAGATATGATAAGAGTCATTCTGATGGGGTAAGATCGTTGGTATGTTAAAAACAATAGGCATCAAAGAGGTGCGTTTGGGGATGTACATTCATGAGCTGAAAGGCCCGTGGATGGATCATCCCTTTTGGCGCTCAAAATTTGTGCTTAAAGACCCTGCTGATTTGCAGAAGTTAAAATTAAGCCAATTGCGTGAGATTGTCATCGATATCAGCCTTGGTTTGGACGTGTTGCCGGACGAAGTTGAGGAGCATGCGCCGACTGACAAAGAACTGGCCATGTTAGAACTGGATGGCCCTATCGTCACCGAAGAGATCATGCAACCCGAGGTAAAGCCCACGACGCTTGAAGCAGAACGTGAGCAGGCGGCAAAAATTATTTCCTCCTCACGCAGCGCGATTTCTTCCATGTTTAAAGATCTGCGCATGGGTAAGGCGATTGAAGCCGAGGCTGTGATGCCGATCGTGGAAGAAATATCTGCGTCGGTTTCGCGGAATGTGCATGCGCTCATCAGTCTGGTGCGTTTGAAAACCGTCGATGACTACACCTATATGCACTCGGTTGCCGTCTGTGCCTTGATGACCGCGCTCGCCCGCGAACTGAAATTGTCTGAGGCCGAGGTCAAGCAAGCGGCACTGGCTGGATTAATGCATGACATGGGCAAAGCAGGCATCCCGTTGCAAATCTTAAATAAGCCTGGTGCATTGACTGACAACGAGTTTGACGTGATCCGCCAACATCCGAAAATTGGCTACGACATGCTGTTAAAAGCCAATGTATCAGATCCTGTGACTCTCGATGTTTGTTTGCATCATCACGAAAAAGTGGATGGATCGGGTTATCCCGAAAAGTTAGACGCTGGGCAAATTAGTGTATTTGCCAAAATGGGCGCGATTTGCGATGTCTACGATGCCGTCACCTCCACCCGCGCCTACAAGCCCGCTTGGGAGCCCGGCATCGCCTTAAAACGCATGGCAAGTTGGACTGGGCACTTTGATCCGGTGGTGTTCAAAGCATTTGTCAAAAGCCTGGGGATTTACCCTATTGGTACCGTGGTGATTTTAAAATCTGGCCGATTGGCGGTGGTGGTGAAACAAACACCTGAAAGCTTACTCAAGCCGGTAGTCAAAGCCTTTTTTTCCACCAAATCTAAAATGCACATCCCAGTGATCGAGCTGGATCT
The DNA here is from genome assembly GCF_006363955.1 of Methylophilus medardicus. Lineage (GTDB taxonomy): Bacteria > Pseudomonadota > Gammaproteobacteria > Burkholderiales > Methylophilaceae > Methylophilus > Methylophilus medardensis. The sequence goes on from NZ_CP040948.1 coordinate 302,787, forward strand.
GTCTAAGGGCATGGATGAGATCGTTGGGAATGAGTCCGCCGCGGCTTGGGGTGTCGGCAACATAGACCACCTGTGGACCAATCCTTCGTAATAAAAAAGCGCCTCGGCGCTTTTTTTATTGTGGTTAGGAGGCTGCCGTTTTTTTGCTGGTGGCAGTTTTTGCAGTGGTTGCTTTGGAGGCCGTGGCTTTCTTTGCAGCAGGTTTCTTTGCTGTGGCTTTTTTGACGGTGGTCTTTTTGGCAGCCACTTTTTTAACTGGCACTTTTTCGCTATCTGTTGCTTTTGCGGCTGCTTTCTTTGCAGCGGGTTTCTTACTCGCAGTTTTTCCGCCATCTTTCGCGGCTTTTTCCGCCAGCAATTCGAGCGCTTCTTCTACAGTGAGCGCCTCCGGGGTGACGCTCTTGGGCAATGTTGCACGAATGCCACTGTGCTGCACATACGGGCCATAGCGACCGGAAAACACCTCAATACGGCCTTCACCTGAGGGATGTGCACCCAAGTCAGCCAAGGGCGTCGGGCCATTGGCAGCGGCCAATAACGTGACTGCGCCTTCTAAATCGATGCTAAAGACACTCTCGGTTTTCGGGATCGACTTGAATTTGCCATCATGATTGACATACGGCCCAAAGCGGCCGATGTTGGCCACGATTTTCTTACCCGTTTCAGGATGTTGGCCGAGGTCGCGCGGCAAGCTGAGCAGCATTTGCGCCGTGTCTATATTGACCTGGCTTAATGGGATCTCTTTGGGGATGCTGACGCGCTTGGGTTTTTTCTTATCGCCCTCAACTGGCTGGCCGACTTGCAAATAAGGGCCATAAGGACCATTCATCAGATAAATTTCTTTTTGGGTCTCGGTATCCGTCCCAATGACGACCGGCTCGCTGGCCGCATTCGCCTCGCCGTCTAAGTTGCGCTTGTAATCACATTTTGGCGTCGCATTATAGCCTGTACAGCCAATGAAGCTGCCATAGCGGCTTAATTGCTTTTGCAACTGCTTGCCGCATTTTGGACACATTTCATCAATCAGCTCATTGCCGGGACGCTCCACATCGGCCTTCATCAGAATCTGCTGATTGAAGCCTTGCCAGAACTTATCCATGACCGGCACCCAGTCGAGGTTGCCTTCCGCGATCTCGTCAAGCTCGTTTTCCAGTTTGGCGGTGAAGTCATAGTCGACATACTGGGTAAAGTGCTCAGTAAGAAACTTGTTCACCACGCGGCCCACATCGGTAGGGGTGAAGCGTTTTTTATCCAACACTACATATTCACGGTCTTGCAGGGTGGAAATAATGCTGGCATAAGTAGAAGGACGGCCAATACCGTGCTCTTCGAGTGATTTCACGAGGCTGGCTTCAGAGTAGCGCGGGGGCGGCTCGGTAAAATGTTGCTCACCGAAAATCTTCTCTACCGTTAGCACTTCACCTGTCTCAAGATGCGGTAACTTGGCTTCGGCATCTTCGTCGTCCTTGTCGTCGTCTTTGCCTTCCATATATACGGCAATAAACCCAGGAAACACCAATGTTTGTCCGCTGGCACGGAACAGGTTTAATTCAGAGCCGACCGCCAAATCGACGCTGACGGCGTCGTACTTGGCCTGCGTCATCTGACAAGCCAGCGTACGCTTCCAGATCATTTCATACAATTTGAACTGCTCGTCGTTGAGGTACTGACGCACGCTGGCGGGTGAGCGGGTAATGTCAGTCGGACGAATGGCCTCGTGCGCCTCTTGCGCATTCTTGGCTTTGGTTTTATACATGATGGGCGATTTGGGCAGGTAGTCTGCATCAAAATGCTTTTTGACGTAATCACGAATCTGCATCACTGCCTCAGCCGCCAAGCTGAACGAGTCGGTACGCATGTAGGTAATCAAGCCCACCGTGCCGCTGCCGACATCCATACCCTCATACAGTTGTTGCGCCACACGCATGGCACGGCTAGTGGTGAAGCCCAGCTTGCGCACGGCTTCTTGTTGCAGTGTCGACGTGGTAAATGGTGCTGCGGGGCTACGGTTACGTTGTTTTTTCTCCACCCGGGTGACGGTGGTTTTGCCCGCAGACGCGAGTAACAACTTGCCGACAATATCCGCTTGCTGCTCTTGGTTGGTGACGGTGAACTGCTCGACTTTTTGACCATTCAGTTGCACCAATCTGGTATCAAAGCCATGGGCATGCTTGAGCGCACCCATGTGTATGCTCCAGTATTCTTGGCTGGTAAACGCTTCAATCTCCAGCTCACGTTCGACGATTAAACGTAAGGCGGGGCTCTGCACGCGTCCGGCTGAAAGGCCGCGGCGGATTTTTTTCCATAACAGCGGCGATAAGTTGAAGCCAACGAGATAGTCCAGTGCACGGCGCGCTTGTTGCGCATTGACCAAGTCCATCGAGATATCTCTTGGATGGTCAATCGCGTGCTTGACTGCTGATTGCGTGATCTCGTTAAATTCGACCCGCTTGATCAGTTTGTTTTTAATCAGCTTTTTTTCAGCCAGAATCTCCGCAATATGCCAAGAGATGGCTTCCCCCTCGCGGTCCGGGTCGGTGGCCAGATAAATGCTGTCCGCATTTTTAACCGCTTTGGCAATAGCATCGACGTGTTTGCTGTTCCGGTCGATGATGTCATATTTCATGGCGAACTGCTGGGTCGGGTCTACCGCGCCATTTTTGGGAATGAGGTCGCGCACATGCCCGTAAGAAGCCAAGACCTCAAAATCAGCGCCCAAATATTTTTTGAGAGTTTTGGCCTTGGAAGGTGATTCAACGATCAGCAGTTTTGACATTGAGGGGTCTGTGTAAGAGTTGGCTAGATAATAGCAAGCGTTTCAACGACTAGACAACATATCGGTGAGGAAAGTCATGATTTAACGGCTTTCCATCACTAAAAAGTTGTTTTATTCTTCTGTGGTCACCGCCAGCGGAAAAGATTTGCGTGAAAACGCAATGCGCTTCTCATCCTGTGTGGCGATCGTGAGCGGCATGTCTTGATTGCCGAAGGTTTGGTGATCGAACATTTGATCTTCGTCCTCTTCTTTAGCTTGGCTCAATTGTTTAAAGTCATATAAATCAAAATCTGCCAAATGCGAAGGCTCTACATTGCCAATGGCACGGAATATATTGTTGACACGTCCCGGCTGTTCGCGTTCCCACTGGTTGAGCATATCCTTGATTTTTTGGCGCTGTAGGTTTTCTTGGCTACCGCACAAATCACATGGAATAATCGGAAACTGCATGGCACGGGCATAGGTTGCAATATCTTTTTCCGCACAGTAGGCGAGCGGACGAATCACCATAAACTCACCGCGGTTAGTGGCCAGTTTAGGTGGCATGGCTTTCATTTTGGCGCCATAAAACATGTTCAAAAACAAAGTTTGTACGATGTCATCGCGATGATGGCCAAGGGCAATCTTGGTGGCCCCTAACTGTTGTGCAGTGGTATAAATGATGCCGCGACGCAGCCGAGAGCACAGGCTACAGGTAGTTTTGCCTTCTGGAATTTTTTCTTTAACGATGGAGTAAGTGTCTGCTTCGACAATCCGGTATTCCACGCCCAGTTTTTCCAGATAGGCGGGCAGAATATCCGCCGGGAACCCGGGTTGTTTTTGGTCAAGATTCATCGCGATCAATTTAAAATTGATCGGCGCACGCTCCTGCAGTGCCAGCAAAATCATCAACATTGCGTGACTATCTTTGCCGCCACTCATGCACACAAGCACGGTATCGCCCTCTTCAATCATGTTGTAATCGCCAATGGCTTTGCCCGTGGCGCTAATCAACTGATTGCGCAGTTTTAAGAAGTTTTGGCTAACGTCGTCTGGATAGTGTTTGGTCTTCATAGCCGCGCATTATAGCCGAAAGCGAAGCAAAGTCACGCTAAGTCGTTGATTATTTGGGTTGATTTTATTCGGAAAATTCAACGGCTACATCACAGGCGGTATCCGCTGCAATCCAGCGTTTGAACAGTCGGCTGGCAAAAGCGTCCAGATTTTGTGGCAACCACCTGATAAAACGGGACGGTTGACTCACCATGCCACACCAATAACGCTGCTTGGCATCGCTCCAAATCAGCGCCCGGCAAGGAGTATTGTGTGGCCAAAGTAGCGCCAGACTTACCGGGCAGGGTTCGGCCGCACAGCAGATGCCACAGCCGTTGCAGGCTGCCCCAAGTGCGGGCTTTGGCGGCGCCAGCGCGTGTATGGTAATGGTTTGCAAAGATGGCTTCATGCCGTATCTATAAGCTTAGATGACGTCCGCCATCCACCGCCAACACGTGACCCGTAATAAAAGGGGCATCGAATATCAGAAATTTGACTGCCTTGGCAATATCAGAGGGTTCGCCAGAACGTTTAAGTAGCGTTTGATTGACCACTTGCTGCCGGTAAGCGGCGTCAAACTCTTGATTATCATCCGGCCAGAGCACTGGCCCGGGCGCAACAGCATTCACGCGCACGGTCGGCGCCAGCTCTTGTGCCAGCGATTTGGTCAAGCTCACCAAGCCTGCCTTGGCCGCGCTATACACCATATAGTTTTTTTTCGGACGCTCGATATGCATGTCGGTGATATTCACAATGCAACCCTGGCTCGCGCGCAAAGCATCACTGGCTGCCTGACTCAAAAAAAGGGGTGCTTTTAAATTACTACCCATCAGCGTTTCCCATTGCGCCAGATCGATCTGGCCGAGCGGGGTCGGAAAGTAACCGGAAGCATTGTTAATCAACACATCTAATCGACCAAAATGGTCGAGGGCGGCATTGACCAATGTTGGTAAGGTGTCGATGTCGAGCAAATTAGCCTGTGCCAACACCACACTGTTTGGCCGCAACTGGTTGAGCTCGGTTTGTAAGGCGAGCGCCTCGGTTGCGCTGGTGTGGTAATGCAGCAGGATGTTTGCGCCCTGCTGGTGCAGTGCACGCGTGATCTCGGCGCCAACACGTTTGGCGCCACCGGTAATCAGCACGACTTTCGAAGCGGAAGGGAAATTCACGTTAGTCTCTTTATTCTAGACGGGTCACATTATAATGGTTGCATGATGGCTCAACCGAAATCTTCACAACTGCCGGCGCTGGATGCGAATGCACAATTGCATTCTGATCAGATGCGCAAGCACATCCAGCAACAAATAAATGCCAAGGGGGGGTGGATCTCATTTGCAGACTACATGCAGATGGCACTTTATACACCCCACCTTGGCTATTACAGTGGCGACGCCAATAAGTTCGGGCAAGCCGGTGATTTTGTCACTGCACCTGAAATTTCACCGCTGTTTACGCAGGCGCTTGCCAAGCAAGTGGGGCAGGTGGTGCAGGCCACCGCCGGCGATGTGCTGGAACTCGGTGCGGGCACGGGCCAATTAGCCAGCGACCTATTGCTGCATTTGGCCGACATCGGACAGTTGCCGCAGCGGTATTTCATTTTGGAGGTGAGCGCGAACTTGCGTCAACGGCAGCAACAAACATTGCAAAAGCGGCTGCCTGCGGCTTTGTATGCTCGCGTGCAATGGTTAGATGCCTTGCCGGCTGCGTTGATAGGGGTGGTGGTTGCGAATGAGGTGCTTGACGCCATCCCGGTCCACTTGATCGAGTGGCAAGCGGGCCAATGGCTTGAGCGTGGCTTAAGCTTTGACTCGGGGTTGGTTTGGCAATCTCAGCCCTTACAAAATGCTGCACTGGTGACCGGCATGCCGCCCGTCCAATGGCCTGAGGGATACACTACTGAAGTTTGTCCGGCGGCGCAAGGCTTGGTCGCCAGCCTAGGCCACAAGTTACAACAAGGCATGATGTTGTGGATAGATTACGGTTTTCCTGCGCATGAGTATTACCATCCGCAACGGAATCAGGGCACACTCATGTGCCATTTTCAGCACTATGCGCATGATGACCCGTTGATCAATCCCGGGTTGCAGGACATCACTGCCCATGTCAACTTTACGGCGATCGCAGAGACCGCGCTGACAGCGGGCTTAAGCTGTGCTGGCTATACCACGCAAGCGCAGTTTTTAATCAATTGCGGCATATTGCAACTGCTGGAAACCGTGATGCCAGACGACAGTGCGCGCTACCTGCCGATGGTCGCCGCGGTACAAAAGCTACTTTCGCCTGCAGAAATGGGCGAGTTATTCAAAGTGTTAGCTTTGACTAAAGGGCTCAGTGTGCCTTTGCTCGGGTTTGTGAGTGGGGATAAAAGGCATCAGTTGTAGCATGAGTGGTGCGGCGACTGCGGCGATGCGCTGCAAGTTGAGCAACCACGCGTAGGTGCAGGAAACCATGCCTCTCAAGTATAATGCCGCTCATGACAGAAATTGATCCCTCTATTGAGAGCGCTGAAGCGCCTTATCAACGCCGTATACGCAGTTTCGTTTTGCGTCAGGGCCGTTTGACCAAAGGCCAAGAGCGCGCATTGCAAACGGCATGGCCCACATTTGGTATTGAGTATGCCGATCAGCCGCTGGATTTAAACCAAGCCTTTGGTCGCGCCGACAGTAAAAAAATCCTTGAAATTGGTTTTGGCATGGGCGATGCCACAGCAAAAATCGCACAAACGTTGCCAGATTGCGATTTTTTGGCGGTTGAGGTGCATACCCCGGGCGTAGGGAGTTTGTTAAAGCTGATGCAGGAGGGGGAGATTCAAAACCTGCGCATCGTGCAGCATGATGCGGTTGAGGTGCTACAAAACATGCTTCCAGATGGCTCGCTTGATGGGGTGCATATTTTTTTCCCAGATCCTTGGCATAAAAAGCGGCATCACAAGCGCCGCTTGATTCAGACCGAATTTATTCAATTAGTTTGCACAAAGTTGAAACCGGGCGCTTATTTGCATGTGGCCACCGATTGGCAAGCCTATGCTGAGTGGGTATTGGAAGTGCTGCAAGCTGAGCCGCGGCTCCAAAACACCGCAATCGATTACGCCGATAAGCCAGCCTATCGGCCACTCACCAAATTTGAAAATCGTGGCTTAAAGTTAGGCCACGGGGTATGGGATTTGGTATTTAAGCGCGCATAGCGCTTAGACGGCGTCTACCGGCGACTCTGTATCATTGTCGCCAAACAACCATGTGCTGAGCACGGTTTCAGCTTCTTCCACGCCTTGTTTTTTGAGGCTAGAAAAAAGTTGCACCGAGATCTGTTCACCCCAACCCATATGCAGTTCTTTGCGAACTTTTCCCAGCAAAATTGTCGATTCACTGCGGGAGAGTTTGTCGCTCTTGGTAAGCAAAACATGCACTGGTTTGCCTGAGGGACAAAACCAGTCCAGCATTTGTCTGTCCAAGGGCGTTAATGGGTGGCGGCTATCCATCACCAGCACCAGTCCAGCCAAGCTTTGGCGTTCGCTCAGATAGCGTGACAACACGTTTTGCCAGTGCATGCGCATTGACTCAGGGACTTTTGCATAGCCATAGCCCGGCAAGTCGACTAAGTGTTTGTCGTCGCCCAGCGTGAAAAAGTTAATTAACTGGGTGCGGCCTGGCTGCTTGCTCACAAATGCCAGCCGATTATGGTTGGCCAAGGTGTTTAAGGCGCTGGATTTACCCGCATTCGAGCGCCCGGCAAAGGCGACCTCAATGCCGCTGGCAGGCGGTAGGTCACGGAGATGGTGCGCCGACAGATGAAAGCGGGCGTTTTGAAAAACTGGCATGATGAGTTGAGTTGCCTCAAGGTTTTATGGACTATTCAGCTGAGCATGCTATCACGAACAAGGTTTGTTTGATAAAATGACGGAGAATAAAATGTCGGGGCATAGAATGATGTTAAAGAGTTTTAAAGCGGGATTGTTTGTGTTGTTCGCCATGGGCGTGCACCCAGTATTTGCTGAGGAAGCTGCGTCAGCTGAAGCCGCGCCAGTGGTGAATGGCCCGGAGAAAATTGTACAAAACGTATGTGCTGCTTGTCATGGTGCAGATGGCAATAGCGTGATTACCACCAATCCTAAATTGGCTGGTCAACATCCTGAATATTTGCTCAAGCAACTGAACAACTTTAAAGAAGGTACACGTGCTAACGCGATTATGTCTGGCATGGCGGGTGCGCTCAGCCAAGAAGACATGGAGGGTTTGGCAAAGTATTTTTCTAACCAAAGTATCAAGCTAGCCAAAGCCAAGAGCAACGGTAAAGGTTCGTTAGGTGAAAAAATTTACCGCGGTGGTATCGCTGCGACGCAAGTGCCTGCCTGTGCGGCCTGTCACGGCGCCACAGGTGCCGGATTGCCGAAGCAGTTTCCACGCTTGGCAGGACAGCATACTGACTACACCGTGCAGCAATTGAGAACATTCCGTACCGGTGAGCGTGCCAATGCGCCAATGATGATGGCGATTGCGGCGAAAATGACGGATGCCGAGATGCAAGCGGTTGCAGACTATATTCAAGGCCTGCGCTAGTCTGCTTTGATCGAAAAAAGGTGGCTGCGGCCACCTTTTTTGCTGTCAGTGGATGCAACCTTTTGCTTTAGATGTCGTCCACAAATGCGCACCATGCGTTATTGTCAACACTGACTTTTTCCTTTGTGCGTTACCTTCACTGGTTTATTTTAAAGAGATTGTTTTGAAAGCACCGATTCCCCTGTCACGGCGTGTGTATGAATTGCTCAGCTCGATGCGCTTTGCGGTGAGCTTATTGACGCTGCTAGGTGTCGCTTCCATTATTGGTACAGTGCTCAAGCAAAACGAGCCATACACCAACTACATTGTTAAATTCGGCCAATTCTGGTTTGAGTTGTTTGAGTTGCTGGGTTTGTTCGATGTGTATCATGCGGCCTGGTTTCTGCTCATTTTATTGTTTTTGGTGGTGTCGACCACGTTATGCGTGCTGCGTAACACGCCGCTGATGATCAAAGAGTGGCAGGTTTATAAAGAGCATGCCACCGAAAAGTCCTTGCGATTGTTTGAACATCAGGCCACGGTGGCCTCGCCCTTGCCAGCGACTACTTTGCAAACGCAGCTAAGTGACTTTTTAACCACTGCGGGTTATCGCTTTAAAACCAAAGCACAAGACAATGGCGATTTACTCATTGCCGCCAAGGTGGGCACACATCAACGTCTTGGCTATATTTTTACGCATGTGGCTATTGTGGTTATTTGCTTTGGTGGCTTGCTTGATGGCAACTTGCCGTTAAAAGTGCAAGAGCTGTTTGGTTTGAAGAAAATCGAAACCCGTGATGTGGCGTCACGCTTGGTGCCTGCAGACAGCCGTCTTGGCACCAATAACTTGTCTTTTAGAGCCAACATGACGCTGCCTGAAGGTGAGCGGGACAATGTAGCCTTCGTTCGTGTCAGAGATGGCTATCTGGTGCAAGATTTACCTTTTACCGTGGCGCTCAAAGATTTTCGCATTGAACATTATGCGACTGGCATGCCTAAGTCGTTTGAAAGTGACATTCTCATTACGGATCCCGCGGTGGCCAAACCGATTGAAGCCACGGTGCGGGTGAATCACCCTTTCATCTATAAAGGGATTGCGATTTACCAGTCCGACTTTCAGGATGGCGGCTCACAACTCAAATTCAAATTGTGGGATTTGTCAGCCACCAAGCAAGCAGCTTTTGATATCGATGGCGTCATCTTGCAAAAAGGCGCACTCGGCGAAGGCGCTCAAAAGATGAGTGTCGAGTTTAATGAGTTCCGTCAGTTTAATATTCTGAATCTATCCGCAGACGGCAAAGGTAAGCCGCACAACGTAGGTCCAAATACCACTTACAAGTTGCGTAACGCGAGTGGTCAAGCCCGCGAATACATGAGTTATATGCAGCCATTGCAGTTAGATGGTCGGGCCTACTTTGTGTCTGGGATGCGTGAGACGGTAGCCGATGAATTCAAATATCTGCGCATTCCAGCCGATGATGCGCTAGAAATTAACGGGTTTATGCATTTACGGCAGACCTTGCGCAACGAGCAGCGGATTCATGACATTGCTAGCCAGGTCGCGAATCAAATGCCAGGTAACAATGCGGCCTTAAAGACACAATTTGAGCAAAGTTTGCAGCATCTGCTCCTGACCTTTAAGCAAGGTGGTTATAGTGCATTGTCACGCATCATTGAGGGCGCCGTGCCCAAAGATCAACGTGAGCAGGCAGCGCAGACCTATCTGAAGTTACTCAATCGCGCCGCTTTACAAGGTTATCAAATCAGTCGTGCTGAGCGTCAGCTTGAGCCTGCGCCTGAAAATCAAGAAACAGTGATGTTCATCCAAGACAGCCTGAATGCCATGAACGATTTGTTTTTTTATGGCACGCCGTATTATTTTCAATTAAACGATTACACCCTTAAGCAAGCCAGCGGTTTTCAGTTGACACGCTCCCCTGGCCAAAACTGGGTGTATTTGGGTTCGGTGATGTTGGTGATCGGTATTTTTGCGATGTTTTATATCAAGGAACGTCGCTTGTGGTTATTGATCAAACCAGCACAACAAGAAGTCTTGTTGGCCATGTCGTCCAACCGTAAGAATATGGATCTGGATCAAGATTTTGAACGTGTGCAACAGCAAGTGGCTGCAATGTTGCAGCCCGCGGCCTGACTGAATAGAAGAGGGGAATGCGATGAATGCATCAGTATTAACAAAGCCAACGTCTTTTTGGCAATCATTAAGTAAACTGGACTGGCTGTACGCCTTGCTACTGTTGGCGGGGGGCATTTTTTCTTATCAACGATATGCAGGCTTCATGGATGTGTATGAAGTGAGTTTTCTGTTTGCAGCCGTTGGGTTGTTTAGTTATCTCGGCTGGCGCTGGTCAGCGATTGCGCGCTTGGTACTCGGTGTGGCGGTGTTGAGCCTGATCGGTGTGTATAGCTATCAAGCCGATCTGGCAAACGCCAGTCAACGGTTCTTGCTGAAGTTTCTACTGGCGAGCCAATCTGCGATTATGTGGATGAATGTGTTGTTTGTGCTGGCCATGCTGACTTATTGGCTGGCCTTATTTCAAAAATCTGCATTTACGGCAAAAGTAGCCTCCGCATTAACTTGGGCTGCCACTTTGTTTGGATTTGTCGGTTTGATGGTGCGCTGGTACGAGTCTTACCTGATTGCGCCAGACGTGGGTCATATCCCAATCAGTAATTTGTATGAAGTGTTTATTCTGTTTTGCTTGATTACGGCTCTACTCTATCTGCATTACGAGAAGCTGTTCAACACGCGCCAGTTAGGTGGATTTGTGTTGGTGGTCATCAATGCCGCAGTCGGCTTTATTCTCTGGTATACCTTTGACCGACATGCCAATGAAATTCAACCCTTGGTGCCCGCACTACAAAGCTATTGGATGAAGATCCATGTGCCAGCCAATTTCATCGGCTACGGTGCATTTTCTCTGGCGGCCATGGTCGCTGGCGCCTATCTGTTGGTGAAGCAAGGTGTGCTTGCCAGCCGCTTGCCCGCCCTGCATGTGCTAGATGATTTAATGTACAAAGCGATTGCGGTTGGCTTTGCTTTTTTTACCATCGCGACTATTTTAGGTGCAATGTGGGCGGCTGAAGCGTGGGGTGGTTACTGGTCTTGGGATCCAAAAGAAACCTGGGCGCTAATTGTTTGGCTAAATTATGCTGCTTGGCTACATTTGCGTCTCATGAAAGGCTTACGTGGTGCGGTGTTAGCTTGGTGGGCCTTGGTGGGCTTGTTGGTCACGACCTTTGCTTTTCTGGGCGTGAATATGTTTCTAAGCGGTCTCCATTCCTACGGCACGCTCTAAATTTTAAGTACGTTGACCCACGGGCAGTTGCGCAAGCAACTGCCCGTTTTCTTTGTACCTACTCCCACTCCTACTCTCAGTGTTCGTTATCAACTATTAAGTTATGTTAGTATGAGCTGCGTTCAGCTTTTATTGCACCTAACGCGCCCCGGCATTCTTCGTTCAACGGTCGCAAACATGGTGATATCAGGAGGATTGATGATGGAAAAGCACTTAGGATTTAGTTTGATTGAATTGGCGATTGTGCTCGTGATCGCAGGCTTATTATTGGCGGGCGTCATGCGCGGACAAGAGCTGATCGCCAATGCCAAAGTGAAGAGTTTGGCGAGTGATTTTAGAAATATCCCCGCGTATTTTTATGCCTATCAGGATCGCTTTAGGGTGTTGCCGGGTGATGATCATAGCGCCGCCACGCATGTGAATGGGGTTAATCCAACCAGCAGTGGTCAATCGCAAAACGGCCTAATACAAGGGAGTTGGGATTCATCAACCAACACCGATGAATCATTCTTGCTTTGGCAACACTTACGCTTGGCTGGATTGGCGACAGGGCCGACAGAGGTCAACAGTTCACAATACGCTGCACGCAACAGCGAGGGGGGTCGGTTAGGGGTGACCAGTGTAGGTGAACTTGGTGCGGTGACCGCAGGTACTTTTACGAGTGCACATGCGATGTGTTCTGATGCCATCCTAGGGCGTTACGCGCTGCAACTGGATACTATGATGGATGACGGGGCGGGTAATACCGGCATGATGCGGATATTGCAAAATGGGACCGCAGGAACCGGTGAAGCAGTGCCCGTGGCCGCGACACCGTACTTAGTCTGTATGAGTTTTTAGTGTAGAATACAACATAATCTTGTCGCAAAGAGCCTGGTTTTTCAGGCTTTTTGTTTTATGTCTGATACATTCATTTTTTCAGACCATATTCTGTTTTAGAATAGAACCCGTTTTACATCACCCACTTCCTATGGCAAACGCAATTGTAGAAATTAAAGACCTCTCTTTCGGGTATAAAGGTCGCTTGCTGCACAAAGGCATCAATATGACTTTTGCCAAAGGCAAGGTCGTGGCCATCATGGGCGGGAGCGGCAGTGGAAAAACCACGTTGCTCAGGCTCATTGGCGGTCAGCTCAAGCCAACCAAGGGCGAGGTGCAAGTCGGGGGTGAGGTCGTTCATGAGCAAGATCGTGAAGGCATTTATCGTCTGCGTCGCAAAATGGGCATGCTGTTTCAACATGGGGCTTTGTTTACCGATTTGTCCGTGTTTGAGAATGTCGCTTTCCCGATGCGTGAACATACCAGCTTGCCGGAGAGCATGATCCGCGATATGGTCTTGCTCAAATTGAACGCGGTCGGCTTGCGCGGTGCACATGCTTTAATGCCGACTGAGCTTTCTGGCGGCATGGCTAGGCGTGTCGCATTGGCGCGAGCGATTGCCTTAGATCCCAGCATCATTATGTATGATGAACCATTCGCAGGCTTGGATCCCATCTCGATGGCCGCAATTTGTGATTTGATTCGCAGCTTAAATGATGCGCTCGGCGCCACCTCGATTATCGTCACGCACGACGTTGAGGAAACCTTCCAGTTTGCCGATTACGTTTATTTTGTCGCCGATGGTGTGGTGGCCGCTGAAGGTACGCCAGACGATTTACGCCAATCCGAATTACCTTTTGTGCACCAGTTTGTCCACGCAGAAAAAGATGGTCCTGTGCCTTTCCATTATGCTGCGCCTGAATATCACGCCAGTTTGTTACGGGGAGCGCGTTAATGATGGTGCATAAACTAAAACGCATGCTAAGCAAACTGGGGGCAGGCTGTATTAATAAAGTCTGGCGTCTGGGCGCGGGTGGTCGCTTATTCTGGTTGACGTTGATCTCATCAGGCGAGAGCTTTCGGCGCTTTCGTCTGACCATTCGCGAAGTTTATTTCACGGGTGTGTTGTCGCTGATTATCATACTGGTCTCTGCATTTTTTGTGGGTATGGTGCTGGCGCTGCAGGGCTATCAAACCCTGCAGAAATATGGCTCCTCAGAGGCGATTGGTGTGCTGGTGGCTTTGGCCTTGGTGCGTGAATTGGGTCCGGTGGTCACTGCGCTTTTATTTGCAGGTCGGGCAGGCACGGCGATTACCGCTGAAATCGGTTTGATGAAGGCGACTGAGCAGCTATCAGCCATGGAAATGATGGCTGTCAGTCCGATTGCGCGTGTCATTGCGCCGCGGTTCTGGGCCGGCGTGATTGCCATGCCGATACTCGCAACGCTATTTTCTATGGTGGGTATCTTGGGCGGTTATCTGGTCGCGGTGCCGCTCATCGGGGTCGATGCAGGGGCCTTCTGGTCGCAAATGCAAGCCAATGTGGATTGGCAGTACGACATTTTGAATGGGGCGCTCAAAAGTGTCGTGTTTGGGGTAGCTTGTACGATGATAGCGCTGTTTGAGGGCTATGATGCGCCACCAACAGCTGAAGGCGTCAGTCGCGCAACCACCAGAACAGTGGTGACCTCATCACTGGCTGTGCTGGGTTTGGATTTTATTTTAACGTCGTTCATGCTTGCGGTTTAGCAGCAGGACACAGGGTGATTCGCGGGGAATAAGCAATGGAAAGAACAACAATTGATTTATGGGTAGGCATTTTTGTCGCACTCGGTTTTGCGGCTTTGCTTGGCTTGGCCATGAAAGTAGGCAATCTGACGACCAGCAATATTAGCCAAACCTATCTGGTCACTGCGAATTTTGAAAATATTGGCGGCCTCAAACCACGTGCCCCGGTGAAAAGTGCCGGTGTGGTCGTGGGCCGTGTGAACGATATTGTGTTTGATCCTAAAACTTATGAGGCGGTGGTCAGTCTCAACATTGATACGCGCTACAACTTCCCAAAAGATACTTTTGCCAACATCTACACGGCCGGTTTGTTAGGCGAGCAATATGTAGGGCTTGAAGCAGGCGGAGATGAAACCAGCCTCAAAGACGGTGACAAGATCACGCAAACACAAGATGCGGTTGTGCTAGAAAAGCTGATTAGTCAGTTCCTCTATAGCAAAGCCACCGAGAGCGATGACAAGCCAACAAAATCGACGACGGCATCAACCGAATCCGCAACTGATGCGTTAGATGCCAGTCCATTGGACAAAATTGGTAAGTAACTCACAATCAATTGATAAAGGGAATACAATGAAAAAGTGGTGGATGGCAGTTGCCATGATGCTGTTAAGTAGTGCAGCGATGGCGGGAATGACGCCAGATCAACTGGTCAAGAAAACAGCCGATGACGTGATTGATGTCATCAAAACCGACAAAGATATTCAAGCCGGCAACCAGCAAAAGATCTTTGCCTTGGCGGAAGAAAAAATTCTGCCTAACTTTGATTTTGAAAAAGTGTCGCGTTTAGTATTAGGTAAAAATTGGACCAACGCCACGCCAGAGCAAAAAACTGCCTTTCAGGCGGAGTTTAAAACCTTGCTGTTGCGCACTTATGCGACCGCATTGTCTAAATATAAAAATCAGGCCATCGAATATAAGCCTTTTCGGATGGAGGCAGGCGCAGAGGCTGCTACAGTGAAAACGGCGATTCAGCAACCCGGCGGCGACCCAATTGGCGTCGACTATACCTTGAGCAAAAAAGGTGACGATTGGAAAGTGTTTGATATTGTGATCGAAGGCGTCAGCCTGGTGACAAACTATCGGAGCCAATTTGCGCAAGAAATTCGCCAAAATGGCTTGGATAGCTTAACAAAAAAATTGTCTGACAAAAACAAAGCGGCCACTGGTAAATAGTAGCCAGGCATTGTATTCGAAAGACGCGGAGAAGTTTGTGGCTCAAATTACGCAACAGCAGAACACATTGAGTTTTAGCGGAAATCTGCTGATTACCAACATCAGTGAAACACTGACGCATCTGCAAACGCTAAAGCTGGAGTCACCGCTAACGCTGGATTTCACCAAAGTTGTGGCAGTAGATACGGTGGCTGTGAGTTTGATTCTAGAGATTCAGCGACAACTGAATCATCAGCATACCGAACCAGGGGCGATGTCGGTGATCGGGGTGCCAGAAAATTTGCGAAGTTTAATGCAACTCTATGGTGTCGACGGATTTTTGTTAAATTAGCAAAACTTTAGTCTAACAGCCCCAGCTCTGACGAGGTGGGGTTTCGTTTTTTTTGGGATAGCGAAAGGGTATGCGTGGCAGCAGCCATTGAAATTACTGGCATCACTAAGCGTTTCGGCGATTTCGAAGCGCTACGTGGGATTGATTTGCAGATTGAACAAGGCGAGTTTTTTGCGTTGCTGGGCCCGAATGGCGCTGGTAAATCAACGCTGATTAGTTTAATGGCCGGTTTGCAACAAGCGACCACGGGTCAGATCCGTATTATGGGGCACGACGTGCATACGGAATATCAGCGTGCCCGCCATGCACTTGGCGTAGTGCCACAAGAGCTGGTATTTGATCCGTTTTTTAATGTGCGTGAAATGTTACGTTTTCAGGCTGGTTATTTTGGTCGCGGTCCTGAAAACGATCCCTGGATTGATGAAGTCATTGAAGGCTTGGGGCTGACAGATAAAGCGCATACCAATATGCGTAAACTGTCTGGCGGTATGAAGCGTCGGGCGCTCATCGCGCAGGCGTTGGCGCACAAGCCGCCAGTGATTGTCCTCGATGAGCCGACTGCGGGCGTAGACGTGGAGTTGCGGCAAATGCTGTGGGCGTTCATCCAGCAACTCAATCAGCAAGGGCATACCATCATTTTAACCACGCATTATCTTGAGGAGGCAGAGGCCTTGTGTCAGCGTGTTGCAATGATGAAACAAGGCCGTATCGTGGCGTTGGATACGACGCGGGCACTGCTCAAAAATCATGCGACCAAGCAACTATCGCTGCGCTTGACTGGGGCGCTTCCGCCACAGCTGTTGTCACTGGTGAAGCAGCAACAAGGCGATGAGGTGATACTTGGCTTGTCGGAGCTGACGCAGGTCGAAACGGTGTTGCGTGTGTTGCGTGAAGCCAAGGTGGAGATACAGGATATGCAATTGCAAGAAGCTGATCTGGAAGATGTGTTTTTGAATCTGGTGGGTAATCAACAAGGCGCACAAGGATGAAGTGGCTCAACCCCTTTTTTTGGCTCGATGATATCGTGACCCCGCGCTGGCGAGGGGTTTATACCTTGTTTAAAAAGGAACTGTTACGATTTTGGCGGGTGGCTTTTCAAACCGTGGCATCGCCTATTTTGACGGCGCTATTGTATCTGCTGATTTTCTCACATGTACTCGAATCACATGTCAAAGTCTACGATCAGGTCAGTTACACCGCCTTTTTGGTGCCAGGCTTGATGATGATGTCTTTGTTACAAAACGCTTTTGCAAACAGCTCATCCAGCTTGATTCAGTCCAAAGTCATGGGCAATATCGTTTTTCTGCTCCTGACACCCATTAATACATTGTCGTTCTTTGTGGCGTTTTTAGCTGCGTCCATGATACGAGGCTTGTTGGTGGGCTTAAGCATTTATTTGGTCGCATTGTGTTTTGTGACGGTGCCTACTGTTTATCCCGGTTGGATATTCGCTTTTGCCTTGCTGGGCAGTGCTTTACTAGGCACTTTTGGGATTATTGCTGGGATTTGGGCAGATAAGTTTGATCAGATGGCGGCTTTTCAGAATTTTGTGATTATGCCATTGACCTTTTTGTCAGGTGTATTTTACTCCATCCACTCTTTGCCACCCTTCTGGCAGGCGGTGTCGCAACTGAATCCGTTTTTTTACATGATTGATGGCTTTCGCTATGGATTTTTTGGGCATGGCGATGTTTCACCATGGCTCAGCCTCGGCGTGGTAGCGAGCTTCTTGCTAGCATTGGCGTGGCTATGCCTAAAGATGTTAAAATCCGGTTATAAATTACGCAGTTAGCACGTTAGAACAGGTCACGATTGCCCTGTCTGGCTGTGCTGCATTTAAATCAATAAGTGAGGTTTTGTGTTAACAGCAGCGCAACTTGAAGCATATATCCGCAGCGGATTAGCGTGCGATTACCTAAAGGTCAATGGCGATGATGGCACGCATTTCGATGCGGTGATTGTGAGCCCGGCCTTTGAAGGCAAGCGCATGGTTCAGCAACATCAATTGGTCTACGCGGCCTTGGGTGATCGCATGCGGGCGGAGATACACGCGCTGTCTATGCAAACCTATACCCCGACACAATGGCAGCAACAGCAAGCCTAGTGTTTTAACGCATATTTGGAGTCAATCATTATGGATGCACAAGCAAAAATCAAAGACACGGTGAGCAGTAATAAAGTGGTGTTATACATGAAGGGTAGCCCGAAATTTCCACAATGTGGATTTTCTAGCGTGGCGTGTCAAATTCTGAGCGCCTGTGGTGCAGAATACGTGACGGTAGACGTCTTGCAGGACATGGATATCCGAGAAGGCATTAAACAGTATGCCAACTGGCCAACCATTCCACAGCTATATGTAGAAGGCGAGTTTATTGGTGGTGCTGACATCATGCGTAGCATGTATCAAAGCGGTGAATTGCAAGAACTATTAGCGAAAGCGTAATTTTGGATAAACTGATTATTGAAGGCGGCATCCCGCTGCATGGCGAGATTGTTGTCTCAGGGGCCAAAAACGCTGCGTTACCTATTTTGTGCGCCGGCTTGTTGGCAGAAACGCCTTTAACCTTAACCGGCGTGCCCGAATTACGTGATGTGGCTTCTACGCTAACATTACTCGACACCATGGGCGTGAAAGTGACTAAGCAAGCGGATCAAGTCACGCTGGACGCCAGTGATGTGGCCTCATTTGAAGCCACTTATGAAATGGTGAAAACCATGCGGGCCTCGATTTTAGTGTTGGGGCCATTGTTGACACGTTTCGGCACGGCACGCGTTTCGTTGCCGGGCGGATGTGCGATTGGCTCTAGGCCTGTCGATTTGCACATCAAAGGTTTGCAAGCGATGGGCGCGGCCATGCATATTACGCACGGCTATATCCAAGCTAGCACCTTGCACCTACCTAACCGGCGCTTGCAGGGCACCAAGTACTACATGGATTTGGTCACGGTCACCGGCACCGAGAATTTAATGATGGCAGCTACCTTGGCACAAGGCACCACCGTGCTGGAAAACGCTGCCAAAGAGCCCGAAGTAGTCGACCTGGCAGAATGTCTGAATAAAATGGGTGCCAAGATTTCTGGCGCAGGCACCGATACCATCACCATCGAGGGCGTAGAGCGCCTAACCGGTGCGCAGCATCATGTAGTCTGTGACCGCATTGAGGCTGGCACTTATATGGTGGCAGCGGCGATGACCGGTGGCGAAGTGACGTTGAAAAATGCCCGTGCCGATTTGCTGGAGGCAGTGATTGAAAAGCTGCGTGAAGCCGGCGCGACGATTAGCCATGACAGCCAGAGCATTACTGTAAAAAGTCACGGAAAACTCAAGGCGGTCAATGTACGCACCGCGCCACATCCGGCGTTTCCCACCGATATGCAGGCGCAATTTATGGCGATGAATACGGTGGCAGAGGGCGTGTGTACCGTGATTGAGACCATTTTTGAAAACCGGTTTATGCACGTGCAAGAGTTGCAGCGCATGGGCGCTAATATCGATGTACAAGGTAATACCGCGCTGGTGCAAGGCGTCTCAGCCTTAGAAGGCGCCAACGTGATGGCGACTGATTTACGGGCCTCTGCTGGGCTGGTGTTGGCTGGCTTGGTCGCAGAGGGTGAAACCGTGATTGACCGCATTTACCATCTGGATCGTGGTTACGAAAAACTTGAAGAAAAACTGAATAAACTGGGCGCCAAAGTGCGTAGATCGAATTAATCATGATTACTATTGCACTCAGCAAAGGGCGCATTTTTGAAGAAACTACACCGCTGTTGGCTGCCGCAGGGATTCAGTCACTAGAAGATCCAGAATCCTCACGTAAGTTAATTTTGCCTACCAATCGTCCTGATGTCCGTTTGATCATTGTGCGCGCCACCGACGTGCCGACCTATGTGCAATACGGCGCTGCCGACCTCGGTATTGCGGGCAAGGATGTGCTGGATGAGCATGGTGGTGAAGGCTTGTACCAGCCGCTCGATTTGAATATTGCACGCTGCAAAATGATGGTGGCTGTGCGTGAGGACTTCGATTACGAGGCGAGTATTCGTCAAGGCGCGCGGCTTAAAGTAGTGACCAAATACGTAAAAACCGCGCGTGCACACTTTGCAGCCAAAGGCATGCATGTCGATCTCATTAAGTTATATGGATCGATGGAGCTGGGCCCATTAGTGGGTTTGGCAGACGCAATTGTGGATTTGGTGAGCACGGGTGGAACTTTGCGCGCGAATAAGCTCAAAGCAGTAGAAGAGGTAGGCGCGATCAGCTCGCGTCTGGTGGTGAATCAGGCCTCTTACAAAGTGAACCGCCCCATGCTGCAACCGATTATTGACAGCTTTGCAGGCGCTATTCGTCAAGATTAATTGATAGAGATTTATGAAGATTAAACGCTTAAATACACAGGATGCTGGCTTTGATGCCGAGTTAAAGGCATTACTGGCTTTTGAAACCGCTCAGGATGACAGCATTGATCAAGTCGTTGCGAATATCCTAAAAGACGTGAAAAGTCGTGGTGACGAAGCCGTCCTTGAATATACAAATCGCTTCGATAAAACGAACGCACAGCATTTGGCGCAATTAGAGATTCCGCAGGCAGAGTTGCATGCGGCGTTAAACAATTTACCGCCAGCACAGCGTGAAGCTTTGCAAGCAGCCGCAGGCCGTGTACGCAGTTATCATGAAAAGCAAGTGATGCAATCTTGGCACTACACCGAGGCGGACGGCACTTTGCTGGGCCAACAGGTGACTGCACTGGATCGTGTGGGCCTCTATGTGCCTGGTGGTAAAGCGGCTTATCCTTCATCAGTGTTAATGAACGCGATTCCGGCCAAAGTGGCGGGCGTGCAAGAATTAATCATGGTGGTGCCGACCCCCAATGGTGAAAAAAATCCATTGGTTCTCGCCGCTGCT
Source organism: Methylophilus medardicus (assembly GCF_006363955.1). Taxonomy (GTDB): domain Bacteria; phylum Pseudomonadota; class Gammaproteobacteria; order Burkholderiales; family Methylophilaceae; genus Methylophilus; species Methylophilus medardensis. The sequence goes on from NZ_CP040948.1 coordinate 323,460, forward strand.
GCAGTGTGTGGCGTAGACCGCGTATTTTGTATCGGAGGCGCACAAGCTGTCGGGGCCTTGGCATATGGCACGCAGACCGTGCCGCAAGTGGATAAAATTGTCGGTCCTGGCAATGCTTATGTGGCAGCAGCCAAGCGTCGTGTCTTTGGCGTGGTAGGGATTGATATGGTTGCTGGCCCCTCTGAAATTTTGGTCATCAGCGATGGCAAAAGTAACCCAGACTGGACGGCGATGGACTTGTTTAGTCAGGCTGAGCACGATGAACTGGCACAAGCTATCTTGCTCTCCCCAAGCGCGGATTTTCTCGATCAAGTGCAGGCAAGTATTGAGCGTCAGGTCGTTGATATGCCTCGTCAAGACATTATTCGCACCTCACTACAAAATCGCGGTGCCCTTATTCAAGTGAAAGATCTGGCAGAGGCGGCGGACATTTCGAATTACATCGCGCCCGAGCACCTCGAGTTATCGATGGATGATGCGCTGTCCTTTAGTCAGCGCATCAAGCATGCTGGCGCGATCTTTATGGGTCGCGATACCTGTGAGGCGCTGGGTGATTATTGTGCGGGCCCAAACCACGTTCTGCCGACGTCACGGACCGCCCGTTTTAGCTCGCCGTTGGGGGTGTATGATTTCCAGAAGCGCTCCAGCTTGATTATGGTCTCAGCCGCCGGCGCGCAAACCCTGGGTAAAATTGCGGCAACCTTGGCTTATGGCGAGGGTTTGCAGGCGCACGCCCGCAGTGCTGAATATCGCCTAAAGCCAGAGTGACATCATGAGTGTATATTGGAGTGAACTTGTTCATCGCCTGACCCCTTATGTGCCGGGAGAACAACCCAAGCTACAAAATCTGGTCAAGCTCAATACCAATGAAAATCCTTTTGGGCCTAGCCCAAAGGTGCTCGCGGCTTTACAAGCGGAAGCATCAGAGAGTTTACGGTTGTATCCAGACCCGGATTCTAGTCGTTTAAAGTCAGCCATTGCTGAATATTATGGTTTGCAAGCCAATCAAGTCTTTGTCGGCAATGGGTCCGATGAGGTGCTGGCACATGTGTTTCAAGCGTTATTGAAGCATGATCAACCGCTATTGTTTCCCGATATTAGCTACAGCTTTTATCCGGTGTATTGCGGTTTGTATGGCATCGAGTTTGAAACCGTGCCTTTGAATGCGCAGTTTGAAATTGCGATTGATGATTACTTGCGCCCGAATGGTGGAATCATCTTCCCAAACCCTAATGCGCCGACAGGGGTGCCCATGCCCTTGAGTGACGTTGAGCGCTTACTGAAAGCGAACACCCATTCGGTGGTGGTGGTGGATGAAGCGTATGTGGATTTTGGTACTCAGTCCGCCGTGTCGTTGGTCAACCAGTATCCGAATTTACTGGTGACACACACGTACTCAAAATCGCGGTCTTTGGCGGGCTTGCGGGTTGGCTACGCGCTGGGCAATGCGACATTGATTCAAGCGCTGATTCGTATCAAAGATAGTTTTAACTCTTATCCTCTGGACCGTTTCGCTGAAGCCGGGGCAATTGCAGCCATACAGGATGAGGCCTATTTTGAGCAAACGCGTCAGCAAGTGATCGTTGCGCGAGAAGCGTTAGTCGCTGACTTGCAGTCGCTAGGCTTTGAAGTGTTGCCCTCAGGGGCCAATTTCATTTTTGCCAAACATCCAAAACATGCCGGCGAGCAGTTGGCCGCAGGCTTGCGTGATCAAGCTGTCATCGTCCGCCATTTCAAAAAACCGGCACGTATTTTGGACTTTTTACGTATCACGATAGGCAACCCAAGCCAAAATCAGGCACTCATGCAGGCATTGCGTACGCTTCTGTAGTCTTGATGTCGCTAAAATCAAAGTATTTGCAGTAATTTGACTGCTAATATGCCGTAAATGATTGCAACGTGGCTTAAAAAAA